>JANOUE010000097.1:0-14139 GCA_031416755.1 Hyphomicrobiales bacterium
CGCCAGCATCCCCCGCCCTAAAATATGATCGCTCGCCTTTTCGCCAATCATCAGAGTCGGCGCATTGATATTGCCGTTGGTCACTTGCGGCATGATGCTTGAGTCAACCACGCGCAAATTTTGCACACCGATGACGCGGCACTCAGGGTCCACCACCGCCATCTTGTCTTTCACACTGCCCATCTTGCTGGTGCCGCACGGATGATAAGCGCTCTCGCAATGTTGGCGGATGAAATCATCAATCTGTGCATCTGAAATCACTTCTGCCCCCGGCTGAATTTCTTCACCCGCATATGGCACCATCGCAGCTTGCTTCATGATCTCGCGCGTCAAGCGGATGCAGGCACGAAATTCTTCCCAGTCATCTTCGTGTGACATATAGTTGAACAAAATCTTCGGATGGGTCATGGCGTCATTGTTCCGTACACGGACGAACCCACGAGACTTGCTGCGCATTGGCCCCACATGCACTTGAAAACCATCGCCAGCAAAGGCCGCCTTGCCATCATAGCGCATGGCGGCAGGCAGGAAATGATATTGAATATCAGGATATTCAATGCCAGCTTTGCTGCGAATGAAAGCACAAGCTTCAAAATGATTGGTGGCCCCCAAGCCAGTGCCAAACAGCAGCCATTGCAATCCAATCATGCCTTTTGAAATCAGACCCAGATCGCGGTTCAGCGAAACCGGCTGCAAACAGCGCGACTGTAAATAGATTTCCAAATGATCATGCAAATTTTCGCCCACACCAGCCAATTCATGCACAACCGGAATCCCCGCCTGCTGCAAAACCCCGGCAGGCCCGATCCCTGAGCGTTGCAATATGGCCGGTGAATTAATGCTGGAGGCCGCAACAATCACCTCGCGCCGCGCCTTGGCTTGCAGCACCTTGCCGCCCAGTTCATATTCAACACCATAAGCGCGTTTGCCCTCCAACAAAACCCGCCGCGCCATGGCACCCGTCACCAGCTTAATGCGCCCGTCGCGTAATGCAGGTTTGAGATAAGCATTGGCAGCAGACCAGCGCAGGCCCTCATGAACCGTCATTTCAAATTCAGCAAAACCCTCTTGGCTCTGGCCGTTATAATCTGACGAAACCGGATAACCTGCCTGCCGTCCGGCCTCAATGAAAGCGTGATAGAGCGGATTTTTAAGCCGCCCGCGCTTTACATGCATCGGGCCTTCGGTGCCACGCCAGCCTTCTTGCCCGCCTTCCACATTTTCCATGCGCTTGAAGTAAGGCAGAACGTCTGCATAGCCCCAGCCGGCTGCACCCATCTCTTCCCACGTGTCAAAATCGCGTGCGTGGCCGCGCACATAAACCATGCCATTTATTGAAGACGATCCGCCCATCACTTTGCCGCGTGGCGTTGCCAAGCGCCTGCCGCCAAGATGCGGCTCCGGTTCCGATTCAAAACCCCAATTATAGAGCTGCATGCTCATGGGATAGGAAAGGGCAGATGGCATTTGAATAAGCGGCCCACGATCTGTGCCACCATATTCCAAAACCAACACAGTGTTGCCAGCATCAGATAGCCGCTTAGCCATAACCGAGCCAGCCGAACCCGAACCAACAATAATAAAATCAAATTCCATTTTCGCGCCGTGAATTAAGTTTTTTGAGTAGTGAACGCGCCAAGCTGAAACGCCGCTTTGTAAACGACACTTCCTGCAGCACTTGCGGCACGCTTAAAAAACTCCCACCCTTGGCAGGAGGCTTTCATTCTGGAATGATGGGCAAACAACCACGGATGCAAAAATGAATGAACTTCTATCGGCTGGTGAGGAACACGCTGGCTATATTATAAATGAAAACGGCGCATCGCCAATTGTGTTGATCTGCGAACATGCCTCAAATCTTCTGCCAAAAAACCTAGGCACCCTTGGTCTGAACGAAGCTGATCTCAAACGCCATATTGCTTATGATATTGGTGCCGAAGGCACAGCGCGTCTGCTGTCCAAACTTCTGGATGCCCCGCTCATTTTGCAGCGTTACTCGCGCCTCGCTTATGATTGCAACCGCCCGCCAGAAGCCGAAGGTGCGATCCCAGACCTGAGCGAGACAACGCCAATTCCCGGAAATAAAAATCTCAGTCCGCAATCAAAAATGCAACGTATTCAAGAAATCTATCGTCCTTTCCAAAACACTATTGCAAGCTTTCTCGATACAAGGTCCGCCCATGGCAAACGCGCCATTCCAGTATCCATTCACAGCTTTACAAAAATCTATAAAGACAAAACCCGTGAGTTGGATTTGGGCTTGTTATTTGACCGCGACGCTAGGCTTGCAAATCTCCTGATTAAATCCTTTCCCGGTTTCAACACGCAATTGAACCAGCCCTACGGCCCAAAAGACGGCGTGTTGCACCTATTGAATTTGCATGCGGCCCCCCGCGGGCTACAGCATGTGATGATTGAAATTCGCAATGACCTTATAGAAACTGACCGCGGCCAACAGCAATGGGCCCAACGCCTTGCCATTCCACTCCAACAAGCTGCAGCCAAACAGGGAGAGAAAAAATGAACCCAGACATGAATCCAGAAATGAAACCAGGAATGTTAACCCTTGATGCGCTGAAGGCCGAAGTTAAAGCGGGCACCATTGATACTGTGGTCGTCGCAATGACAGATCTTCAAGGCCGCTTACTGGGCAAGCGCTTTCATGCGCAATTTTTTGTGGATGGTGGCTATCAAGAAACCCATGCTTGCAATTATCTGCTCGGTGTTGATATCGAAATGGAACCGGTGCCCGGCTACAAAGCAACATCCTGGGAAAAAGGCTATGGCGATTTTGTTCTAAAGCCAGATATGTCAACTTTGCGCCGCACGCCTTGGCTGCCCGGCACAGCATTGGTGCTGTGCGATGTGCTTGATCATCACACCCACGAAGACGTGGCCCATAGTCCCCGCGCAATTTTGAAAAAACAATTGAAGCGCCTCGAAGCCCTGAAGATGAAAGCTTACATGGCCTCTGAATTGGAATTTTTCTTATTCGATGATAGTTTCGAAACCTGCAACAGCAAAGGCTATCGCGATCTGAAAACCGCAGCCTATTACATCGAAGATTACGGCATTTTACAAACGTCTAAAGAGGAGGTCTATATGCGTGCCTTGCGCAATGGCCTTGCTGGTGCCGGCATTTATGTTGAAAATTCCAAAGGCGAATGGGGCCCAGGCCAAGAAGAAATAAATGTGAAATATGATGAAGCCTTGGTAATGGCCGATAATCACGTGATCATTAAAAATGGTGCCAAAGAAATCGCATATAATGTAGGCAAGGCCATCACTTTCATGGCCAAGTGGGATTATGGCATGGCCGGAAATTCCTCGCATGTGCACCAATCACTCTGGTCAGCTGATGGCAAGACATCACATTTCTATGACAAAGCCGGCCTCCACGGCATGAGCGAAATGATGCAGCATTATCTCGCAGGCCAATTGGAACATGCCAGCGAAATCACTTATTTCTTGGCGCCCTATATCAATTCTTATAAGCGCTTCATGGTTGGCACTTTTGCACCCACCAAAGCAGTGTGGAGTTTTGATAATCGCACGGCAGGTTACAGGCTTTGCGGTGCCGACACCAAAGCCATCCGCGTGGAATGCCGCGTTGGTGGTGCCGATCTCAACCCCTATCTCGCCTTTGCTGCATTGATCGCCGCTGGCCTTGATGGCATTGAGCGCAAACTGAAGTTGGAACCGGTGTTTGCTGGCGACGCCTACAACACCCAGAAACTCCGCGAGATTCCAAAAACCTTGCGCGATGCGACCGAACTTCTCGACAAATCAAAATTCTTGCGTAATGCCATGGGCGATGATGTGGTTGACCACTACGTCCACACCGCAAAGTGGGAACAATTCGAATTTGACCGCCGCATAACCGATTTGGAACTGAAACGCGGCTTTGAGCGATATTGACACGAAGTTTCCTATGTGGTAACAATGTTTCCATGAATGCATTGTCAAAATTCCGAGCCCGCGAGGGTCTGACGCAGGCACAAGTCGCGGATTTGCTTAACACGACAAAGGCAACAGTTTCCCGCTGGGAGTCGGAAAAGCGGCTCGTTGCTCCTGCCGCAGCAGTTGCGATTGAACGCAAGCTCGGAATCCCTCGCCATGAAATTCGACCAGATCTTTTTTCCAAGACTGAAGCTGTCGAAACGAAGGTCTTTGCAAACAAACCAAAAGCTAAGCGAAAGTCGATCATGGGCTTAATGAAGGGGATGGTCACGCTGCCACCAGATTTCAATCCAGAAGAACCATTCTGGGAGTTGCATAAGGAATGGGGAGATTTTGAGATCGGCGGAATGGAAGAAAAAAGTGACCCATGAAGGTCTGCTCCTTGATACATGTGCGATCATTTTCATCACTAAAAATAGCGGCATCAATCCGGTAACAGTTTCTAAAATTGATGAAGCAAGCTTTAGTGGAAAGCTATTTCTTTCGCCAATTTCATCTTGGGAAATCGGCAAAAGCGTCGCAAGTCGCCGGCTCTCAATTGCTGGTGACCCATTTCGATTTTTCGCAGACTTTTTGAAAGGTTCCTCAGCCAATCTCTGCGAAATGGGACCACAAACTTTAGTTGCATCTTCGTTTTTACCAGGAAATATCCACAAAGATCCGTTTGACCGCATTCTCATTGAGACGGCCCGGAAAAACAATTTGATACTTGTAACCTCCGACCGCGCCATCCTCGCCTATGGCCGCCTAGGCCATGTCAAAACTCTCGCCTGTTAAGGAAAACATGATGATCCCCAATCGCAACATTAATTTCCCCACCGCAATTAAATTCGGCTCAGGCCGCATTAAAGAACTCGCTGACCATTGCAAAGCCTGCGGCATGCAACGCCCTCTTTTCGTCACCGACCCCGGCCTTGCCGCCATGCCCATGGTGAAAACTATTGTCGATGACGTGCGTAAAGCGGGCCTCGCTATCGAAATGTTTTCCGATGTGCGGCCCAACCCGGTTGAGGCCAACATCATTGCCGGTGTGAAAGCCTATAAAGCCGGCCGTCATGATGGCGTGATTGCTTTTGGTGGCGGCTCCGGCCTCGATATTGGCAAGATGATTGCATTGATGCACGGCCAGTCTCTTTCAGTGTTTGATTTAGAAGATGTGGATGATTGGTACACCCGTGCTGACGCCACAAAAATTTCCCCCATCATCGCCGTGCCCACAACTGCAGGCACCGGATCTGAAGTGGGCAGAGCGGGGGTGGTCACTCACCCCACCACCCATGAAAAGAAAATCATCTTTCATCCTGCCATCATGCCGAAGGTTGCCATTCTCGATCCTGAACTTTCAATTGGCCTTCCGCCAAAACTAACGGCAGCCACCGGCATGGATGCTCTTGCCCATTGTATCGAAGCTTACTGTGCACCCTTCTACAATCCGCTGGCCAAAGGCGTAGGTTTGGAAGGCATGCTTTTGGTCAAAGAAAACCTGGTCAAAGCCGTAAAAAACGGCAAAGACATTGATGCCCGCGGCAACATGCTGGTTGCCTCCACCATGGGAGCCACCGCCTTTCAGCGTGGGCTTGGGGCCATTCACGCCCTCTCCCATCCCTTCGGTGGCTTGTATGACGCTCACCATGGGTTACTCAACGGCATTATCATGCCTTATGTTTTGGTGGCCAATCGCAAGAAGATTGAAAAAGATATTGAACGCGCCGCAGCCTATCTCGGCATCAAAGGCGGCTTCAATGGTTTCTTGAAATGGGTGCTCGCCCTGCGCAAAGAAATTGAAATCCCTCATTCTCTCAAAGACATAGGTATTGATGCTAAACGGTTGGATGAAGTGGCGGAAATGGCTGTGCGCGATCCTTCGGCAGGCGGCAACCCCATCCAATTCACCGTGAAGCAATATAAGGCTCTCGCCAAGAAATGCGTGACCGGCGATCTATGATGCACCAACGCTTGGCGGGTGCGGCCTAATGCGAACCAGCAAAATTATTCACATCGTCAACTGCCATGCCGGAGGCGAAGTTGGCGATGTCATTGTGGGTGGTGTGGCCCCACCGCCTGGCAACACAGTTTGGGAGCAATCACGCTTCATTGCTAACGATCAAACTTTGCGCAACTTCGTGCTGAATGAACCGCGTGGTGGGGTGTTCCGCCATGTCAACTTATTGGTGCCGCCCAAAAATCCCAAGGCCCAAGCCGCCTTCATCATCATGGAACCCGAGGACACGCCTCCCATGTCCGGGTCTAACTGCATCTGCGTGGCAACAGTGCTGTTGGATACCGGTATCATCCCAATGCAGGAGCCACTCACCCACCTCATATTGGAAGCGCCAGCAGGTCTGATCGAAGTGACGGCACATTGCGCCAATGGTAAGGCCCAATCTATCACCCTCACCAATGTGCCAGCATTTGCCAACCATATACATGCAAAACTGGAAGTCGAAGGCCATGGCACCGTGGTTGTGGACACAGGCTTTGGTGGCGACAGCTTTGTTATGGCAGATGCTGCCGATTTGGGCTTGGAAATTACGCCGCGAAACGCTCGAGACATCGCAGAACTCGGCCGCAAACTGGTGAAGGCCGCGAATCTGCAATTGCCCTTCCACCACCCCGAGCTTCCAGAGTGGAAGCATTATTCCTTCTGCTTCATGCGTGGGCCGCTTTCACGCGACAACAACATTCTCACCTCGCGCAATGCCTGTGTGATTAATCCGGGAAAATTAGACCGGTCCCCCACAGGCACCGGCTGCTCTGCTTTGATGGCCGTGCTGCACGCCAAAGGACTGATGGCTGTGAGCGATACCTATGTGGGCCGCAGCGTTATCGATTCGCAATTCATTGGCCGCATTGCCAGTGAAACAACGGTCGGACACCACAAAGCAATAATTCCACAAATTACCGGTAGCGCTTGGATCAGTGGCACTTCGCAATTGATGCTTGATCCCGATGATCCTTATCCTAACGGCTACAAGATCAGCGACACATGGCCTAACACCTAATTTACGGACCGCCCAGTTGGAAATTCTGCAAGCTTAAGGCGGCTTCAAACCAATTCCTTTACCAAAGCAAGAAACTGATCCACATCATTTTCCGATGTGGCCCAGCTCAAGACACAGCGCGTGTGAACGACATCATCCGCCAAACCGTCAACTGGCCATTCATAGAAACGTGCATCCGCAGCAATCAAACGCTCAAACAGTGTTCGCGGCATAATCGAAAACACTTCATTGGCTTGAACCAGATTGCTCAACTGCACCACATTGGTTTTTTGCAAACCCGCCGCCAATCGCAACGCCATGGCATTGGCATGGGCTGCATTCTTCAACCACAGTCCATCTGCAAGATAGGCATTCGCCTGCGCAGAAATATAACGCCCCTTGGATAATAACTGTCCTGCGCGTTTGCGCCGATAGAGAAAATCTATCGCCAGTTCGGTATCAAAAAACACCACGGCTTCTAAAATCATTGCACCATTTTTTGTGCCCCCAAATGAAAGCACATCAACACCAGCCCTCCATGTCATTTCAGCCGCTGTGCAGCCAAGCGAAACCAAAGCATTGGCAAAGCGCGCACCATCCATATGCAGCTTCATGCGTCTTGATTTGGCCAATGCGCCAAGCGCTGTAATTTCTGCAACCGAATAGACAGTGCCAAGTTCTGTGGCATTGGTAATTGAAATGGCAAGAGGCCTTGCACCATGCTCATCAAGAAAATTATTTTTAAGTTTCCGCAAGATAGCAGCAGGGTCAAGTTTAGCACCCGCGCCATCCAAGGTGATCAGCTTAGCACCACCGGTAAAAAGCTCCGGCGCATTGCATTCATCAGTATTGATGTGAGCTGATGCATGGCAAATCACGCCGCCATAGGCAGGCACCAACGCCGAAAGCGCCAAACTGTTGGCCCCGGTGCCGTTCAACACCAGAAACACTTTCACATCTTTTTCAAACACCACAGAAAGCTGGCGCTCAAATACTTTGGCACCTTCATCATGAAGATAAGAAATATCGGTGCCACTATTAGCAGCAACAATGGCCTCCATAATTTTCGGATGAACGCCATAAACATTATCAGATGCGAAATTCAAAATTGTCTCCTGCCAGTTTAAGCGCTGCTTAACAGCTTCACCGGCACTTTAATATACTGAACCCCATTCGCATCCGCCGGCGGTAAATTTCCGGCACGCATATTCACTTGAATAGAGGGTAGCAAAAGCGTTGGTGTCGAGAGGGTTTTGTCGCGTGCATGGCGCATGGCTACAAACTCGTCCTCGGTCACTTTGTCACCCACATGCACATTCGCAGCCAGTTCTTCGGCCACTGTGCTTTCCCACTCAAATTCGGTTCGCCCATTTTTCGGCAAATAATCATGGCACATAAAAAGGCGAGTCTGAGGGGGCAAAGCCAACAGACGGTGGATTGAGCGATAGAGCTGCCAGGCATCCCCACCCGGAAAATCCGCGCGAGCAGTTCCATAATCTGGCATAAATAAAGTATCGCCCACAAACACCGCATCTTCAATCTTATAAGAAACACATGCGGGCGTGTGGCCTGGTGTTGCCATCACTTCAATTTCCAGTTTGCCAAGTTTGATTCTGTCCCTGTCCTTCAGCAGCACATCAAACTCAGATCCTGTGCCTGATACGTCCAGTGCATTAAAAATCGGCCGGAAAATTTTTTGCACATCCCGAATATGTTCGCCGATTGCAACCTTTGCTCCGGTCTTCAATTTGAGGTAAGGCGCACCCGAAAGATGGTCAGCATGGACATGAGTTTCTAGAACCCACTCAATTTGATAACCCTCCTCCGCTGCCTTGGCCAAAATCGCGTCCGCCGAAGCCACCGTTGCTTCGCCAGATTTATGATCGTAGTTCAAAACCGGATCAATCACTGCGGCTTTTTTAGTAGCCGGGTCAGCAACCAGATAACTCACCGTGTTTGTCGGTTCATCAAAGCATGAACGTATGATCACTTTTTCCAAAATGTAGCCTCCAAAAAATTATTACTTGACTATACATTAGATTTTACTACATTAGCAATATCTAATTTAATGAGTCCGCGATGACAATTCTAATGATTGACAAATCTTTGGCCGATTTTGAAGCTAATGCAACAGAGGCCGCAAATTTCATGAAAGCCCTAGGCAATGAAAAAAGGCTGATGATTTTGTGCAAGCTTTTAGAGGCAGGTGAAATGAGCGTGATGCCGCTTTGTGATGCAGTCGGATTGAGCCAATCGGCTTTATCCCAACACCTCGCCAGAATGCGCACTGAAAACTTGGTCGATTATCGTCGTGAAAGCCAAACATTATTTTATCGCGTTTCAAATCCCAATGTGAAACGCATAGTCAAAACTCTCAAATCAATTTTCTGCTGAAAGGTATTCAATGTCACTTCCCAAAATTTCTGTTTCTGACGCTCAAGCTCGCATTGCCCAAGGGGCCTTGCTCATTGACATTCGTGGGCCGGACGAATTCAGGCGCGAATATATAGCTGGCGCTAAGAACATCCCGCTTGCCCAATTAGTAAACACCCGCGTCGGCGAAGGTCACAAGACCGTAATTTTCCATTGCAAAACCGGCATGCGCTCCAGCGCAAACGTTAAGGAACTAGCACAAACTGCTGGCTGTGAAGCTTTCCTCTTAGACGGCGGCATTGATGCTTGGAAAAACGCCAACTTTCCTGTCACATTAAATCGCCATCAACCAATAGAATTGGTTCGCCAGATGCAAATCGTGGCCGGGTCTGCTGTGTTGATTGGTGCAGTCTTAGGTTTCGCAATTCATCCCGCTTTCTTTGCGCTCACAGGAGCCATTGGTGCTGGTCTGCTATTCTCCGGCGTTTCCGGAACCTGCGCCATGTTGCATATTCTAAAAAGAATGCCTTGGAACCATGCCTGACTTATTGAGCATCAGTTCCGGCGTACTCATTGGCCTCATCATGGGGCTGGTGGGTGGCGGAGGCTCGATCATCGCCGTGCCTTTGCTGTTATATGTTGTGGGAGTGCCATCGGTTCATGTAGCAATCGGCACCAGTGCTGTGGCGGTTTCGCTAAATGCACTTGCCAATTTGATTTTAACGGCTAAGCGTGGATTGGTTAAATGGCCCTGCGCAATCGTGTTCTCCGCTGCCGGAATGGCAGGTGCATATCTCGGTTCATATCTTGCGCTGCAGATACCCGGTGCAAAAATGCTGGCCCTCTTTGGTGGCTTAATGTTGGTAATCGGCACCATCATGTTGCTTCGCAAAGACGCTGAAGGCGATGCCGATGTGCGCCTTAATCTCAGCACGGCTCGTAATATGTTGCCATGGCTGCTGACGATTGCCTTAGGAGTTGGCGGCCTTGCCGGGTTCTTCGGCATTGGCGGCGGTTTCCTCATCGTGCCCGGCTTAATGCTGGCAACCGGCATGCCTATCACTTATGCAATTGCCACTTCGTTGGTCGCCATCACAGTTTTCGGCGCCATTACGGCAAGCAATTACGCTTTGGCAGGTGAAGTTCTCTGGCAAACAGTGGGCCTGTTCTTGTGTGGAGGCATTGCAGGCAGCCTGTTAGGACAATGGATCGGCAATAAACTCACCAAACATAAAACAACATTACAAAGCATTTTTGCGGCTTTAGTGATCGCTGTTGGTGTATTTACGATCTACAAAGGCTTGCCCTAAGCCTTCAAATATTCTGCCAGCCTCGGAGTTTACGCAATATTATTTCGTTTTCACCACAAAAATGATTCTTTACTTGCGCGAAAACCTCTAAAATGGCATAGATAAGTCAGTACAGTTGACCTATCTAGGAGCCAATCGCCATGAATGCATCCGTGAACTTGCCCGAAGGCATGCGTCCCGCCCATGGTCTTTATGATCCCCGCAACGAGCATGATGCGTGCGGCATTGGCCTTTATGCTAACATCAACAACATTAAAAGTCATCAAGTTGTGTCCAAGGGCCTCGAAATCCTGCACAATTTAGAGCATCGCGGCGCTGTGGGCGCTGACCCGAAAGCCGGTGATGGCGCTGGCATTCTCATTCAAATTCCACATGAATATTTTTCCGCCGATGCCAAGCGCTTGGGTTTTGAACTTCCAGCCGCGGGCCAATATGGTGTGGGCTTCTTGTTCATGCCGCGCGAACCAGTTTACCGTGCAGACATTGAACGCATCTGGTGGGAAACGGCGCGTGAAGAAGGTTTGAAAATCCTCGGATGGCGCGTTGTGCCAGTGGACTCAACAGTTCTCGGCTATTCAGTGCGAGACACCGAGCCTAAGCACCGCCAAGTGTTCATCGGCCGTGGTCCCACCATTCGTGATGAAGCCCAGTTTGAGCGCAAGCTTTTTGTCTGCCGCAAAGTGGTGTCGAACCGCGTGATGGAAGTGCTGGGCGTTAAGGCTCGCACTTATTATCCGGTATCAGTGTCATGCCGCACCGTAGTCTACAAGGGCCTCGTGCTTGGTACTGATGTGGCCAATTATTATATCGACTTGAAAGATGAGCGCGTGCAATCGGCTTTCGCGCTCGTGCATCAGCGTTTTTCCACCAACACGTTTCCGAGCTGGCCTTTGGCCCATCCTTACCGCTTCGTGTGCCACAATGGTGAAATCAACACCGTGCGCGGCAACTATAACTGGATGGCCGCAAGGCAAGCCAACATGAAATCAGATGTGCTCGGCGAAGACCTGTCCAAACTTTGGCCGATTTCATATGAAGGCCAATCCGACACGGCGTGTTTTGATAACGCGCTCGAACTCTTGTACATGGGCGGCTATTCGCTCCCCCATGCCATGATGATGCTGATCCCCGAAGCCTGGGCTGGCAATCCATTGATGGATGATGATCGCCGGGCATTTTATGAGCATCACGCCGCCATGATGGAACCATGGGATGGCCCTGCCGCCATGGTGTTCACCGATGGCAAAGTGATTGGTGCCACGCTCGACCGCAACGGCCTGCGCCCTTCGCGTTATCTCATCACTGATGATGGTCATGTGCTTCTTGCCTCTGAAATGGGCGTGCTGCCTTTCGATGAATCAAAGATCACCCACAAGTGGCGTTTGCAGCCTGGCAAAATGCTGCTCATCGATTTGGATAAAAAGAAAATCATTTCCGACGAAGACCTGAAGCAGGAACTCTCGAACGCTCATCCTTATAAAGAGTGGTTGAAGCGCACCCAAGTTGTGCTGCGTGATATGCCCAAGGCCAAAACCGCTCGACCAAAAATTGCCGTGCCATTGTTGGATCGCCAACAAGCATTCGGTTATTCACAAGAAGATTTGAAAGTGATAATGGCCCCGATGGCCACCACAGGCCAAGAAGCCACAGGCTCCATGGGCAATGATGCGCCTGTCTCTGCCTTGTCTGATAAAGCCAAATCGCTCGACACCTATTTCAAGCAAAACTTCGCGCAAGTGACCAACCCGCCAATTGACCCTATCCGTGAAGAATTGGTGATGAGCTTGGTCAGCTTCATTGGCCCACGGCCAAACTTGCTTGATCTCAAAGGCACATCAAAGCACATGCGTCTTGAAGTATCGCAACCGATTCTCACCAACGAAGAATTGGAGCGCATCAGGAACATTGGCACCGTGCGTGAAAACTCATTCCGTACCGTGACGATCGACATCACCTATGATGTCGCCAATGGCGCTGAATATATGGAAGCGGCCTTAGACAGCGTGTGCGCCCAAGCCGAACGCGCAGTGGGCGATGGCTATAATATTATCGTTCTGTCCGATCGTTCAGTCTCAGCCGAGCGCGTGGCAATTCCGTCATTGCTGGCAACCTCAGCAACACATCATCATTTGATCCGCAAGGGCCTTCGTACTTTGGTAGGACTTGTGGTTGAATCAGGTGAACCACGCGAAGTGCACCAGTTCTGCGCTCTGGCAGGCTATGGTGCCGAAGCCATCAACCCCTATCTCGCCTTTGAAACGCTGGAAGCCTTACTGCCAACGCTCGACGAAAAAGTGTCCGCTTATGAAGCGGTGAAGCGCTATATCAAGGCTGTCGATAAAGGCATTCTTAAAGTTATGTCCAAGATGGGCATTTCAACTTACCAGTCTTATTGTGGCGCACAGATTTTTGATGCGATTGGTCTTTCAACCGAATTTATCAAAAAATATTTTACTGGCACAGCCACGCAGATCGAAGGCATTGGCCTTGCAGAAGTGGCTGAAGAAGCATTCCGCCGCCACGAAGATGCATTTGGCTTAAACCCTGTTCTCTCAACGTCGCTTGATGTGGGTGGCGATTACGCCCAGCGCATTCGCGGCGAAGCCCATGTGTGGAATGCTGAAACTGTTTCCACATTGCAACATGCGGTGCGTGGAAATTCATCTGACAAATACAAAGAATATGCCCGCCTCATCAACGAGCAAAACGAAAAGCTGAAAACTTTGCGCGGCCTCTTCCGCATCAAGTCCGCTGAAGAAATGGGCAAGACCGCAATCAGCATGGATGACGTGGTTGCAGCTAAAGATATCGTGAAGCGTTTTGCCACGGGTGCGATGTCTTACGGCTCAATCTCCCGCGAAGCCCACACCACATTGGCCATAGCGATGAACCGCATCGGCGGCAAATCCAACACCGGAGAAGGTGGCGAAGAATCTGATCGCTACGTGCCCCTGCCCAATGGCGACTCGATGCGCTCTGCCATCAAGCAGGTGGCCTCTGGACGCTTTGGTGTGACCACTGAATATCTTGTCAACAGCGACATGATGCAAATTAAAATGGCGCAAGGCGCAAAGCCAGGCGAAGGCGGACAATTGCCCGGCCATAAGGTGGATGCAACAATCGCTAAAGTGCGCCATTCCACACCGGGCGTTGGTCTCATCTCCCCACCACCGCACCACGACATTTATTCCATCGAAGATTTGGCTCAACTCATTTACGATCTCAAAAACGTAAACCCAGTGGCGCAAGTCTCAGTAAAGCTGGTGTCTGAAGTGGGTGTGGGCACAGTGGCCGCAGGCGTATCCAAAGCCCATGCCGACCATGTGACCATTTCTGGTTATGAAGGCGGCACTGGCGCTTCCCCACTCACGTCGATCAAACACGCCGGTTCCCCATGGGAAATTGGCTTGGCTGAAACGCAGCAAACTTTGGTGGCCAACGATCTTCGCGGCCGCATCTGGGTGCAAGCCGATGGCGGCATTCGCTCAGGCCGTGACGTGTTGATCGCCATGTTG
>JANOUE010000098.1:0-2505 GCA_031416755.1 Hyphomicrobiales bacterium
GGTCTCCTCAAGGGAATTATGACAGCGCTTATGCCAAAAAGCAGGCGCAACTATCGCAATGGTCGCCGAACTACCACGCGAAGGCGTGCCTCGCGGCCAAGCTTAGAAAGCATTTTCCGCGAAATACTAACGCCTAAAAAATGATTTAAGGTCGCGTCGGATGATTATGCCGATATATTTTTGCCTGAAGTTCTGGCGCGGTTCAACCGAACCCATCCGATGGTGACGGTGGATGTGGAATGTTACAGCAGTGCGGTTTTGGATGAGCGCGTGCACCGCGGCGAACTTGATCTCTCAATTATAACTTTTTGTGGCGAACGACATGGCGAGTTGGTGCGGCGCGAAGAATTGGTTTGGGCCATGTCAGCCCGCCACAGTTTACATTTGTTGGAGGAATTGCCTTTGGCGGTATCGCACGCGGGTTGCATGTGGCGCAAATTAGTCGTCGATGCTTTGACCAACGCCGAGCGCAAATATCGCATCGCCTATTCGAGCCCTAATTTATCCACGCTCAATGCTGCCGTGCTGCAAGGCTTGGCTATTGCCGCCATGCCAGAAATTTGCCTGCGCCCCGGCATGCGCGTGCTGACAGAGGCTGATGGTTTTCCGCGCCTTGGCGTTTTCGACATTGGCCTGATTCGCAAACCCGGCAAACACAGCTCTGCCGTAGAAGCCTTAGCGCGGCATGTGCAGGAGGGTTTGGGAAGCCAGAGATTGATGCTGGCGGCGGAGTGAGAACTAGTAGGTGTTTTCAGCAAACACTTTACTGATATCTTTGCCCCACGCACCATTATACTTGTGAAGCAAGACATCGGACCTTGAATGTCCGCTGTGAACTTCTTCATCCAAGACATTCAAGAAACTTTCTTCATTGCGCCCGCGCGCAACTAGTCCCATGCGAGCGATTGTTAAAATGTCCTTCGCGAGATGCTGCAAGCTGTGGCCCATGAATTTTGCGTTCAAGCCCAGTTTCGGCACATCATCGCGCATGGATTGGCGCTGTTCAGCAGTTGCTGATTTTATCAGATGATACGCTGCATCCAATGATGATTGATCGTAAAGCAACCCCACCCAAAACGCTGGCAGCGCGCAAAGCTTATCTGCAAGACCAGAATCGGCACCGCGCATTTCAAGATATTTCTTCAGCCGCACTTCAGGGAAAATTGTGGTGAGGTGATCGGCCCAATCTTTCATGGTTGGTTTTTCACCCGGCAGCTGCGGCAATTTCCCATCCAAGAATTTGCGGAAACTTTCACCAGCGGTGTTCACATAGTGGCCGTTGCGCATGGCGAAATACATGGGCACATCTAATGCGTAATCCACGTAGCGATCAAAGCCCATGCCATCTTCGAACACGAACGGTGTCATGCCGGCTCTGGAATTATCGGTGTCGGTCCAGACATGTGAGCGGAAAGATTGATAGCCATTTGGCATGCCTTCCAAAAATGGTGAGTTGGCAAATAAAGCTGTGGCCAGTGGCTGCAAAGCAATCGAGCTGCGCAGTTTTTGCACCATATCGGCTTCAGATGAGTAATCCAAATTCACTTGCACGGTGCAGGTGCGAAACATCATATCGCGGCCCATGGTGCCCACTTTATCCATGTAAGGGGCCATGATTTGATATCGGCCTTTGGGCATGACGGGTGTTTCAGCTCTGGTCCATAGGGGGCTGGCACCGAGGCCCAAGAAGCCAATTCCCAATTTGTCGCCAATTGCTCGCACTTGTTTCAAATGTTCTGAAATCTCGCTGCAAGTTTCATTCACGGTATTCAGCGGTGCGCCCGAAAGCTCAAACTGGCCGCCTGGTTCCAGTGAAATATTGGCCAGTGAATTTGGGTCGCTCAGCGCAATAATATGCTCGCCCTCATAGACGCCTTCCCAGCCATAACCATCGCGCAAGCCTTCAAGCAATGCGCGAATGCCATTGCTGCCTTCATAAGGAACCGGGCGAAGGGTGTTTTTATAAAATGGAAATTTCTCGTGTTCTGTGCCAATGCACCATTTTTCCTTTGGCTTAAAACCTTCGGTGAAATAGCTGATCAGTTGGTTTCGGTTTTCTATTGGTGCACGTGCTGCTGCATTATCGGGCGTTGGTCCGCTCACTTGTTTTAGCTCCCATTTCAGCCCCTACTTAGGCAATCGTGATGGCAGCGGCAAGTCACAGATTGTAATAAGTCTTATTACGGTTTGTGGGAACTGCGCCAATCGCCAATAACGGCCTGGACCAAAGCCAGTACTGCAACTGCTGCTGTATCAGCGCGCATAATGCGGGGGCCAAGGCTGATGCCTATGACGAAAGGCAGAGATTTGAGGTGCTGGCGTTCTAGCTCGGTAAAGCCGCCTTCGGGGCCCACAATGATAGCGGCTGGGGTTTTTACAGCTTTTAAGGCTTGTAACGGATCCGAAATGGTTGCGGTTTCATCGCAAAAGATCAGCGTGCGGGTTGCCTCCCAATCATGCAGAGCGGCCTCAAATTTTTGGGGTTCCAAAACTTCCGGAACAAAG
>JANOUE010000099.1:0-70564 GCA_031416755.1 Hyphomicrobiales bacterium
CCTACATTAGAAGATTTCGAGAGCCTCCTCGCAGAGAGCTATGCCGACCGTCCGGTCACAGAAAATGCTGTGGTTAAGGGCAAGGTTCTGGCGATTGAAAACGACTTCGTCATTATTGACGTTGGTTTGAAGACCGAAGGCCGCGTTCCACTCAAGGAATTTGCGATGCCCGGCAAAGAGGCTGATGTTAAAGTTGGCTCCACCGTTGAAGTTTATTTGGAGCGCATTGAAAACGCTCTCGGCGAAGCTGTTCTTAGCCGCGATAAAGCCAAGCGCGAAGAAGCTTGGACTCATTTGGAAGAAATGACTGCCAAAGCCGAGCGCGTTGAAGGCGTGATCTTTGGACGCGTTAAGGGCGGCTTCACAGTTGACCTTGGTGGTGCAGTTGCGTTCTTACCTGGTTCACAAGTTGACGTTCGCCCAATTCGCGACGTGACCCCGCTGATGCATGTGTCGCAACCATTTGTGATTCTGAAAATGGATCGCCGCCGTGGCAACATTGTTGTGTCGCGACGCGCTGTGATGGAAGAAACCCGTGCTGAGCAACGCTCAGAACTCGTACAAAACTTGGCTGAAGGCCAGGTGGTTGATGGTGTGGTTAAGAACATCACTGATTACGGCGCATTCGTTGATCTCGGCGGTATTGATGGTTTGTTGCACGTCACTGACATTGCGTGGAAGCGCGTAAACCATCCTTCGGATGTTTTGACCGTTGGCCAATCAGTTAAAGTTCAAATCGTTCGTATCAATCCAGATACACAGCGCATTTCGCTTGGCATGAAGCAGCTTGATAAAGATCCATGGGAAATCGTTGCAGAACGTTACACCGTTGGCACTAAGGTCAAGGGCAAGGTAACGAATATCACTGATTACGGCGCATTTGTTGAACTGGAAGATGGCATTGAAGGCCTTGTTCACGTGTCTGAAATGAGCTGGACCAAGAAGAACGTTCACCCGGGCAAAATCCTTTCCACTTCGGAAGAAGTTGAAGTGCAAGTGTTGGAAATCGATTCTTCTAAGCGCCGCATTTCACTTGGCCTGAAACAAGTTCAAGCCAACCCATGGGATGCATTCGCTTCTAAGTATCCAAAGGGCACTGTGCTTGAAGGCGAAGTGAAGAACATGACTGAGTTTGGTCTGTTTGTTGGTCTCGATGGCGATGTTGATGGCATGGTGCACTTGTCTGATCTTGATTGGAAGCGTTCTGGCGAAGAAGCCATTAAGGATTACAAAAAGGGCGATATGGTGAAAGCCGTTGTTCTTGATGTTGACCAAGAAAAAGAACGCATCTCGCTTGGCATTAAGCAACTCACCGAAGGTTCTGGTGCAGCCGCAACTTCATCTGCTCCAAAGGCAGAAGGTGGCGCACCGCGCAAGGGATCGAAAGTAACATGTGAAGTGTTGAAGGTTGAAGATGGCGGACTTGAAGTGCGCATCGCTGATACTGACATCACAGCTTACGTGAAGCGTGCCGACTTGGCGCGCGACCGTGATGGTCAACGCCCTGATCGTTTTGCGGTTGGTGAAAAGTTCGATGGCTTGATTACGGCTATGGATGCCAAGGCGCGCAAGGTTAACGTTTCGATCAAGGCGATGGAAATTGCCGATGAGCGCGAAGCTGTTGCACAATATGGTTCGTCTGATTCAGGCGCATCACTTGGTGACATTTTGCAAGCTGCTTTGAAGAAAAAAGACAGCGAAGCTTAATCGCTTAGAAATTATGGGGCCAGCTTCAGGAATGGAGCTGGCCCTTTGCTATTGACGAAAGCCCTTCACTTTGGCACCCTCTAGTCCATGCGAATAACATTCGGACCACAATCATGATCAAGTCTGAACTCGTGCAAAAGATTGCCGACAAAAATCCCCACCTTTATCACCGCGACGTTGAACGCATCGTCAATAAAATTTTCGATGAAGTGATCCATGCCATGAAGGGCGGATCGCGCGTTGAGTTGAGAGGGTTTGGTGCGTTCTCAGTCAAAGAGCGTGATGGTCGAACAGGTCGAAATCCACGCACTGGTGAAAGTGTTGATGTAACCCCTAAGCGTGTGCCCTTCTTTAAGACCGGCAAAGAACTCCGCGCCCGCCTCAACGACAAGGCCTAAAATATTGCTGCGCATTCTCCGTTGGATGGTTGGTGTTCCAATAGCTGTTTTGGTGATCGGCTTTGCTATAGCCAATCGACAATGGACAAGGCTTTCGCTTGATCCTTTCTCGTCAGAGTCACCCGTGCTTTCACTTACAATGCCCATTTGGTTGTTATTTGTATTGGGTGTTTTCATCGGACTTGTGGTGGGCTGGGCTACGTGTTGGCTGGGCCAAGGCAAGCATCGCAAATTGGCCCGCGAGCGTGGTCGCGAGATTACGTCCTTAAGAAATGAGCTTGAAACCAACAAAGATCAACTTGCGCCAGAGCAAGCAATAACTCCCTATATTGGCCTCACACCGTGAGGTGGATTTCGGCTGGTGAGCTGGCAACGCTGGCTCCTTACAAAGATATTGTTGAAGCGCTTCGCGAAGGATTTCGCGCCGAAATTGAAACACCTGTGCGCCATCATCATGAAACTTCAAATGCGACTACGCTGTTGTTAATGCCTGCGTGGAGTAAACACTTCACAGGCCTTAAAACTGTGACTGTGAAGACCGATAATTCCGCTTTGAATTTGCCCACGGTGCAAGGTGCTTATTTGCTCATTGATAATGCAACGGGAGCGCCGGTTGCTATGATGGATGGAACTGAACTCACGCGCCGCCGCACTGCTGCTGCAAGCGCACTTGCTTCCGATTTCTTGTCTCGCAAAGATTCGTCTGCTCTTTTGTTAATTGGTGCTGGTGCATTGGGTGCTCATTTTGCGCGCGCTCATGCAGCAATGCGACCAATCAAGACTGTGCTGATTTATAATCGCAGTTTGGAAAAATCAGAAGCCTTGGCAAAAGAATTGTCGGTAGATGGATTTGCAGCACGCGCCGTTACGGATTTGCAGTCGGCTATGGCCGGCTCAGATATTATTTCTGGCATCACCAGCTCAACGCAAGCTATTATCAAAGGAGCTTGGCTCAAACCGGGCACACATATTGATCTTGCCGGCGCTTTTAAACCTACTATGCGCGAGACCGATGCGGAAGCTGTTGGCTGCTCGCGGGTCTATGTGGATACGCGGCAGGGTGCTGAAGTGGAAGCTGGCGATCTGATTCAAGCAAAGGCCGAAGGGCAATTTGAGTTTGAACACGTGCAAGGTGATTTGTTTGAGCTCTGCCGTGGCACAAAATTGGGCCGCAAAACCGATGCGGAAATTACACTGTTCAAATCTTGCGGCACAGCGCTGGAAGATTTGGCGGCTGCAGTGATGGTTCATTTGCGCAGCTGAAAATTCTGCGCTAGGACCTAATCATGATCAAAAACAATCCTATATGTGTGGCGTTAGATACGCCCGACTTGGAGAGGGCAGTTTTTTTGTCAAAACTCCTTTTTGGCAAAGTGAGCATGATGAAAATCGGCATGGAATTTTTCTATGCGCATGGCCCAAAAGGCTATGAAGCCGTGGCCTCAACGGGCATGCCAATTTTCCTGGATATGAAACTACACGATATTCCTAACACGGTAGCACAGGGACTAAAATCGCTATTGGCATTAAAGCCCGCCATCACCAATATTCACGCTATTGGTGGACTTGATATGATGAAAGCAGCGCGTGATGCAGTGCGCGGCGATACGAAACTGATTGCTGTTACAATTCTCACGTCACTGTCGAATAATAATATCTGGGCAGCCGGATTTGATAACCGCGAAACTGATGCACATGCGCTGAATTTGGCCAAGCTCACCCATGAAGCCGGGCTAGATGGCGTGGTGTGCAGCCCGCTTGATCTTATCCATATTCGAAAGTCCTTGCCGAGAAACTTCCTTACGGTAGTGCCCGGAATACGGCCAGCTGATGCGGCTTCGCACGATCAAAAACGCATCGCCACACCGAAAGCTGCTGTTGCAGCGGGCGCTGATATTTTAGTGATTGGCCGCGCCATTACTGGTGCTGCTGATCCAGCACAAGCTGCCTACGACATATTGCAGAGCCTTACATAATGGCAAAAGTTAAAATCTGTGGTCTCTCAACGCCTGACACACTGCAAGCAGCGTTGGACAATGGCGCTGATATGGTGGGCCTTGTCTTTTACCCCAAAAGCCCGCGCAATGTTTCCCTTGAACTTGCCGCAACTCTGGCGAACCAAGCACGCGGGAAGGCCAATATCGTAGCCTTGGTCGTTGATGCGGATAACGCATTCCTGCTCAAGCTTGTCGAAACCATAAGTCCTGATTACATCCAAGCCCATGGCAAAGAAACTCCGGAGCGTATTGCTGAAATTCACACGCTCACGCACACACCAATCATCAAGGCGATTAAAGTTGAGAAGGCAATCGATGTGGCCTCGGCAGACGATTATCGCGATGTGGCAGCACTGACCTTGTTTGATGCAAAGGCTCCTCAGGGCCTTCTCCCGGGTGGCAATGGCTTGACCTTTGATTGGACATTACTCACCAACATTCGTGGCCAATTCATGCTTTCCGGTGGGCTTGACCCAGACAATGTGGCTGGAGCAATTCAGATCACGAAAGCGCCAATTGTTGACGTCTCGTCAGGGGTTGAATCTGCTTATGGCATCAAGGATGTTGAACTCATTGCCAAATTTATCAGGGCCGCTAAAACTGCGCCAAACGAGGATAGACTATGACCACTCCAAACTCCTATCGCACCGGCCCTGACGAAAAAGGCTTCTTCGGCATCTATGGTGGTCGCTTTGTAGCTGAAACTTTAATGCCACTGATCCTGCAATTGGAACAGGCTTACAAGGACGCGAAAGCAGATGCTTCTTTCCAAGCTGAGCTTGATGATTTTCTGGAGCACTATGTCGGACGTCCATCACCGCTCTATTTCGCTGAACGGATGACCGAACATTTGGGCGGTGCCAAAATTTATTTCAAGCGCGATGAACTCAATCACACAGGTGCTCATAAAATTAACAATGTGATGGGTCAAATTCTGCTTGCCCGCCGCATGGGCAAGAAGCGCATTATCGCTGAAACTGGGGCTGGCCAACATGGTGTTGCCACAGCTACGGCCTGCGCGCGCTTTGGGCTGGAATGTATCATCTATATGGGTGAGGTGGATATTGCCCGCCAAATGCCCAATGTGTTCCGCATGAAACTTTTGGGGGCAACTGTGGTGCCAGCCAAATCTGGCTCACGCACTTTAAAAGATGCGCTTAATGAGGCGTTGCGCGATTGGGTCGCCAATGTGGAAGACACATTCTATTGTATTGGCACGGTTGCGGGCCCACATCCTTATCCTGAAATGGTCCGCGATTTTCAATCGGTAATAGGTCGTGAAACTAAAGAACAAATGTTTAAGCGCGAGGGTCGTCTGCCTAATTCATTAGTAGCTGCCATCGGTGGTGGTTCGAATGCCATGGGCCTGTTCCATCCATTCTTGGATGATGCGGATGTGAAAATCATTGGCGTTGAGGCCGCTGGCCACGGCCTTAAGAAAAAACACGCAGCCTCGATCACAGGCGGAAAACCGGGGATCTTGCATGGTAACCGTACTTACTTGCTGATGGACGACGATGGCCAGATTATGGAAGGCCATTCAATTTCTGCAGGCCTCGATTACCCCGGCATTGGCCCTGAACATGCGTGGCTGCATGATATGAAGAGGGTTGAATATGTGTCGGCGACTGACAAAGAAGCGTTAGAAGCCTTCCAGCTTTGCTGCAAACTTGAAGGCATTATTCCAGCCCTTGAGCCTTCACACGCACTAGCTCATGTCATGAAAATTGCCCCCAAACTTCCCAAAGAGCATTTAATGGTAATGAACATGTGTGGGCGCGGCGACAAAGATATTTTCACCGTGGCCGATATTCTGGGAGTGACATTATGAGCACGCGTATTGACCGCCGCTTTGCTGCACTCAAACAAGAAGGCCGATGCGCACTTGTGACTTTCATCACCGCTGGTGATCCTGATTATGATACGTCGTTGAAAATTATTCAGGGACTGCCCAAGGCAGGTGCCGACATAATTGAATTCGGCATGCCTTTCACTGATCCCATGGCTGATGGCCCGGCAATTCAGGCTGGCGGCCTTCGTGCGCTGGCTTCTGGCCAGACGATGAAGAAAACCTTGAAAATGGTAAAAGCATTTCGCGCAAGCGACACTGAAACACCCATCGTGTTGATGGGCTATTATAATCCCATTTATGTTTATGGCGTTGATAAGTTCTTAGGCGATGCAAAAAAAGCAGGCGCTGATGGACTGATTATTGTTGATCTCCCACCGGAAGAAGATGATGAGTTGTGCCTGCCCGCCATGGCAGCAGGCATGAATTTCATTCGACTTGCAACACCAACCACTGATGACAACCGCGCACCTGCTGTGTTTAAAAATACTTCAGGCTTTGTCTATTATGTGTCCGTGCTCGGCATCACCGGCACCAAAGCGCCAGACTTGAAGAGCGTAAAAGCCAACGTGAACCGCCTGCGCAAACATACTTCATTGCCTATTGCTGTTGGTTTTGGAGTGAAGACGGCTGAACAAGCCCGCACCATTGCCAAGGATGCTGATGGAGTTGTTGTAGGCTCGGCCTTGGTAAGTGCTATTGCAAACAGCCTCGACAAAAAAGGCAAAGCCACCGCTAAAACGCCCAAAGCTGTTCATAAGCTGGTGGCCGAAATCGCCAAAGGCGTAAGGAGTTAAACTATGAACTGGATCAAGAATTTCGTCCGTCCGCGCATTCGCAGTCTTCTTGGTGTTGCCAAGCGCGATGTGCCCGAGAATATGTGGATTAAAGATCCTGAATCGGGTCAAATGGTTTATTATAAAGACCTTGAAGCCAATCAGTTTGTATTTCCGGGTTCCAACGTCCACCACCGCATGCCGGCAGACGTGCGTTTCAAAACCATGTTTGACATGGGTGAGTTTGAAAAGCTTGCAGCACCCGTGGCGGCAATTGATCCTTTGAAATTTAAAGATGAAAAACGATATGTTGATCGCTTGAAAGATGCGAAGGTAAAATCTGGCGTCGAAGATTCCGTTCAAGCTGGTTACGGCAAGGTCAATGACCAAGTCATGGTGATCGCTGTCCAAGATATGGGGTTTATTGGCGGTTCACTTGGTATGGCCGCAGGGAATGCAATTATTGCAGCCATGCGCTTTGCTGTTACTAAACGTTGCCCCTTCATTATGTTCGTGGCTTCTGGTGGTGCGCGCATGCAGGAAGGTATTCTTTCTCTGATGCAATTGCCGCGGACTACGATTGCAGTACAAGAGCTTCGTGCCGCAAAACTTCCCTATATCGTGGTTCTCACAAATCCAACGACAGGTGGCGTTACGGCATCTTATGCGATGCTTGGAGATGTACATTTAGCTGAGCCCAATGCCATTATTGGCTTTGCGGGTCAGCGCGTGATTGAGCAGACAATTCGCGAAAAACTCCCCGAAGGTTTTCAACGATCAGAATATCTCAAAGACCATGGGATGGTGGATACTGTTGTGCATCGCCATGAGATGAAGGCTACTGTTTCACGTCTGGCTCGGATGCTGACAAAATCTTCGATCTATGAAGCGCCCGAAGGGGCTTTGGTGCCTGCCTAATAATGGCCCGCAGTGATGCGATATTGATGCGGCTTCTCAGCCTGCATCCTAAAATTATTGATCTGAGTTTGGACCGGATGCATGGCATTTTGGCCAAACTTGGAAATCCTGAGCGTGATTTGCCGCCAACCATCCACATTGCAGGCACCAATGGCAAAGGATCAACTCTCGCCATGATCCGCGCCATTTACGAGGCGGCTGGCTTAAAAGTTCACACCTATACTTCGCCTCATCTTGTGCGCTTTCATGAGCGCATCCTTGTGGCGGGAGAGCTGATTTCAGAAGATGCACTTTCGGCACTCTTAGAAGAATGCGAAGATGCGAATGGTTCTGAACCAATTACATTTTTCGAAATCACCACGGCGGCAGCATTTCTGGCCTTTGCTAGAACGCCAGCGGATTATCTGATTTTGGAAGTGGGACTCGGCGGAAGATTGGATGCAACCAATGTGATTGATCATCCGGCGTTGAGCGTTATCACATCGATTGGATTGGACCATCAGCAATATTTGGGAGATACGATTGAAGAGATTGCCCGCGAAAAAGCTGGCATCTTAAAGCGAGGCAGCACAGGTATCGTGGGTGCTCAGTCGCCCGAAGTGCGCGATGAGATTGAAAAAGTTGCGGATAAAATTGGCGCACCTCTCAAAATTGCAAATCAGGATTGGCAAAGCTACACCCAACACGGCCGCTTGGTGTTTCAAGATGAAGACGGATTGTTGGATTTACCAATGCCAGCGCTCGTTGGACCTCATCAGATTGATAACGCCGGTAATGCCATAGCAGCAGTTCGCGCACTGTATGACGCTCGCATTTCCGATGATGCTATTGCGGCTGGACTGAAGAATGTTACTTGGCCGGCTCGCTTGCAAAACTTGGGCAAAGGTCGTTTAAGCAAATATGTGTCGCCCGAAACCGAGCTCTGGCTTGATGGTGGTCACAATGGTCCAGCTGGTGTTGTATTGGCCCAGGCTTTGCGGGATATGCCTCAACGTCAAACATGCATGATTTGGGGCATGCTCAATACCAAACATCCCAGTGCCTTCATCAGCAATTTTAAGGGCGTTGTAAACAAGGTTTATACGCTCACCATTCCTGATGAAGCCAATGCCATTAGCGCTCAAGATTTGGCTCAAATATCAATTGAAAATGGCTTGCAGGCATCGCCCACAAGCAGTCTGGAAAATGCGCTGGAGCAGGCTTCACTTTTGAAACCTGCTCCACGGATTATCATTTGTGGCTCGCTTTATCTTGCTGGCCACGTGCTTGCAGAACACAGCGGCGAAACGCCCTCTCTGGTTAGCGGTGCCGCCAAGCGTTAAATTGAACTTTCGATCCAACTTTGCAATTGGTTTTTAGGTGCTGCACCAACCTTCGTTGCTGCAAGCTTGCCGTCTTTGAACACCATCAAAGTTGGAATGCCGCGCACGCCATATTTAGCTGGAGCACCAGGGTTCTCATCAATGTTAATCTTCACAATCTTCGCCTTGGGGCCAAGTTCTTTGGCAATTTCTTCCAATGAAGGCCCTATCATTTTGCAAGGGCCACACCATTCCGCCCAGAAATCGACGACAACCGGCGTTGTTGAGTTGATGACATCTGCTTCAAAGCTTGCATCGGTGACTTTGTGGGTGGACATGCTATATTCTCCAAATCGGTTACTTAGCACTAGAGGTAGGAGCGCTGAGCGCTTTGGTCAAGGTGCTTCCGGCTCTAACTCTGCCAATACTTGATCAGGTGGACAGCTTAAGAGGTGCGGTTCAATCCACATAAGTTTGGCGCTTTGCGTCCAGAGCAAGGCTGCTTTGATTTTTCGGTTAGGATAAGCTTGTTCCAGAAGAGTTGAATAAAGTGCCATTTGATGGGTGTAGGGATGCGAATTCTCGATCAAATCTGGAACATTGCGATCAGTTTTATAGTCCAATACGAAAATTTCATGCTCTAGAATATTTAATCGATCAACTCTTCCGCTCACTTCGCGGCCATCTGGTAACATACCACGGATCTCCGCTTCGCCGTGGCTGTTTGGTCCAAAAAATGGTTCTAGTTCGGATGAATTCATCACCCTTAGGAGATCTAGGGCTTCCGTTTGGGTGTAGTTGAGACGTCTGGCCCAGTTTTTGGTGTATTGCTCGCGACGAGGCTCAACCATATTTGAAAGCTCATGCAACAGCGCATGAATTTCGGTACCTCTGCGTTGCGCTCTCGAATATTTAGCTTGGACCTTTGCCTCGGGTTTTTCGACCAGCGCAGTCAAGCTGTAGATCGATTTGCCAGCTTCTTCTGCGGGTCGCTCCAGAGCCCATGTTGGCAACGTGCTCGGCGCAACATCACGTTTTCCTGCACCCTCTGCTGGAGCTGTTGGTGATGCTATATTTGCTTGATCTGTAGAAAGGTTCTCGATTGCCTTTTTGATCGTCGCATACCAGCTCTCACTTGGAATGGTCTTGGAGCTCTTGTGGCCGCAGACATGAAGCTCATCACAAGCTCTGGTCATCGCCACATAGAGCAAGCGGTTGCGCTCAGCCGTTGCCCTCATCTTCGCGTTATCTTTCCAATTTTGTAAACTTGGGGCATCGGTCAAGTTTCCAAGCGACCATAGTGGTACTGTTGAGCCATTATTGTTGTTTGGCGCGTTGAGCAAAACTGGTTCATTTCGACCACCTGTCGGAACCGTGGCCGCGTCGGCCAACAATACAATATTTGCCTCTAGTCCTTTAGCACCATGAACAGTCATCAAACGCACTTCACCTGCTGCCTGTTCCATTTCGCGCTTGATACTTGTGTCACTCGATTGAAACCAATGGAGAAAGCCCAGTAGAGAATTCCCATGCTCCATTTGATAAGCCATTGCTTGGTCTAGAAATGCGTTGCTTGCATCGATGGCTTCAGTTCCTAATCGCTTCAAGACGGTGTTTCGCGCTTTAGTCAAGATGTCTGCAAAAAATTCATAGGGCGCTAGTTTTCTGGCATCCTTTTGCAGCTCGAGCAATCTCGTTACATTTGCATCTGGTTTGCTTTGCAGCCTGCTCCACAAGGAATCAGTCCCACGACCAATTGCCAATTGCATCAGCGCGTCTTCTGAAACGGCATGGTCCAGCAGTGGACCCTTCAATACGCAGGCCAATGAAAAATCATCCGACGGAATAAGCAGCCACTGAAGCAGCACCAAGAGATCTTGGACAATTATGCTTTCCTGCAATTTTAACCGATCAGCACCTGCAACCGGAACGCCCAATTTTCGCAACTCCGAAAGCAACATCGAAAAAAGCGGGCCTCTTGATTGGAAGAGTATTAGAATATCGCCAGCTTCAATCATCCGATCTCGTGGCTTCAACTCACGTTTCCCGATCCAAGATTTTATAGTTTCCGCAATTTGCCGCGCTAACAATCGCCGGGCTGACTGGTTTGGTTCCTGATCAACCGGAGCATCCCAAGGCCTATCCTCAGCTACATCAAGCGGTGCCTCTAGAATAGGCCAGAGTTGAAAGAGCCCCTGCTCATTTATGCGATTGGATTGGTGTGGATTCTCCGAGCTATCATCCAAATCAAAACCCAAAAATCTGGGCAAATTTGGTGGGAAAACCAAATCAACCACAGTCAAAATTTCTGTTGTAGTTCGATATGAAATATCAAGATCAACTTCCAACAAAGATTTTCCGGCACTGGTTATGCGCGAAGACAGAACTGTTCTGGCTTTTGCAAGGGCATGAATGTCTGCGCCCTGAAAACTATAAATTGACTGTTTGCGATCACCGACCACAAAAAGCGTGCGATCATTTTTCTGCAACCCACCTTGGCCGGCAAAAAATTCTTCCGCCAGTGCCGAGATGATTATCCATTGGGCTGGGCTGGTATCTTGCGCTTCATCAACCAATATGTGTTTAAGGTCGGCGTCTAGCTTATATAGCACCCATTGCGCCGCCCGTGAGGCTGTCAACAACATACTTGTGCGATTGATTAAATCATCGAAGTCATAATGCCCTTGACGTTTTTTATTGATTTCAATTCTATTATGGACGGCTTTGGCAATTGTGAAGACATTGCTTGTCGCCTCTATGCGCAATAACAGGTCGTGAAGATATAGTAAGTCAACTATACGCTGTTGTTCGGCCATCAAAAAATCTGCGGTCGCTGGATGGCTTTCTTTCGTTGCAACTGAAATCAGACTTGCTCTTGGCTCCAAACTTCCCGTGAGAAAAAGTGATCTGAAAATTTCAAGTCCACAGGGCTCATCTGCAACATTTTTCAGAAACTTTGCGGTATCGTGCTTTCCATGAATCTTCACTCCGGATAAGATATCACCATGGCGGCGATAGGAATTGCGATCGATTGAGAAAATTTCAGTCGCAAGTAAATCGACAGTCGCACCGAGTGGCACATCCAAATTTTTCTTAAGTATGAGGGCATATCCCTTATCGTCCAGTTCCGTGTTTAAGATATTTCGCAGGCCTTTTGCGTTGCTCAAAAACTGTCTGATGAGACTCTCAAAACTCCCGCTGGAAACATGCGAAATCACGTTGGCCAAGGCTGCCGCTAATTTTTCATCTTTGGATAGATTGGCCTTCGATAAGACTTCCGTGAAAGCTGTCGAAATCTGGGTTTCGGTGTCGCGGTCGTCCATCACATGAAAACCCGGCGCCATTCCAGCTTCAACTGGAAACTGTTGGAGTAGTTTTTCACAGAAGGCGTGAATTGTTTGAATTTTGAGACCACCGGGTGTTTCTAAGGCTCGGGCAAACAGCCTGCGAGCATCCCGTAATCTTTCGGTTCCAGGAACCTCCGAACATAATTCCGTCAGCTCATCGACGAGCGCCGTTTCATCCATAATTGCCCAGTTACCAAGACGCGTAAATAGCCGCGCTGACATTTCAGTGGCCGCTGCTTTGGTATATGTGATGCACAAGATTGCGCCGGGTTCAGTACCTGCTAGTAAAAGTCTGGCGACGCGCTCTACCAAAACGTGGGTTTTGCCGGAGCCAGCATTTGCTGTCACCCAAACAGTGTGTTGTGGATCGGCCGCATTGCGCTGCGCTTGCGTGGGAGTGAACTTTTTCTTACTCATCCTTCGCCTGCCAAGATCCACTCTTTATAGCGAGAAAGATGGTCGTGGTCTGTGGTTTCCTCTTCTTTTTGAATTGCGGCGCGTGGAAGATAAGCTTGCGTAGGGTTCTGATATTTAAACAAAAGGTTTTTGAAGCCTTGCAATTGCGTTTTAGCCAAGTCATCCAGTGATTGACCATCTTGGGCATCGATGATTTTTACAGCTCCAGCTGGAGTAGAGCCCGTAATGTGAAGATACATTACTTCTGCAATTGAGCTGCAATGCAAACTCTTAAACCCTCCCGCCAACACTATCGCTGCCTCTAATGGCAATTGCGGGCTGATGCCAATTTGCACCGTTTTTGCAGTTGGGGGCGATCCTGACTTATAGTCGATGATGCGCGCTTTTCCGTTGGCAAGTTCATCTATACGGTCGGCTTTGGCAGTTAATTTATGGGTGATGTTTGAAATTTCAAACTCGATTTGTCCGCTGATTTCTGCGTGAACTCTGACAAGAGATTGGCGAAAATCTGGCTCAACTTCGGCGATCCATTGTGCAATCCGTTTGAATCTCGCCCACCAGAATGTAGCTATTTCCGAATTGTTACTGAGTGGCTCGAAGAGAGTTTCGCCAATATTCAAAAGTAGTTGATGCGGGTTACCTGCAAGTGAAATTTCCTGTTGTTGGTTCCAAATTCGAAGTGCTTCATGAAACAATGTTCCCCGCAATGCTGCATCGGGCTCGAGAACGAGATTTTGCAGGGGTTCAATTTTGAGTATTTTCTTTGCATAAATTGCGTAGGGGTCACGAATGAGTTTTTCGACCTCGGTTACGTTGAAGTGAGTTGGTCTCACGGCTGGGGATGGAGTTGGCCGTGGTTTAGTGTGTGGGTTATGGTTTGGGTTTGCGTCTAAGGCCTGTGCCAATTCCACCCATGTATTATCTTGGGCTGCATTTTCATTCAGACCAGCTGCCTTGATAATAGTTTGCAAACGCAACAGCCACCGTGAAGAAATTTTCGGCACCCCATCCAAGCGTTTTGCATTTGTAATGTAGACTTGGTCATAGCCAAGACATTGAGTAAAATCGTGAGCTGATAAACCTATGTCACGTTCAGGTAACTGCATCCCAAACAGTGTTCTCATGGAGCGGTTTAGCCATGGGCCTGGATCAGGCTGAGGAGGCCAGCTCCCTTCATTCAGACCGCCCAATATTAGAATGTCAGCTGGCACTAGACGTGCTTCAAGAACGCCATAGATTGCAAGGCGCGGATGAGAAGAGCTTGACGTTGGGAGAGTTTTTTCTCGCAGCATATGTAAAATAATCGGGGCAAGTTCGGAAAAACGACCGTTCTGCAAACGGCTGGTTTCACCGCGCAGCTCATCCATCAATGTTGTAACATTTTGATTTGCAACGAGGCCCCAATCGGCATCGGGTGCAAGCTTATTGAGTGCTACTTCAAACTCTAAAATTGATTGTTCCGCTGACTGTATTTTATCAAATAATAAGGGCGCCAGAATAGCGATGACCGTTTCTAAAAATATTTGGAGCGAAATCCAATCATCATCTGTCAATGCTAACACCTGTGGATGAACTCGTGCTTTGCTGCGTTTGGCCTCTAGAGCGCGCGCCATTGAATTTTGCAGTGCCACCAGACCTAGGTTATCTCCCTGACCGCGCAGTACCACAATTTCGAGATTGGCTAAGTTTCTCTGAAACTCTTCTCGGCTCATCCCGAGTGAGACATCTGCATGAGACAATAGTGCCAAAAAACCCGCGGACGTTAGTCCATTGGCAACTGATTGCAAAACGTGGCTCGCGAGGCAAGCCATTCCATGGTGATGCAGCGGCTCACCAGCTGAATCATCAATTTCAATATTCCAACGCCGCAGCTCGGCTTTGACGCGGCGGGCTAAATCACGGTCGGGCGTGACAAGCGCTGCCGTTTGTTTTGGTGTTTCTAGAGCATGGCGCAGGATGAGGGCAATCGCTCTTGATTCAAAGTGGCGGTCAGGAGCGGAGATTAGGTGCAGATGCTCCAGTGCTTTGTTAATGTCTTCTGTGTGAGCCTTTAGTGTGACATGCCAACGGTCGGCAGTAGCTGATGGACGCATCAGCTCAGCACTCACGAAATTCCGCTGGACGTTGCCGAAATTAAGCGGGACTACGTCTTTGCGTTCAACCTTCATGTCCGCAATCAAGTTTTGCAATGAAAATTGCGGGTGGTCAGGTCCGATTGTACTCCAGTCATCAGCGGTCATTTGCAAATCAAGTCCAGGCAATATAACGGCACCTTGTTCATGATGGGCAATTGCGCTCAGCAGTGCTCTAGTTGCTGGAATTGTTCCGGTGGAACCTGCTGCTATAATTGGACCGCGCAATTTGGTTTGCGCTAGACGATTAGCTTCAAGTCTTATCAGTAAGCTGCGCCTCGCCGAAGGACCCATCAGGTTTTCCTTCAATAGTCTTTGCGGGAGCTCAATTTTCAGCAGGCCCAAAAGACTCAGAAGTGACGAGCGGTGTTCTGAGAGTTCGATATTATAGGCCTCAGATAATAAATCAAAGTTGGTTTCACCGGTCTCCATTTGATCAACGAGCTGGAGCAGACTGCTTGCAAGTGCAAGGCTTTGTATTTGCGAGGCTTGAATTTCAGAGGCTATTGCGGTTTGAGGGTTTTGCACGGCCCAATTTTTGAGAATATCCAACATCATAAAGAGCTGACCCGCTCGGGATATAGCCAGTGGGATATCTCCGACATTGGCATCATCGCGCAATCTGCCATCGTCAATATCGCCGATAGGTTTGATAGTCGGCAAAAGAACTGCGCGCTGCCCAGACTCTTGGCCAAGAATTGATCCTAAGATGCGCGCTGCGCGTCTCGTCGGGAGCAGAATTGTCCAGTTCGGCAATGGTGGGTTTTCGCGGTGTGGATTAGCAAATGGAAAGCCCAATAAAATCTCATGGGCCAAGACATGCAAAAAATCTCCGCCTGGAGCAATGTTGTAGACGCGGCAACCCGAGGCGTTCATTTGCTATTCCATTTTGAGAAACTGTTCTGCTTCAATAATTGAGCTTGGCGTGCCCACATGCAACCAATGGCCAGCATGTTCTAAGCCAAAAAGACGTTGTGCAGCAATTGCCTTATCCCACAAATGGTTCATCGAAAATTTGCCGGTGGGCGCATCGGCAAAGAGGCGTGGATGAACGAGGTAGCCGCCAATATAAGCCAAAGCTGGTTTTAAATCATTGCGTTTACGTGTTAGTTTTCCATCCGCAGCGCAGAAAAAATCACCGTTACCCTCATAGCCAGTTGTGTTTTTAGGATCACACAATAATAGCAGGCAATCCATCTGGTCGGTCCAGGCTAATTTCAACCGCTTGAGCGCAGGTTGGCCTTTCTCAATCCAAAAACTATCGCTGTTCAAAACGAAAAATGGATCGGTTCCAAGTAGAGGCAGTGCCCGTGCAATTCCACCGCCGGTATCGAGGATCGCATCCGTTTCGTCCGAGACAATAGTTTTCAGGACGGTCTGATTTTCACACCAGCTGTAAATTTGATCGGGCAAATAATGCGCATTGACCACAGCAGTTGCTACTCCAGCTTCAACCAAACGGTCAAAGCCATATGCAATGAGCGGTTTGCCTGCCACTTCGATGAGTGGCTTTGGCTTGCTATCAGTGAGTGGCCGCATGCGAGTGCCAAAGCCGGCAGCGAGAACCATTGCGGTGTGGCCTACTTTCATGTTGGCTTTACTTCTAGGGCTTCGGGCATATTTTCGAGATACCACAATTTAAGCGGCAAAAGCTCGGGATGGTCGAGATTGCGCTTCAGATACCGGGATACCCGCGGCATGTGTTTAAGATAAGAAGGTTTACCGTCTCGCTGTGCGAGCCTTGCAAAAATTCCCAAGATTTTGGTCGCACGCTGGGCGCCCAGTGCCGCATAGGCTGTTGAGAAATTCATCTTGTTGAAAGATTTTTGTTGGGACCGCAAATGTTCATAGTGGCTATAAAGCTCATCTGCCCAAGCAAAATCAATATCCACGCGCGCATCTTGCAGCAGCGACGCGAGGTCATAGGCTGGATGGCCCAGAACAGCGTCTTGTGTGTCAATAAGGCCCACACGCTGCAAGCCCTTACGCTCCGGAATCCAAATTAGATTTGGCGAATGAAAATCTCGCAGCACCCAGTGTGCGCGTTCTGGTTTTGTAAGTGGAAGAATTTGCCGCCAGATTGCTTCAAATGAGGTGCGCAAACTTTGACTTGGTTCATTGCCGTGAAGAAATTTCCAAAACCATGAAACGAGAAGATCTGTTTCGATGAGTTGGGCATCAATATCGTAACTGGGAATTGTTTGCGGCCAGTTTTTAGTGGCCATATCGGCGAGGAGGTCGGTCGCTGTTTGCATCGGCTCTTGCATGCTGACGCCACTGCGCATCATATTCGCGAAAACTGAGCTGCCAAGATTTTCAATCATCGCCAAGCCATTGGCAATATCAGAAACTTCGACAACGGGCGCGCTGTATCCATGCGCCAACAGAACTTGATTGACCCTCACTACAGATTCTATTCCCTCAGCAAGGTGGGCTACGGCACTATATGGTTTGCCGTTTTTGACAGGTGGACCATCTGGCCTTTGCGGCATGTCCATCAAGATCGTCTTGTGGCCATCGAATGTGATGGTTTCGTAACGCCGCGAGGAGGCGTCGCCTTCAAAGAATGTCCGGGGTCTATCTTTCCATTTTGTGGTGCTCAGAAATTTTTCAATGACTTCATTGCGCAATTGAGAACTATACCAAGCGCCAACTGCATGTAATTTGACAGCCCGTGTGTTTCCGGTCCCGGAGAAATGCAAGTGCAAGCGGGGCGCATCAAGTGGCGGAAGGTGGTCCGGCCATTCTACTAAGACTATATGTGTGGAAAGTAACTCATCTATGCCCAGTTCTTCAGCTTCTACTTTTGAAGTCAAACGGTAAAGATCAACATGGGCAATGGGCAATCTTGTATTGTCATAAGTTTGCACGAGTGAAAAACTGGGGCTTGGAATATCGAATTCTTCGCCGTTAAGCGCCATAGCCCTTATGAAGGCACGCGCAAATGTCGATTTTCCTGAGCCGAGGTCGCCGCTCAAGAGAATAAGTTGGCCTGATTTTGCCCAAAGTGAAATTGTGCCAGCAAATTTTTCAGTTAGTTCGGAGTTCTGAAATTCGAAGTGGCGTTCAAGGATTTCAATCATGCCGCAGCGTAATGTCCTTTTTTCGGAGTCTCAATCCGCTCCGGCTTGTGTGGACCTTTGATCGGTAAATTGCAGACCACAGTGGTTCCTTGATCGATTTTTGAAACCAATGAAACTTTGCCGCCATGGAGTTCTGTGAAGCTTTTTACCAAAGCCAGACCAAGTCCTGCCCCACGATGGCTGCCGGTTCTTGGTTTTGATTGGAAGCGTTCAAATACCTTTGCTTGGAATTCTGCATCAATGCCGTGGCCTTTATCGGCCACCCAGAACTGTAAGATCTCTGCCTTTTTGCGAGCACCCATCTTAATTGTACTGCCTGGTTGTGAGAAGCCCGCAGCGTTGGAAAGTAATTGCGTCAAAATTTGTTCAAGCCGATTTTGATCGGCAACAATTGTGTCAACATCTGACGCCATCTCAATTTCGATTTTGAGTTTGCGTCGCTGTAAAGTTTCGTTGAATTTCTCTGCTGTAGCTGTGAGCAGTATTGCTACATCAATCGTTGAGAGTTGCAGCTCCATTTGGCCTGCATCAATGGCTGATAGATCGATAATGGCATCTATGATGGCTTTTAGCTCTTCAGATGATTTGCGAATATCGATGATGTATTCGCGCTGCTTGTCCGTAAGCTTACCAGCAAAACCCAATTCTAATGTCTCGGCAAACCCGACGATGCTGGTAAGGGGAGTTCTAACTTCATATGACACGTTGGCAAGAATGCTGTTTTTCAAGCGATCTGCTGCTTCCAATGCTTCTGTGCGGTCACGCAAGGCTTGTTCGGCTTTTGCAGTATCGGAGACATCAGTAAAGGTCAGCAAAGCATTGCCATCAGGCAAAGGAACTGCACGATACTGCAAAATGCGGCCGTCTTGGTTCATCTTGCCATCATGAGCTTTGCGATTGGCTTCAATGCCAGTCACGCTATATTTGATATCTTGCCAGGCTTTTCGTGAATCGGCACTCAAACTCGGCAATTGTGCCAATTGGTCCATGTGTGGTTTTTGATTGAGGAAGGCCACATCGAGCGTCCAAAATTGTGAGAAGGCTGGATTGAATAGTTTCAAACGTCCATCTGACCCTGAAAGAGCAACGGCCTCTGCAAGATTATCTAAGGTTTCTCGCTGAACTTCAAAAAGTTCATTATAGCGGCTCTCGAGCTGATATTCTTTAGTAAGGTTTTCATAGAGATAAGTGACCCCGCCAAATGGGTGTTGTTCACAGATGACCCGCAAGGATCTTCCATCAGGGAGATACCAATAGGTTTCTCGGATTTCGAGATTTGTGTAGGCAGCTAATTGCTTGGTTCGCCATTCGCGGTAATTTGCTTCTTCCGGCAGGTTTCTGCTGGCGCGCAGGCGATCGAGAATTTGGCCATCGCTGGGTTGAGTTTGAAGCCAATTTTCGTCCAAATTCCAAAGCAAGACATAAGCCTGATTGAAAAACCGTAAGCGTTGATCGGGACCAAAAATGGCGATTGCCGTGTTGAGTTTATCAAGCGTTGAAGCATGAGCCTTGATATGACGGTCTAATTCCTTTTCAGTGGATTCAAGTGGCGTTACGTCAATTGCAAAGCCGGCTCTACCAATGTTCAGATCAATTTCATGAATATTGAAGGCGCGCATAGCGCCATGCTGAATGGCACGGGCGCGGCCAATCATGGCATTCTTCGAGTCTGCTTTACTGGTGTCAATATTTTCTGGACGAACCAATGCAATATTGTTTCTAATGACAGTATCAATATCTCCAGACTCGGTTGCTTTAATATAAGCATCATTGACCCAGTTCAGAGGGCCATCTTTTGCATTGATCCAGATTGGAAATGGTGCTGCGTCTAACAATGCGCTTAGCCTTTCCACTTGTTTAGCCAATTTATGGGCGTCGTAGAGTGTCTCACTTGCCTGGCGACGATCGCCAGCCAATGGCCTAAAGCGCAGAGTTGCCAATCCTCCCGCTGCACGGCCATCGGCTTCGAGCAAGTCGCCCCGCATATTTTTTACACTCAGATTGAACGGATGGCCTGCTTGGCGCAGGGTTCTTAAACCATCGCGTAGCATCGATGCTGAATCTGGTTCTAGCCAAGTTGAAAACTCTATGACCTCGACCAATGTCGTCGGTATTTTCACGAGACCATGCATGCTACCAAACAAGCGGTCGGGCAAAGCCTCGCGGCCACGCCAAGTTAGAAGTATTTGGGCTTCTGATTGTATCGCGGCTTCAGCTTCATTGAGCTGGTGTTCAATGTCACCCAAGCGTTTGCGGCTTGCATATTCAGAGCGCTGAAGTTTTCGAATTCGGTGCAAAGCAGCAGCAAGTGCTGCACCCACAAAGAGCAGGCTGACAGAGCTTAGTAGCCCAGTGGCCTCAAGGGCTGCTGATGCAGCACATGCAGAGTTGCTAGTGCTTGCAAGCAATAATGCTGCGGACCACGCGATTGGAACAGGTTTCCAAATTGCCCGACCAAATGCCCTGCCCTTAACTTTCACGTTGCATCCCCGCCCATCGCCCATCAACCCACGAATCACGTGGTGCATGTGCTGGTAGATATAGACTCAAATTATCTGCTTCGGAAATGAGGCTTCTAATTTCTAGTAGCGATAGTAATCAGGCTTGAATGGCCCCTTTTCCGGAACGCCTATGTAAGCTGCTTGCTCGTTGCTGAGTTTGGTCAATTTCACGCCGAGCTTTTCGAGATGTAAGCTTGCAACTTTTTCGTCCAAATGTTTCGGCAGCACATAAACTTCATTCTTATATTTGCCGGTCTTGGCGTTGGTGAAGAGTTCGATTTGCGCCAAAGTTTGGTTGGTGAAGGACGCAGACATTACAAAACTTGGATGGCCAGTAGCGTTGCCCAAATTCACCAGACGGCCTTCTGACAAGAGAATGATGCGATTGCCCTTTGGGAAATTCACCAGATCAACTTGCGGTTTAATGTTGGTCCATTTGAAATTTTTCAGTTCGGCTACTTGGATTTCATTGTCGAAATGGCCGATATTGCAGACAATGGCCATGTCTTTCATCTGTTTCATGTCATCAATGGTGATCACATCTTTATTGCCGGTCGCTGTTACAAAAACATCGGCTGTCGCCACAACGTCTTGCAGAGTTTGCACGGCATAACCATCCATCGCGGCTTGCAGTGCACAGATTGGGTCAACTTCTGTGACCACAACGCGAGCCCCAGCACCGCGCAGGCTGAGCGCCGAGCCCTTGCCCACATCGCCATAACCCAAAACCACAGCAACCTTGCCAGCCATCATCACATCAGTGCCACGGCGGATGGCATCCACCAATGATTCTCGGCAGCCATATTTATTGTCGAACTTTGATTTGGTGACAGAGTCATTCACGTTAATTGCCGGGAATGGCAGCTCGCCTTTCTTTTGCATTTCATACAAACGATGAACACCTGTTGTTGTTTCTTCGGAGACGCCGATGATCGAGGCCTTCACTGTGTCAAACCAACCAGGACTCGCCTTAATGCGCTTGGCGATTTCAGCATAGAGGCACTCTTCTTCTTCGCTTTTGGGGTGTGCAATCAAAGTTGGATCTTTTTCTGCGCGCGCACCGAGCAGAATATAAAGTGTCGCATCGCCACCATCATCCAAAATCATATTGGTGGGTTGGCCATCAGCCCAATCGAAAATCTTTGCCGTAAAGGCCCAATATTCTTTTAGGTTTTCGCCTTTGAATGCAAACACCGGAATGCCTGCAGCCGCAATTGCCGCTGCGGCATGATCTTGAGTTGAGTAAATATTGCAGGAAGCCCAGCGGATGTCTGCTCCTAAGGCTTTCAATGTTTCGATCAGCACTGCTGTTTGAATAGTCATGTGCAGGGAGCCTGAAATGCGCGCACCCTTCAAAGGTTGGGTTGCTGCATATTCTGCACGGGTGGACATGAGTCCCGGCATTTCAATTTCAGCCATATCCAATTCTTTGCGGCCCCAATCGGCAAGCTTGAGATCGGCGACATAATAATCGGTGAATTTGGACATGAGTTTACTCCTGAAAATCTTGGGTGTGCGATAGCATGGGCCGAAGGCTTTCGCAATATCTACATAAAGATATCTTTATGTGCTCACTTTGCCTTCAAACGTTCCAACAAATCATTCACCGTGGCCTTGTCTAATTTTGCGATGCTCTTTGAGAGGCGGTTGGCCAATTCAGTGGCTTCGGGGTCGAGGCCTGATGTGTCTATGGTAATGCGGGGGTGCGAAATGCGCGAGAGTTTTACGAGTTCTTCGGCGTCGTCCCAGATAATATTCAAATATGCAATAATGCTTTGGACGAGATGCCAGCTTGGTCTGCCGCGTTTGCCATGCTCCAAAGCTGAAAGATAGGCACTTGAGACGCGGATGGCTGTGGCCATGTCTGCCAATGTTATGCCTCGGTCGGCTCTAAGTTCTCGGAGTTTGGCGCCGAAGGGGGTCATGTTATTCGCCTTCGGGTTTTCTGAGTTTCACGTAGAAGGCCCCACCACCGCCGTGCTTTGGGTGAGCGGGCTGGAAACCCACAATATGAGCTCGGAAAACTGCTTCGTGAAACCACGTAGGAACTTCACGGCGCAATTTGCCCTCGCGTTCAGGTGTGTGGAAATGGGTGTGACCGTGGAGCGTGTGGCGGGCAAAGGGCGACGCGCCTTTGCCAGTAATTATCAATACCAAACGCACTCCGCGTTGCCGCTGATTTGAGAGGAAGTGCATGAGTTGCAACCTGGCTGTTTCTAGGTTTTCGCCATGAAGATCAATCCGTGCTTCGGGCTCGGCATGGCCACGGCCAAGTTTTTGCGTGGTGCGACGGTCAAAACTTGAAATGGCAGGTGGTTCGGTGCGAAGTTGCTTGCGGATGAATGTGGGCTCCACCACCGCATGGCGCAGCAAAATTACGCCAGCAATTTTGGGCTTGGCTTTGAGCTGCTTGCGCGAGGAGAGCGGCTGGATGGCGCTCTTTACATCATCCCATAGGCCGTGATCTGGTACTTCGAAATTTTTGCGGCTCATAATTTCAAGCGCGCGGCGACCAGTTTTGGAAACAGCACCACCATTGCTCCCGTACTTTTCATGTGACCAGCATTGAAACTGGCATCCTCACCCCAGCCCCAATAGACATCGCCACGCACATAGCCCTTGATGGCGGTGCCTGTGTCTTGAGCCACCATCAAATGTTGGAATGGCTTTGCGCCAGATTCAGGCGGTGTTCTGGTGTCGATCCAAATGGGTGTTCCAAACATCCAGATAGACCGATCGACGGCCAGGCTGCGTAAGGGTGTGAGGTTTACTTGCTGGGCTCCCAATGCGCCCAAATCTGCTGATGGAATTTCAATTTGTCGGAAGAAGATGAAGGACTTATTGCTCCACATTAAGTCTCTTGCTTCATGAGGATGGGCTTTCATCCAATTCCGCAATAGCTCCATAGACATTGTGTCTTTTGTGCCCACACCTTTGGCCAGCAGCACGCCACCAATGCCTGTGTAAGGTTGTCCAGTCTTTGCGGCATAGGCGAGGCGGATGAACTTGCCATCTGGCAACTTCACACGGCCTGAGCCTTGAATGTGAATAAAAAACGCATCAACCCAGCTTTTGAGCCAGACGATTTCTAGGCCACGGTTGGCGAGGGCACCCTGTTCAATTTCCTTCCGGGTGAAAAAGGGTATGGTGCTGCTGCCAACGAGCCTGCCATAAGCCGCACCAGTTTTTGCTTGATCTTGTTCTGTTAAGGCAATGAGGTCTTGAGGTTTGCGATAAACCGGCACTTGATAGTCAGCAGTCTTGGTGAGACTGCCTTCAGCTTCAGGTTCATAATAACCAGTCAAGAGGCCTGGTGGGCGATCAGGATCATGAATTCTAAAGGCTAGGAAGTTTTCTTCGAAAAACGTTTTGGCATTCTGCGCCTTGAGCGCTGCTTTACAAATCATTTGCCAATCAGATAGTTCACCGCCAAATTTTGCGTGACGTTTGAAGCCATGGGCCGTTGTGAGGATTTCTTGGCAAGAACGCTGAAACGTTTCCAAAGCCTTGCTGTGGTCGTCATTTTTCCAACCAGGTAGTGTTGCTATGGAAACAGACTCAAACATTTTTGGTTCTGCACGAATATGAGTGGTGATGAGCATGAGGCAGAATAAACACAGCCAAATCCTCATTCAACGGCGTCACTGGTTGCGACCAGCTTCCAATTGGGGTCGCGCGAAGCCAGGTCGCGTTCAAAAGTCCAGCTTTCAGTTACTTCAGTGATAGCGTTAGAATCACCTGAAATGGGATTGCCGGTTTGGTCTAACGTTGCATTGATTATTTCGCTGTTGAACAATACTTCTATTGTGGCGCGTTTTCCCGTCATGGTTGCAGATCGCAGTTTTGATGATTTGAGGCCCACGAACTGAAACAGTTTGGTTTGGCTGTTTGCTTTAAGTTTGTCGATTTCAGAAACAAAACTCTCATAGACTTGGGTGCTGAGCAAAGGCTTTAAGCTTTGTTTGTCGCCTTTGGCAAAATCAGACAAGATCATTTCATAGGCTGATTTTGCACCACTTAAAAATTCAGAAGCATTGAAATCTTTTTGGACAGCGGTAATCGATTCTAACCCGAGGGCAAGCGCTGAGCCGGCTTCGGCATGGTCTTTCCAAATCGGCTCAATTATTTGGGGGTTGGGCTTCAAATCAATAATATTTGAATTGGGCTCAGGTCTGGCAACCGGCATTTGGGGTGGTCGCTCTAAGCCTGTTCTTTGGCCGAGCACAGATTTCAATTTCCAGAACACCATGATGGCTGCAATGATCAGTACCAGATTTGTGGGGTCAAAAAACAATCGCTAAATCCTTCTCATATTTTAATGCTATATAGGTATATTGCCGCTTGATCCCAAGAGATATGACCGATCCAGATCACTTGCGGCTCAGTTGCCTTCATGTTAGCTGGGAATCTGAGAGACCGCTTTGGCGGAAACACATATCAGACGAGGCAAAAATGGCAAAGACAATCAAACCGGCTCCAAAAGCTCCAGCGCGTAAGGCACCAGCCAAACCTGCGAACGGAACTGCCAGAAAGCCACAGCCAGTTGCCAATGTTCAGCCAGCAGTTGTGAGTGTCGCCGAGGCTGTTGCTGCGCGTCTAACTGCACCTGTACCTCAGCCTGGTCAACAACCGTCTCTGAAAATTCTCGGACAATATTTGAAGGATTTCAGTTTTGAAAATCCAAATGCTCCTTTGTCGCTTGCTCCACAACAAAAGCAGCCAGACATAAATATTTCTGTGAATGTAAATGCGCGAAATCTTGGTCCCTCAGATTTTGAAGTTGAATTGCATCTAGACGCAAAGGCTACATCTGACGGCAAAGTGATTTTTGCAGCTGATTTGCTTTATGCTGGTATGTTCCGATTGGAAAATTTTCCAGAAAATCTTTTGCATCCTGCTGTACTTATCGAATGCCCCCGCATGTTGTTTCCATTTGCCCGCCAAATCTTAGCTGATGCCACGCGCAATGGTGGCTTTCCGCCGCTGATGCTTGACCCTATTGATTTTGCTGGAATGTATCAAAAACGTTTGCAGCAACAAGCGGTGGCTCAAGCTTAATGCCAAAAACTATCTGAACCCAATGTCTTGATTTGATTTTCATGCAGATTGATTTCGTCGTCAGTCAATCTTGGTGAAAGTGGAGCAGGGCGGCGGCGCGGCTTACGGTCTTCAATTTGGACTTCGATTTTGCGCGCAATAGATTGTGCCTGCAATATAAGGGCGGTTTGCCTGCCGCCGATTAGCTCCAAGTAGACTTCAGCTAGAAGCTCTGAATCGAGCAGAGCGCCATGTTTGGTGCGCTTGGAATTGTCAATCCCATAGCGCTTACAGAGTGCATCAAGACTGTTTGGACCCATGGGATGGGCTTTTCTTGCCAGCTGCAATGTATCAATTACTTGCGAAGCTGGAATTGCATCGCGACCGATATTTGCCAACTCGGTATTGATGAAGCCCATATCGAAACTGGCATTATGGATGATCAAGGGCGAATCTTGAATGAAGTCTAAGAATTCTTGGGCAATAGATTTAAATAGTGGTTTATCTTTTAGAAATTGCGCCGAAAGGCCATGCACAGCTTCGGCCTCTTTGGGCATATCGCGCTCTGGGTTGAGGAAAATGTGATATGTTTTGCCAGTGGGAAGGTGATTAATCAGTTCGACACAACCGATTTCAACAAGCCTGTCACCGGTGATGGGTGAGAGGCCTGTGGTTTCTGTATCTAGAATTATTTCACGCATGATGTTTGCTTTTAATTTCGTTGAGTAGAGCTTTGGTGACGGCTTCTAATTCTTCTAAAGACCCATTATTCTCGATGACATAATCTGCCCAGCGGCGCTTTTCATCATCAGGCATTTGTTTTGACGTGATGAGCTTAAATTTTTCCGCCGTCATTCCAGGGCGGGCCAAAGCTCTCGTTTTTTGTATTTCGGGATGAGTTGAAACAACGATCAGCAAATCCATGTCACGGGCGCGGCCTGCCTCTAGTATTAGGGGTGAGTCAATGATTGCTAGCTTATCTATGTTTGCTTTTCGAAAATCTTGTTCAGCTTCAAGCACCAGAGGATGAATGATGTTGGTGATTAATTCAAGTAAGTTTGGGTTTTGGGCCACCAGCGAACTTAGAATTTTGCGGTCCACTTTTTGTCCGAAAATTGCTTCGGGGCAAATTTGGATTAACGCTTCTGCAGCTCTGCCATTGCTATAAATTTCATGCACTGTTGCGTCCGCATCGAATATGGGGATGCCGTGATTGCGGAAAATTTTGGCGACTTCGGATTTGCCCATGGCAAGGGAACCGGTGAGGCCCACGATCATGGTTTATAATCCGGGTCAATATCAGCAGCAACGATGTTATAGATTTCCTTGGTTACTTTGGGTTTGATTCCAAACCAAAGTTCAAATCCAACTACGGCTTGGTGCAACAACATTCCCAGTCCTGGAACAGTGCGCAAGCCTAGATTTTCGGCTTGGCGGATCAGTTGGGTCTTGAGTGGCACATAAACAATATCGGCCACTATGCTTTGTTTTGGGAGGGCTGAAAGATCAATTTGCAGCTCAGGTTGACCCACCATACCTTGCGATGTTGTGTTGATGAGTACATCAGTAGTTCTGAGTTCGTTGTGCAATTGATTCGGTGCCGTAACTTTGATTCTTGATCCAAATTGGGATTTCAACTCATCTGCGCGCTCTGACGTTCTATTGATTAATGCAATTTCAGAGACATCGGCTCGCAGCAGCCGTTCGATGATGGCTTTGGCTGAGCCGCCAGCACCCAGCACCGTAATTTTTTTGTGTGAGGGATCAAAAGAGGGGTGGCTGGTACATAGATTTTGGAAGAAGCCTTCACCATCAGTTGAGGTGGCATAGGTTTTGCCGTTGCGGACATAAACAGTATTGAGAGCTCCAATGGCAATTACACTTTCATCAAGGTGGTCGATCGCTGGTAAAGCTAATTGTTTGTGAGGAATTGTGACATTACAGCCCACATAGGGACTATTTTTCAAGTTTTGGAGAAATGATTTCAGTTCTTCGGGTGAAACGGCGATGCGTTCATAGAGGCCAGCAATTGCATTTTGGCGCAGCCAATAGTTATGGATGAGTGGCGAACGTGAGTGCGCGATGGGCCAACCTATGACACAGGCTTTAATCATGTTGTTAAGAAGCCTACTTGACGCAAGAACGCAAGTAAGGGGAGCAGCGGTAAGCCTAAAATTGTAAAATAGTCTCCTTTGATTTCATCAAAAAGTTGGACGCCCTGCCCTTCTAACTGGTAAGCGCCAACGCAGTGAAGAAGGTGTGGTTCATTTGCTGCTACGTAAGTTGAAATATATTCATCGGAAATGTGGCGCATTATGAGTTCTGCTGTTGCGCTGGTGGACCAGATAATTTTGCCGTCAAGTGCTACGGCTATTGCAGAATTGAGAATATGTTTCTGGCCTCGCAGCTTTTTCAATTGTGTTGTCGCTTCGGCGATAGAGCTTGGCTTGTCATAAAAAATACCATTGCAGATTAGAGTTTGATCGGCGCCAATTATTAGAGCTTTTGGATTTTCGATTGAGAGAGCTTTGCGTTTGGCTAATTCCAGTGCCAAATTGTGAATGGGTTTGGTTGCTATGTCTATTTTCAGACGAGACTCGTCGACAGTTGGTGACACGGCCTCGCATTCAAGTCCTGCATTGGTCAGGATTGTGTGTCGGATTTTGCTGGTAGATGCGAGGATAAGCTTGGTCATGGGATGGGGATTATTTGTGGATAAATTTGATATTTCAGGGGAGACGTCAAGTTGTTGGCTAACATTTTAAGGGTTTATTAACAATTACAGCTTTTTGGAATTGGGTTTGGATTGCTGGGTATAGAACGTTGAAATTTGTTTTCAAATTAACTTATTGTTTTTATTTGATTTAAATCTAAGTTTTTGACTTTATTATTAGTTTTGCACAGTTTATCCAAATGGGAGTTCAGGTTATCGGTTTTTTCTCGTTATCCACGTGCCAACAGAATCTACAATCTATATATAATTCTTATTTGTTTAGGTGTGATCATTTTGAAACCAATTCTCGATGTCTTGAATAATAACATTCCGAAACGAAGGCCGATTTGGGTTATGAGACAAGCTGGACGCTATTTGCCGGAGTATAGGGCGGTGCGCGAGAAGGCCGGGAGCTTTTTGAAACTTTGTTACAATCCTCAACTTGCTTGTGAAGTTACTTTACAGCCTTTGCGCCGATTTGATTTTGATGCAGGCATTTTATTTTCGGATATTTTGGTTGTTCCACATGCCATGGGCCTTTCGCTGGATTTCCGAGAAGGAGAAGGACCCGTTTTGGAAACCGTTGCAAATGGGTCGGATGTTTCGAAACTTCGTTCAGTTGGTTCATTTGAGCAGTTTGAAAAGGTTTGGGAAACCGTTGGGCTGGTTAAGGCCAGTCTCGATAAGGAGAAGACTTTAATTGGTTTTTGCGGCGCTCCATGGACGGTTGTGAGCTATATGATTGAAGGTAGAAGTTCTGATCGCAGTCGTGCTTTGGCTGCTGCGTTAGAAGCTCCTGCTTGGTACACTGAGTTGATTGAGAAGGTTGTTGAGGCCTCAATTTTCTATTTGCTTGGGCAAATTAGAGCGGGTGCTGAGACGGTCCAGATATTTGACAGTTGGGCCGGTGACTTGCCATCAGGCTCGGTTCAGCGTTTGGTGATAGAGCCAATTAAACGCATTGTTGATGGGGTCCGTGCGGTTTATCCGGGTTTTCCGATTATTGTTTTTGCGCGCGGTGTGGGCCAGTTGCATGCTTTGGTTGCGAAAGCATGTGATGCTTCGGCAATAGGTGTTGAGGAAGACTGTCTGTTGTGTGAGGTTTTAAAGACGTTACCTTTGGGTGTTGCTGTTCAAGGCAATTTGGCTCCAACTGCTTTGCTTGGAAGTGCTGATGATTTGAAATTGGCAGTCCGCAGGGTTTTGGATGGCGTGCCAATGGGGCGTCATATTTTCAATCTAGGCCACGGAATTGCGCCACAGGTCGATCCTGCAATGGTGGGAAAGCTTGTCGATTATGTGCGTGATTATGATGCGGGGCGAGCATGATGGTTTTGTGGATCAAGGCACTGCACATTATTGCTGTTGTGGCATGGATGGCGGGGTTGTTTTATTTGCCGCGGCTTTATGTATATCACGCAAAGCAACTTTTGGGTTCTGATATTGATGATTTATTCAAAATCATGGAGCGGCGTCTACTGAAAGCTATCATGCGGCCGGCATGTCTGGTTGTTCTGCTGACAGGAGGATATTTAGTGAAGGCGTCGGGGTTTGCGTGGTCTGATCCGTGGTTGTCCTTGAAGGTGCTGGGTGTGGTTGGTTTGGTTATTTATCATGGCATGCTTGAATATTATTGTGTGAAATTTGCTGGCGGTTGGCGCGGGCGGTCAGAGCGTTATTTCCGGATTCTAAATGAAGTGCCTACAGTCTTGCTGATTTGGATTGTGATTTTTGTGGTCGTGAAACCCTTTGCTTGATTTTTCTTCTGGTTTAGTGCTATGCGCTGATCATTGAGGCGTTCTGCTTCGTATAGGTTGCGCGTCCTGCCCAATCTCTTTTTCAAAAAGAAAATCATATGACCGATCTTGCCGATCTCAAAGAGATCAAGCTTTCCGAACTTAAACGTAAGTCTCCTGCCGAGCTTTTAAGCTTGGCTGAGGAGCTTGAGGTGGAAACCGCCAGTGCTTTGCGCAAACAGGAATTGATGTTTGCGATTCTGAAAAACCTTGCCGCACGTAATGTGGAGATCATTGGCGAAGGTGTGATTGAGGTCATGCAGGATGGCTTTGGCTTTTTGCGTTCAGCCGATGCGAATTATCTCGCAGGCCCCAATGATATTTATATCAGCACCAATCAAATTCGAAAATTTACTCTGAGAACGGGTGATACTGTTGAAGGGCCGGTGAAGGGGCCAAGAGATGGTGAGCGTTATTTTGCTTTGGTGAAACCAAACACTGTGAATTTCGAAGACCCTGAAAAGGCGAAGCATAAAGTTAACTTTGACAATTTGACGCCGCTCTATCCAGATCAGCGCTTGGAAATGGAGATTTCGGACCCGACACGCAAAGATTATTCGGCGCGGATTATTGATATCGTGGCGCCTATTGGCAAAGGCCAGCGGGGTTTGATTGTGGCGCCGCCACGCACAGGTAAAACCGTTTTGTTGCAGAATATTGCCCATTCGATCACGACCAATCACCCGGAGTGTTATTTGATTGTTTTGCTGATTGATGAGCGGCCGGAAGAGGTGACAGACATGCAGCGTTCAGTGAAGGGCGAAGTAATTTCGTCAACATTTGATGAACCTGCAACTCGTCACGTAGCGGTTGCTGAAATGGTGATCGAAAAGGCCAAGCGCTTGGTTGAGCATGGCCGCGATGTGGTTATTTTGTTGGATTCGATTACGCGGCTTGGCCGGGCTTACAATACGGTTGTGCCCTCATCTGGCAAAGTTCTGACCGGTGGTGTGGATGCCAATGCCTTGCAACGTCCCAAGCGCTTCTTTGGTGCGGCACGTAATATTGAGCACGGTGGTTCGCTGACGATCATAGCGACGGCCTTGATTGATACAGGCAGCCGTATGGACGAAGTTATTTTCGAAGAATTCAAAGGGACCGGTAACTCAGAAATCATCTTGGACCGCAAAGTCGCAGATAAGCGCGTGTTCCCATCTATTGATATTCTGCGGTCGGGTACACGTAAGGAAGAATTGCTGGTTGAGGCCGGTGTGCTGAAGAAGACTTATGTGCTGCGCCGTATACTCAACCCAATGGGCACAGTTGATGCCATTGAGTTCCTTGTCGATAAAATGCGCCAGACCAAGGGCAATAGCGATTTCTTTGACTCGATGAATGCCTAGCGGTTGGAGGGCATGAATGGTATCGATTCGAATCCGAAATGATTGAGAATTCGACCATTTATGCAGTGTCTTCTGGAGTGGGTCAGGCCGGGATTGCGGTCATCCGGGTTTCAGGCCCAAAGTCTTCACAAGTTCTTTTGCAGATAGCGGGTGAATTGCCAAAGCCTCGTTTTGCTTCGCTGCGCAATTTGAAATCCGGTGATGATGTCATTGATCAGGCGTTGGTGCTGTGGTTGCCAGGTCCTGCAACGGTTACGGCAGAAGACATGGCGGAGTTTCATGTTCATGGCAGCCCTGCGGTTGTCATGCGATTATTTTCAGAATTTTCAAAAATTGAAAATGTCGTTCCGGCGCTAGCTGGTGCTTTCACGCGCCGCGCATTCGAGAACGGTCGGATTGATTTGGTGGAAGTTGAGGGGCTTGCAGATTTACTAGGCTCACAGACTGAATCGCAGCGACGCTTGGCTATGCGTCAGTTCATGGGTGAGGCTAGCGCTGTCTATGAAAGTTGGCGCGGACAACTCACGGCGGCATTGGCCATGGTGGAGGCCGCCATTGATTTTGTTGATGAAGATGATGTGGTTCAGGATGCTTGGAATCATGTGAGGCCAAACGTTGAAAATTTACGAACTGAATTGGAGGCTGCAGTAGAGCTTTCGTCGAAGGCGGGTGCAGTTCGAGATGGTTTGAAACTGGTTATTGCTGGTCCACCTAATGCTGGAAAATCATCCTTAATGAATTGGCTGGTGGGGCGAGATGCGGCTATTGTTTCGCCGATTGCTGGAACTACGCGTGATGTCATAGAGCGTGTGATTGATTTTCACGGCGCGCAACTGGTGGTGAGCGATACGGCAGGCATTCGGGGGAATAGCTCAGATGCCATTGAGGTTGTGGGCATTGACCGCGCTAAGTCTGAAATACGTGATGCCGACATAGTTGTGTGGGTGACGGCCGCAGATGTGGTTGACGAGGTAGGGCCTGAGCGAAGCCCGGATGTTTTGGTTCGCAATAAGATTGATTTAGATTCGAGTCGGATGCGTAACGATGAAGCGATTCAGGTTTCAGTAAAGTATGGCCATGGTTTGAATCAGTTGACAGAAGTTTTGAAGAATTTAATTCAACTGCGAACCTCTGTGGCGAATAATGCTATTGTTGTGCGTGATCGCCATGTGGTGGCAGTTAAGGAAACGATTCGGCTGCTCAATGATTCTCTTGCTGATGAGAAGCGACCCCTGGAATTGATTGCGGAGGATTTACGCAAGGCAACTCGTGCAATCTCTTCAATCACGGGGCGTATAGACGTCGAAGATTTGCTCGGTAAGATTTTTTCAGAATTCTGTATTGGTAAGTAATGTTTCACGTGAAACGAATCTTTCTTTGACCTTCGTCCGTGGACGGACTAAATGTGCCGCCTTCTTAATGAAAGATTAAAATTGTGTTTGATGTGATCGTTGTTGGTGGTGGACATGCGGGCTGTGAAGCAGCTTCGGCTTCGGCGCGTTTTGGCGCCAAGACGGCACTGCTCACACACAAGCAATCGACCATCGGAGAAATGTCGTGCAATCCAGCGATCGGTGGATTGGGCAAGGGCCACTTGGTTCGTGAAATTGATGCCCTTGATGGGTTGATGGGGCGGGTGGCCGATGAAGCTGGGATTCAGTTTCGGCTCCTTAACAGATCTAAGGGACCTGCAGTTCGGGGGCCACGTGCGCAGGCCGATCGCAAACTCTATCGCAACGCCATGCAACGGGTTCTTTCCGAGCACGACAATCTAGAAATTGTTGCGGGAGCTGCCTTCTCTCTGATCATTGAAAATGACCGTGTGTGTGGTGTTCGCACTGAAGATGGACGAGCGTTGCGCTGTGCTGCTGTGGTTCTGACCACCGGCACATTCCTCAATGGCTTAATTCATATTGGCGAAAAACAAATCGCGGCTGGTCGTGTTGGAGAATCTCCGGCGCGTGGTCTGTCTGAACAGATGGCTCAAGTTGGTGTTGTGCTGGGGCGGTTGAAGACGGGTACGCCAGCGCGGTTGGATGGCAAGACAATCAATTGGAAAATTTTGGAAGAGCAAAAGGGAGATGACCCAGCAGTGCCCTTCTCATTCCTGACTGATAAAATCACCACACCGCAAATTTCCTGTTACATCACGACAACGACTGCCAAGACTCACCAGATTATTGCAGATAATATTTTGCGCTCGCCGCTCTATTCCGGCCAGATCAGCGGAACAGGTCCGCGCTATTGCCCGTCAATTGAAGATAAGATTCACCGGTTCAAAGAAAAATCTGCGCATCAAGTGTTTTTGGAACCGGAAGGACTTGATGATGACACGGTTTATCCAAACGGCATTTCGACGTCATTACCCGAAGATGTGCAGGAAGCCTTTATCCACTCCATGCCAGGTTTGGAGCAGGTGCGGATTATTCGTCCCGGTTACGCCATTGAGTATGATTATGTGGACCCACGTGAACTTTCGCATAGTTTAGAAGTGAAGCGCCTGCCTGGTCTTTATTTGGCTGGCCAAATTAATGGGACGACTGGATATGAAGAAGCGGCCGCACAAGGCGTGGTGGCAGGGCTGAACGCGGCGCGTATTGCATCTGGTGATAAAGGTGTCACCTTTGATCGCGCCGATGGATATTTGGGCGTGATGATTGATGATCTTGTCATGCGTGGCGTGGCTGAGCCTTACCGGATGTTTACATCGCGTGCTGAATATCGGTTAGCTTTGCGGGCTGATAATGCAGACCAGCGCTTGACGCCTATTGGAGCTCAGCTTGGTATTGTCAGTGTTTCACGTGAATCCAAGTTCAAAGAGAAGCTGGCAACTCTGGAGCGGGCCCGAAATCTGGCAACCGGCCTTTCACTAACCTCTTCAGCTGCGGCGAAACTAGGCTTAAGGGTTAATCAAGATGGCAAGTCTCGCAATGCTTTAGACCTGATCGCGATGCCGGATGTGGGATTGGCGCGAGTGATAGAGCTCTGGCCAGAAATTGGAAATCTACCGGCTTTTGCCCAAGAAGCTTTGGAGGCAGATGCGCTCTATTCTGGCTACATGGATCGCCAGAATCATGAAATTGACGTTCTGCGCATGGAAGAGTCCTACCCTCTTCCAACAGATATAGACTATTTCGCCATACCAAGTCTTTCTATTGAGCTACGCCAGAAATTGGCAAGGGTGAAGCCAGAAAATTTAGGTCAGGCCCAACGCATTGACGGTATGACCCCGGCAGGACTTGCGTGCCTGCTGAATGCAATTAAGAAGTCCAAAACAACCAAGGTTGCATAGGCCGTGGAAACTCCTTCGTTAGATCAACTTTCACGCTTTAATGTTTCACGTGAATCCTTGGACCGGTTGGAAATATACGTGCGCCTCCTCTTGGAGTGGCAAAAGCACATCAACCTGATTGCACCTTCAACTATTGGCGTTGTTTGGCAACGGCATGTGATCGATAGTTTGCAACTCTTGCCGTATTTGCCCCAAGGCACCACGGCAATTGCCGATCTGGGCTCTGGTGCCGGGCTGCCAGCGCTGATTCTCGCTGCAACCCAGCCAGCGACTGTTCACATGTATGAAGCAAACGCAAAAAAGGCGGCCTTTCTAAGTGAGGCCCTGCGCCAGATGAAATGCGCTGGTGTGGTTCACCGCGAAAGATTGGAACCACAAAAAGCTCCTGCCGAAATGCCAAAGGTTCAGGTGGTCACAGCGCGGGCCTTTGCGCCGCTGCCGTTGCTGTTGAATTTAGCCTCGCCCTTTTTACAAGCTGGAGCTATTGGTCTTTTCCACAAGGGACAAGATATTGACACGGAACTCAATGAAGCTGCTAGAACTTGGCAGATCACATCTGAGTCCCATACCAGTGTGACTGATCCACTGGCAGTCATATTGGCAGTAAAGGAAATCACCCATGTCTGATGACGCTCAACTTGCTCCGCGCATTCTCGCTGTTGCCAATCAAAAAGGTGGTGTGGGCAAGACGACAACTGCAATTAACCTTGGTACAGCACTGGCTGCTGTTGGAGAGACTGTTTTGGTGGTTGATCTCGATCCGCAGGGTAATGCCAGCACGGGGCTTGGTATTGCGCGAAGAGCAAACCAAAAATCGTCCTATCATGTTTTGATTGGCGAGGCAGAACTATCCCAAGTCATCATCGAATCAGCCATACCGCGGCTAGACTGCGCGCCCTCCACAATTGATCTCTTGGGAGCTGAAATTGAACTTGCGGATCTTGACCGAAAAACCCATCGCTTAGCTGACGCTATTGCGCGCATGCTGCCGCAGAAATCTTACAGCTATATCTTAATTGATTGCCCTCCATCACTCAACTTACTCACGATCAATTCACTAACGGCTGCCGATGCCATATTAGTACCGCTGCAGTGTGAGTTCTTTGCACTTGAAGGCTTGAGCCAGCTTCTCAAAACAGTAGAACGGGTGCGTATAACGCTCAATCCACGCCTGACAATTCAAGGCGTAGTGCTGACCATGTTTGACAAGCGCAATAGCCTTTCTGAACAGGTGGCAGAAGATGTTCGAGGGGTGTTGGGAGACAAAGTCTATCAAACAGTCATACCGCGCAATGTGAGAATCTCTGAAGCACCGTCATACGGAAAACCTGTATTACTTTACGATCATACTTGTGTTGGATCACAGGCCTACATTAAACTGGCCTCAGAAGTTATTCGGCGCGAGCGCGAATTACGGGCGGCATAGTCGATTCGGAAGCGAAACATTTCGAGTGCAAGAATAATAGGAACTAAAGCATGAATCAGGTACAAAAACGTAGATTAGGGCGGGGGCTTGCGGCTCTCATCGGTGATGACACCTCAGAAGAAGCGGTCGTACAAGATATTCGCAGCCTTCGCCATGTGCCTATCGAACTTTTGCATCCTAATCCTAATAATCCACGCAAACATTTTGCCGAGGAAGATTTGGAAAGCCTTGCCAAGTCGCTGCGAGACAAAGGATTGTTGCAGCCACTTGTTGTTCGCCCGCGGGCCGACGGCAACTTTGAAATTGTAGCTGGTGAACGCCGCTGGCGCGCAAGCCAACGCGCAGGCATTCATGATGTGCCAGTTTTGATACGAGAACTTGACGACAAAGAAACGCTTGAAATTGCACTTATTGAAAATATACAGCGCAGCGATTTGAATGCTTTGGAAGAGGCTAGGGCCTACCGCCAATTGCTTGAACAGTATGGCTACACACAGCAACAACTGGCTGACGCCATTGGCAAGAGCCGCAGCCATATTGCTAATACGATGCGGTTGATGAGCCTGCCTGAAGCTATTCAAAAACAAATTGAAGATGGCAGCTTAACTGCGGGCCATGCACGTTCATTGATAGCAACTGAAACGCCAATTGATCTGGCCGACAAAATTATTGCGCTCAACCTTACTGTGCGCCAAGCCGAAGACTTGGCGCGTGGTCAATCGCCCAAAGCAGGCAAACTCCCCAAGTCAGAAAAAGATGCTGATACTCGCGCATTAGAAAAAAATGTGAGCGACGCACTTGGCCTTGGGGTTCTTATTAAGCACAATGGCGCTGGTGGAGCGGTCAATATTCAATACAAAAATCTTGATCAACTTGATGAAATTGTCCGGCGCTTGACAGGTGCCGCTGGCTAATCAATTTCCAGCCGAGCGCGCTATAGATAAAAGCACTCGGCTGGTAATGGCCTCCCACAAATCAGCGTGTTTGCGGCTTTGCAAAATGGCAGTCGCGATAGATTGTTGCATGGCCATCAAGGCTTGGAGATTAAACTTGCGCAACTGGGCCTTCACCGCATTTTGGCGCTTGAAGAAAATAGTTGGTTTGGAATTGCGAACTACCAAATCGGCGGTGGCACCTCGTTCAATTTCTATTTGTAGGGCCTGAAGCTTAGTTAAGTGCAAGAGAAGAACTGGCAAGACACCACGTGCCCCAGCCGAATCAGTTTCGAGACTGGCACCCATTCTGTCGGCAGAATCCAGATCACCGGCCAAAACTGAATCAATTAATTCATCTGTTCCAAATGCTGCCGTGTCACCGCAAATTGCTGCCACATCAGATTCAGAGATTTGAGTAGCGCCTAAACAATAAAGCGCCAGCTTGGCTGCCTCTTGATCAACAGCGGCACGGTCGGTGCCCACTGTTGCGTAAAACAACTGTTCTGAATCGCCTGACCAGGCCAGACCATCAGCGGAAAAAAGCCGTTTGATCCGCGCCGCCTGAGCCGCCTCGTCTTCGGGATAGATCACGAGGCTGCCAAAGAGTTCAGCGGCCTCACATGCCACCCGAAGCTTTGATGTTTTGCTCAAACTCTCGGCCACAAGAATTACAAAATTGGCAATTGTACCACTCGCAATCACGGGACTCAAAAACTTCAGTGCAGCATCATCTGCACCCTCGATCAGCAGAGCGCGACGATCACCGAGCAAAGACAATGCATAAAACTCATCGAGAAGTCTGCTGGGATCCTCTTTGAGCGAAGACATTTCAAAGCGCAGCAAACCAGACATGTGCTCATCGCCACGCATAACAACTTGCGCGGCTTGGCGGGCGAGAGCAGCAATTGTGGTTGGATCGCCGCCATGAATGAGCACGCCATTCATGGTAGCGACTTTCCGCTTCAGAAAACTCGCGAAATCTTCAGCTCGCAAAATCGCCACGGTTTATACTTCAGCTCGCATTTGCAGATAAAGCAGCGGCCAAACGCAGGCGCAAATCTTGTCCCACTTCTTTGGCCGCGCGATCGCGCGCATTGTTTGCGGCTTGTAAATCAGCCACTGGTTCTCGTACGGAGTCATATGAAATATTCGAAAAACTCGTGCCTTGTTTGATGACTTTGCCACTGGTTAAATCCACCAGTTCAAAAGCGGCCGACAAAATATATTTTAGACGTTTCACGTTGGTGCCAGCAAGAGACGAAACAGCAGTTGTTGTTTCCGTTGGGGTTAAGCGCAATTGATAACGGGTAGGGCCATCTGAACGAATACCCGACAAAATATCGTTGCGCACCAATTGACCGGCGCGGGTTTTCTGTTCACTTACCGCCAAACCGGAAAGTTCATTTACCACGCTGCCGCCATCCGCAGTGGTTCCATAAAGCGGGCGGTAAGAGCCACAGCCAGCTAAAAACAAAAGCAAAAATAAAATTGAGTAGCGCGCGTAATTCATCATGCATCCACACAGACAATGTTGACGATCCGATCTGGAACCACAATTACCTTTTTCAAAATCTTGCCCTCAAGAGCGCGTTTGATATTATCCAACTCAAGAACCTTGGCCTCGAGCATAGCGCGATCTGCATTCTTTGGCACGGTAATTTCATCGCGGCGTTTCCCATTAACTTGAACTGCCAAAGTTATTTCATCTACTGCTATCAAATCAGCATTAACTTCAGGCCAAATCGTGTTCACGACCGCATCTTTGTGGCCAAGCAGAGCCCAACATTCCTCAGCCAGATGTGGCATCATTGGGGCCATGAGAAGCACTAAGAAATTTCCAGCTTCACGCAAAGCCCCAATCAAATCCAAAGATTTATCAGCTGTCTGAAGAGCCGGGCCGATGGCATTGGTTAATTCGTAGACACGTGAAATGGCTCTATTGAAACGCAGGCCATTCAGGTCAGCCGTGATTGCCGCTACAGTGCGGTGCGCTGTACGACGCAATGCCAAACCATCCACGCCCATTCTAACAGAGGCCTTAGGCAGCTCGGCTATTTCATTCACCATGCGCCAGATGCGCTGCGTAAAACGCCACGAGCCCTCGGCACCAGCCTCGGTCCATTCAATGTCACGCTCTGGTGGAGTATCAGACAACATGAACCACCGGGCAGTGTCAGCACCATATGATGCGATAATCGTATCAGGGTCCACGACATTGCGCTTGGACTTTGACATTTTTTCAACGCCGCCCACAATCAGGGTCTCACCGGTCTTGGCATGAATCCAGCCGCCATCCATGTGGATAGCGTCAGACGGCAGTACCCAATCGCCATTCTCTGTTTTGAATGTTTCGTGGATCACCATGCCTTGGGTGAAGAGGCTGGCAAAAGGCTCATCTGCGTTTAGATGGCCAGTCTTGTGCATGGCGCGCGCGTAAAAGCGCGAATAGAGCAGATGCAAAATCGCATGTTCGACCCCACCAATATACTGATCGACCGGCAACCAATATTTTGCAGCTTCAGCATTTACAGGATCAGCATCGCGGGGAGAAGTGAACCGGGCAAAATACCAGGAGGAATCGATAAAAGTATCAAACGTATCGGTTTCGCGCTCAGCGGGCGAATTGCAATTTGGGCAGTTCACGTGCTTCCAAGTTGGATGGTGCGCCAAGGGATTACCCGGCTTCTCAAACTTTACATCTTCTGGCAGCTCAACGGGAAGTGCAGATTTTGGCACTGGCACAATGCCGCAAGTTTTGCAGTGGATCACCGGAATAGGGCAACCCCAATAACGCTGACGAGATACACCCCAATCACGAAGTCGGAAATTCACAGTGCGCTTACCAATGCCTGCGGCTTCGAAGCGTGATGCCACTTCGGCTTTAGCCTGTTCCACCGTAAAGCCATCCAGAAAATCTGAATTGATTAATACAGATTCCTCGCCATCTTTTTCGAGATAAGGTTCTGTGGTGATTTTGAATTTAGCTGCATCAGTGCCGCGCGGTGCAACAACTGGAATGATTGGTAGATTGTATTTATTGGCAAAATCTATGTCACGTTGGTCATGGGCGGGGCAGCCAAATAATGCGCCTTCCCCATAACCCATCAACACGAAATTAGCCGCATAGACGGGAAGTAAAACATCTTTGCGAAATGGATGTCTTGCGAATATACCGAGCGGACAGCCGCGCTTTTCGGCGCGCTCAATGTTCTCTTCGCTCGTGCCTAAGGCTGCAACTTCCTTGCGGAATTCTGTAAGTGCCGGATTAGTTTCGGCGGCGCGCTTTGACAAAGCATGATCAGCAGAGACCGCACAGAAACTCGCACCAAAAATTGTGTCATGACGGGTGGTGTAAACCGTCAGGCCTTCATCAAGCTTTTTGCCGTTCGCATCTTCAAGCTCAAATGTGAAGGTCATGCCTTCGGAACGGCCGATCCAGTTTTTCTGCATCAAACGCACTTTTTCTGGCCAAGTGCTGAGGCCATCCAAAGCACTCAATAAATCTTCAGCATAATCTGTGATTTTCAAGAACCATTGGGCGAGCTCGCGCTTTTCAACAATTGCACCTGAGCGCCAGCCCTTGCCGTCAATCACTTGCTCATTGGCCAAAACAGTTTGGTCAACTGGATCCCAATTCACCAGTGATACGCGGCGCTCTGCTAAACCTGCCTTCATAAAATCAATGAACATGGCTTGTTCGTGCATATAATAAGACGGATCGCAGGTCGCAAATTCCCGGCTCCAATCTAATGAAAGGCCCATTGATTTAAGCTGGCCGCGCATCGTGGCAATGTTTTCGTAAGTCCAAGTTTTAGGGTGTATGCCGCGCTCAATGGCAGCATTCTCAGCCGGCATTCCAAAAGCGTCCCAGCCCATCGGATGAAGTACATTAAATCCACAAGCCCTGCGGAAGCGCGCGATCACGTCTCCCATGGTATAGTTGCGCACATGGCCCATGTGGATGCGGCCTGAAGGATAGGGAAACATTTCGAGCACATAATATTTCGGCTTTGAATAATCTTCTTTGGCCTCAAAACAACGATTCTCTGTCCAAAAACTTTGCCATTTTGGTTCAGTCTCGCGGTGGTTATAGCGCTCGGTGGTCACGTAGGAATCCTTTGTGGGTCAGTTCAGTGCACTCCCGTACCAGTCCTTGAAATCCCCCGCAAGCGCAGCCATAAGTTTGGCCATGAGCGAAGCTTTCCAAACCGTCAAAAACTGCATCCCATTCCCCATTCAATTGGTCGCCGTCAGCAAGACCTATGGCGATAGAGACATTCGCCCGGTTCTTAAAGCTGGGCAGAGACGGTTTGGCGAAAACCGAGTCCAAGAGGCCACGGAAAAATGGCCGCACCTCCTAGCAGAATATCCTGATGTGGAGCTTCATTTGATTGGACCTCTGCAGAGCAATAAGGTTGCGGAAGCTGTTAAGCTTTTTGACGTTATTCAGACTGTTGATCGCCCAAAAATTGCTGCGGCCTTGGCCAAAGAATGCAACGCCCAAGACAGGGCGTTGCGATTTTATGTGCAAGTGAACACAGGCGCTGAACCACAGAAAGCTGGCATTTTGCCTGAAGCTGCCGATGGGTTTATTGCGGCATGTCTAAAACAATATGGTTTAAATATTGTAGGGCTGATGTGCATTCCACCGCTTGAAGAGAATCCACGCCCGCATTTTAAGATGTTGAAGACAATCGCCGAGCGCAATCACTTACAGCAACTTTCCATGGGGATGAGCGCCGATTTTGAAATCGCCATTGCCGAGGGTGCAACACTGGTTCGCGTTGGCTCTGCGATATTTGGGGCGCGTCAAATTACCAAATAAGTGTGGCGGCCGCAGCGGGTTAAAACCTGGCGCAGATGTTTTTCTGAGAGCGCTATGCAGCCTGCGGTTCCGGCGGCACCAGCCTTTATCACATGCAGGAAAATGGCGCTCCCGGCAAATTGTATCCGCGGACGCTGGTTATGATTGGTGGTGACAACTACATCATAAGCCTGATCTTTGCGCCATAGGATTTCATGGGATGCATTGTGGGGGAGAGCCACGTAGCGATTATAGAGGCCATGTCCAGCTGCATCACACCAGCCATCTCTGGTGTTAAGAGCTTTCGATCTCAGCCTCGAAAATGGTCTGCCCATTTTGTCGGGCCGATAATAGAGCCGCTCCAGCTTCCACTTGCCCCTGGGGCTAGCGTTATCGCCTTCCCGTTTGACATAGCGGCGGCCTGACTTTCCGAGCAGACAAGGATAGCTTGTGTGGCCTATTTTTAGGAAGCCACGGCTTGCACACGCATTTCTCGCGAAAACGTGAAGATATGTTATAGTTTTGCTCACGGTGAGTTGTGTTGCGATCCAGCGTTGTTTCGATCTAACTGCCCACATTCATAATTGCGAGACTTTAACCCCATGTCCACTACCAAAAAATTACTCATTATTGATGATGATGATATGTTGCGCGAAACACTGAAAGAGCAGTTTGGTTTGCATGACGAGTTTACTGTGGTGGATACCGCAACTGCCACGGCCGGTGTGAAGGCACTCAAGGCTGACCACGCTGATATTGTTCTGCTTGATGTAAATCTGCCCGATATGGATGGCAGAGAGGCTTGCAAAATTATGCGGCGCAATGGCTTCAAGGGGCCGATTATCATGTTGACGGCACAAGGTTCTGATTCCGATACAATTTTAGGATTGGATTCTGGAGCCAATGACTATGTAACCAAACCTTTTCGATTTGCAGTTTTGCTGGCGCGGATTCGCTCGCACCTTCGCCAGCATGAACACAGCGAAGATGCTGTTTTCCAAATTGGGCCCTATACATTCAAACCGGCATCTAAAATTCTGGTGCGGGATGACAATAAGAAAATTCGGCTCACGGAAAAGGAAACGTCGATCATTAAGTTTCTTTATCGTTCAGGCGAGCAGGCAATCTCGCGCGAGACTTTGCTGCAAGATGTGTGGGGCTATAATGCCGGTGTTTCTACACACACATTGGAAACTCACATATACCGCCTGCGCCAGAAAATAGAACGAGACCCAGCGCATGCCGAAATTCTGGTGACTGAAGGTGGGGGCTATAAGTTGGTTCCTTGATTCACTCTCTTGATTCTCGCGCGATTTGGCGGTCAAAGAGACAAGAATTGATTTGGGGTTGGGAAATAATATGGGCGTTTTGGCAGATGCTGAAACCTTGCGGCAAATTGCAATTTTTAGGAATTGCGATGCAGTGCCTTTGCAAATTATGGCCTTCACAGCTGAGCGCCAAGAATTTTCCATTGGCGAAGATTTAATGACGCAAGGAAAAAAAGCCCGCGCAGCCTTTGTGTTGCTCAATGGCAAAGTGTCACTTCGTGAAAATGACCATGATATTGGAGTGGCAGAGCCTGGGGCATTTTTGGGTGAAACGGCAATGATCGGTGCTGGGCATTATTCTATTACGGCAACAGCACGTGACATTGTTTCAACTGCGCGCATTAGCCACGAACTGTTTTTGAAAGTTGCCAAAGAATATCCTGATTTTGGCCGCGCTGTTTTACAAAATCTATCTGAGAAACTTTATCAGTCAGTGCGTGAGCTTGATACAATTCGCATCATGCTCGACAAATCCCGAAAGTTCAGCGATCTCTGATTACTTGGATTTATGCTTTTTGCGCTTAGGTGGTGGAGGTGGGCGTTCAAAGTCTGAACCCTCATCAGTCGTCGCTTCAGGAATCGTCACTTCTTGCGGAGCTGATAAAGCAATTTGAGTTACGAGCTCAGCTGGCAACACATCGCAGGTGGCCCCGTCGATGCGGTATAGGCTGCACATGGAGAGACTTGTCGCTTGATCAATGCCCCAGAACATGGCCGCAAAGCCTGCACCACCGGGCATTTTTACAACACCATGCTTGCCCATCGCATCTATGCCTGCGGGTGCTAGAAGCCGCCCACGTAATGCCATATCGGCTTTGACAAGGGTATCATAGGTGCCAAATGAAATGGCCCAGCCGGCGATGTCATGGGTGTTGACGAGTGAAGTTGGCGGCCTCCCTTTGCAAACAGCTGCACCCATATCTGCAGGAACAATGGCGCCGTAGGATTGATCGACTATTTCGGCCACTTTGCCTTGTGAAGGATCGGGCAGCCTTGTGAATGCAGACTCCAGCATTTCCTTTGAAATTGCAGCGCGCTGTCCGCCATTTCGCGCTCCAAGCACAACTGAGACTAACTGTCGTCCATCTTTAATGGCAGAGCCGACGAGATTATAGCCAGAGCTGCATATGAAACCAGTTTTCATGCCGACAGCTTCCGGCATGGTTCGAATGAGTCGGTTATGGTTTGAGAATTTGCGCTTGCCGACCATAACAAATTCCTGCTTAAAATAGTGAGCGTGTTCAGGAAATTCATTTATCAGAAGTGCCGCAATAATGCCGATATCGCGGGCACTGGTGATTTGGCGTGGATCAGGCAGGCCATTTGGATTTACGAAATGGCTGGCGTTTAAGCCCAAGTCACGAGCAATATTATTCATGTCATTGGCAAAGGCCGCAACAGAGCCACTGGCACCTTCAGCTAATACATAGGCCATATCATTGGCTGAATAGACCAACATCGCTTGTAAGGCGAAATCTACCGTAACGGACTTGCCAACTGGTAAGCCTAGCTTACTTGGTGGTTGTGCAAAGGCCAATTTAGAAATTGGAACTTCTTGATCTAAACGCAACTGACCAGCCTTGATCTTTTTGAAAATTACGTAGGCGGTCATCAGTTTGGTTAGTGATGCTGGATACCATGGCTCACCGGCTCTATCTTGGTTGAAGACCTCACCCGTGCGGGCGTCAAATAAAAGCGATGGGCCAGTTCCATTGTTAGCGCCGGCATTCGTAATGAAAGCACAGCCTAAAAATATTCCAATCAAAAATCGTAAGTATGGCGCCACTGACATCCAGCCTGATTTTGTTAAGAGTTGATATGCAATAGGGCTAGCCCAAGATTTCCATTCAATCCACCATGATTGCGGTCAAGTTGCGGCAAGACCAAACTTGTTTTTATTTTAGGTGTTGGTGCCCTTGGAGGGACTTGAACCCCCACTCCTCTCGGAAACGGATTTTGAGTCCGTCGCGTCTACCATTCCACCACAAGGGCTAATTGGCCCTCTCTAATGCTATGAAGCTTGCGCCGTCAACCAGAAAGGCGCTTTACAACACAAATGATCCGAATTTCTGATTCGTTCCATATTGACGAACGCGACATCAAAGAGACATTCATGCGGGCTTCAGGGCCTGGTGGACAAAATGTCAACAAAGTCTCGACTGCTGTTGAGCTGCGTTATGATGTCTCACTTTCAGGCTTGCCAGAAGACGCGAGGCTGAGACTTGCAAGTTTGGCTGGGCGTTTGCTTACTCTCGACAATATTCTGGTTATCCAGGCCCAAGAATTCAGATCACAAGAACGCAACAGGGCTTTGGCGTTGGAAAAGTTGGTGGTGATTTTGCAGAAATCACTTATTCGGCCTAAGGCGAGACGGGCAACCAAACCGACTTATTCTTCCACCCTGAAGCGACTTCAAACTAAAGTCAAACGCGGACAAACCAAAAACTTGCGCCGTACTAAACCTGAGATGGATTAAATTTCACGATGTTACAAAGACTCTATGCTTGGACCCTTTCACTGGCCGCGCGCAAAACTGCTGAAGTTTGGCTGGCTTTTATTGCTTTTGTTGAAAGCTCGGTTTTTCTCGTGCCGGCCGATGTTTTGTTTCTGCCCATGGCATTGGCCAGACCCAATCGTGCTTATCGTTATGCTTTGGTTGCGACTGTTGCTTCCACCTTAGGCGGAATTGCAGGATATATGCTTGGGTTTTACGCTTATGAAGCGTTTGCCAAACCAGTGTTGCAGTTTTATGGCAAGCTTGCGGAATTCGAGCACTTAAAAACCTGCACCAGCGATCAAACTTTATTGGTTCTGCTCACAACATCTGGCTTGACTCATCTTCCGCCAATTAAAATCGTCACCATTCTTGCGGGCGTTGCCCATATCAGTTTTGTCTTTTTTGTTCTGTCCTGCATATTTGCGAGGGGAGCGAGATTCTTTGCCTTGGCTTGGGCTTTGCGGCGTTATGGTGAGCCAATAAAGAGCTTCATTGAGAAGCGCTTGGGATTGATTGCCGGCCTTGCTGCTGCCATTTTAATTGGGCTGTATTTTGCGGTCAAATTCCTTGGACAATCTGGAGCTTTTGCATGTTGAATTCAGTGTCTCGCCGACAGATCTTGCTTGCGACCTTTCTCATAACAACGGCCATACTTTTGGGCGCCTATGGATTTGAATATATGGGTTATGCACCCTGCGAGCTGTGTTTGATGCAACGCTATGCCTATTATGCCGTCATTCCCCTCAGCCTGATTTTTTCACTGCTCGATAAAAAATCCCAACGTGGAGGGCTTTATCTTATTGGCCTCATCATGTTTGGCAGTATGATATTTGGAATCTATCATTCCGGCGTGGAATGGAAGTGGTGGCAGGGACCAACCACCTGCACGGGTGGCGGTTTTAGCGGGGGACTGCCCGACCTCACCAAGAAAGCTGTGATGTGTGATCAGCCAGCACTCCGAATTTTGGGTTTTTCGCTGGCGGGATGGAATGCAATCATTTCCGCCTGTGTGTCAGCTTTAGCGTTTCGCAAAGCCTATGGGTCAAGCTCTGCATCCCAATAAAGATAATCCATCCAGCTTTCGTGCAAATAGTTGGGTGGAAACAACCTGCCGTTGGAGTGGAGTTGATTGACCGTGGGGCAGATTGGCCAATTTTTGGGAAACATTTGGGCCTGCTTGGGCAAATAGCCACCTTTGGTCAGATTGCAAGGTGAACAGGCCGCAACCACATTATCCCAGGTTGTCTGGCCACCCTTGGAGCGCGGAATAACATGATCAAAGGTTAGGTCTTCACCCGTGCTGCAATATTGGCATTCGAAACGGTCTCGCAGAAAAACATTGAATCTTGTGAAAGCCGGAGTTCTTGATGGCTTTACGTAGGTCTTGAGAGAAACAACACTGGGTAACCTGAATTCAGCGCTGGAGGAATGCACCACACGGTCATATTCTGAGACTATATTTACGCGCTCGAGAAACACAGCTTTGATTGCGTCCTGCCAGCTCCACAAGGACAAGGGATAGTAGCTCAAAGGCCGATAGTCGGCATTGAGAACCAATGCAGGGCAAGCTTCTAACGCGATCGGCGCTTGATACAAGGAAAACCTCCTTTCAACCTATCTGATATCATTACTATAATGCCTATAACGCTTGTGTGAAGGGGCATAATTAGGCTTGCTCAATGCCCTTGAGGTGCCGATAGTGGCTCCACAAGAGCCTAGCCGCAACCGCGCGATAAGGCCGCCATGCTTCAGCTAGAGCATCCATCTCCGATATTTTCGGGCGCAGTGGTAGTTGTAGAATATCTTGAATAGCGATTCTCAATGCTAAATCACCCTTCGGCCAAGCGTCTGCAGCTCCTAAAACCGACAAGAGATAAATATCAGCAGTCCACGGCCCAACACCGTGAATGGCACAAAGTTTTTTTGAAACTTTGGCCTCATCACATCCATTGAAATCAAAATTGCAGCTGGCTGCAGCTTGGAAGGCTTTGGCTTTAGTGCCTGACAAGCCCAGACTTACAAGTTCTGATTCTCCACAGGCTAAAACCTTAGCGGCTTGGCAACTTCCCAATCGAAGCTTCAATCGACCCCAAATACTGGCCGCTGCTTTTAGCGATAAAAACTGCTCGGTAATAATCATCAGCAGCCCTTCCAGTCCGTCTGGTGCTGTTCTTAAGGACGGAATACCATGGCGTTCATAAATTATTCTGAAGCATGGCTCCCTTTCGCAGAGGACCAGTGTTGCCTGCTCGAGTTGCGCTGAATTAAGTATCCGCTCCATGTCGCTAAAAATCTGAAGTTATGCCGTTTTTTTCCCAATCACCGAACCGCGTGGGCTCGAGCCCTTTTCCGCCACCAAACTCGCGCGGCAGTCTCACCGTTTCGGCTTTCTCGCGGCGCAATTTTGCCTCAGCTAACGCTCGCTTTGCGGCATCACTTAATTTCAGTTTCTCCATCACAGCTCTCCACAGAAAATTCTAGCATAAGCCCGCAATATTAGCACTTCATTAACCATAAACCAGCGAAGCTCAATCTTCTCAATGAAACAGCTCAGGGTTAGACGAAGCTTCACATGGCTGATCGCGGTATATTTGGCGTCGTAGAAAGACCTGCGCATTTTGGGTTAGCCCAACCCATATTAAAGGCAGTGCGAAAATCTTTGCCATTCGGCCCGCAACTAAAGGCCGTCGGTTTCGGTCAGGCCATTGCCTGTCTCGAACACAGAGAAGAAGCCAGCGCTTTTGCTATGTATGCAGGTGAGTTCTGCTTTTCCGATGAATGTATAGTAACAGCCGCTCCCCTTCTGTTTGTTGAAACAATGGGAAGTGATCACTGGCAAGCTTCACTCTACAATCTCAGCTGGCTCAGGCATTTCACAATTAGCAAACGAAAACTACATGTCCATTTTGCCCTGAGGTTGGTTGGGCGTTGGGCAAAGACTAGCAAATCCCGCCAAAGTTTAGTGATCTTGAGCCGCGCGATCATCGCCCTTTGCACCCATGGCCAAATATTAGCACGATCTGCGGATGCGCAATCACAAGCAGAGTTTTTCAGCTTGATATCGAAGATGAGTAGTCGCCTGAATCGGTTAAATGCCCGCAGCGCTCAAGAGGCCTTTCTGCAAGCGCTTGCCGGGCTTTATTTGTGCACAGCATTTTATGGATTCGAGAAACTTTTGCAAACCGCTAGCGAGGCCTTGAACGCTGCAATCAAAGAGTTAGCAACCGCCGATGGTGGCATGCTGACACGAGATCCATTGGACATGATTGATGCTATGATGCTGCTGTCGCCTTTGCAGGATGCGATGAAACTCAATCGTCACGTTTTTCCTGCGGCGGCTAAAGATGCCCTGCAGCGCATGCATCCAATGCTTGCGATGATGACACAGGAAGATGGTGAACTCTCATCAGTATTCAGCACTGACCAGCAATGTCACCGCATTGCCAGTTTAAAGGCGTTTGACTCTCATGCAGTGCCACCCACACTCGCTTCTCAAGCTGGTTACGCGCGCCTTGTTGGCGAAAAATCGAACCTGTTTATCGATACTCAAAAAGACCACGCATTTGAGTTTTCTATTGGCGAACAAAGGCTATTCACCTCGGTTTGCGAAAGTCCAATCCATGAAACTCTAACTCACCTTCACGATTCTCAACACGGTGTGGCACTGCAAGTCATCCAAAGTGAAAGTAATGAACGCATCTATTTCCTAAGCAAAGACGGTACCGACTTTCGCGTAGAAGACCGGTTCGATAGAGCAATTGAAATTACCTTCATCCTAGCGCCGCAGGTTAAAATTGCCGCGCGGCGCGAAGGTGGAGTGATGTTGATTGAACCTGATAAGTCAATTTGGAATCTCTCCTTGCGCGGTGGTGAAGTGCATGTTGAGAAAAATGGAACTGTGCTAAAGATTACAAGTGTGGCGATTGGCAAAATGAACTGGGCATTCAAGAGGCAGGCCAAATTATCCAAATCTCCACAGCGCAAGAAACCCGCCGAACCTGATCTTTTATCTTAGGCAACAGACTGCGGATTTTATTTTTATTCTGGCCTGAATGCTCTAAGGGTCGGCACATCTATTGGAGCCCTCAATGACCGACCAGCCCATCACCCGCGCCTTGCTTTCTGTTTCTGACAAAACCGGATTGGTAGAGCTGGCATCAGCGCTCAGCTCATTGGGGGTGGAACTGATCTCAACCGGAGGCACGTCTGCCAGTTTGAAAGCAGCAGGGCTCCCGGTCAGGGACGTTTCAGCGTTAACTGGGTTTCCCGAGATTATGGATGGTCGCGTAAAAACACTGCACCCCAAAATACATGGCGGGCTGCTGAATGTGCGCGGCAATGCAGAACATCAGAAGGCCAAATCGGATCATGAGATTTTTGACATCGATTTACTGGTGGTCAATCTCTATCCATTTGAAGCGACTGTTGCCAGACATGCAGACTTCGATGAAGCGATCGAAAATATCGATGTGGGTGGGCCAGCTATGATCCGCGCGGCGGCCAAGAACCATAGCAGCGTTACGGTTGTCGTTGATCCAGCAGACTATCAAGTGGTGATTGCCGAGCTGCAGACAAGTAATAGAACAAGCCTCGCTCTTCGTAAAAAATTGGCAGCCAAAGCCTTTGCGCGTATTGCAGCTTACGATTCTGCCATTGCAACTTGGTTCAATATGCAAAACGGTGAGATGACACCGGCCTATTTCACGCTTGGTGGCAAGCTTTTACAAAGCTTGCGCTATGGTGAAAATCCGCATCAGGTTGCGGCGCTCTATAAAACCAATGATCACCGCACTGGCATTGCTGATGCGATTCAAGCGCAGGGCAAAGAACTTTCATATAATAACATTAATGACGCCGATTCAGCTTTGGAAGCTTTACGTGAATTTGAGCAACCAGCTTGTGTTATTGTCAAACATGCAAATCCTTGCGGCGTGGCTGTCGGGGCCACTTTACTTGAGGCTTATCGCAAAGCTCTAGCATGCGACTCAACCAGTGCGTTTGGTGGAATTATTGCATTTAACAGAATATTAGATGGTTCGACTGCGGCAGAAATTTCGAAGCTTTTCACCGAGGTCATCATTGCGCCGGCAGCTGAAGAAGAAGCCTTGCTAATATTAGCCCAAAAGAAAAATCTACGTCTCCTTCTGCTTAAAGATATTTACACGACAATAGCACCAGCAATGGCCGTAAAGTCAATTGCCGGAGCTCTACTGGTTCAAAGCACGGACTCACTTTCGTATGATGAAAATAATTTGCGGGTGGTAAGTAAGCGCCAACCCAATCCACAAGAAATGGAAGATCTCCGATTTGCGTTCCGGGTTGCAAAACACGTTAAGTCCAATGCTATTGTTTTTGCTAAAAATGGTGCAACAACTGGCATTGGTGCCGGGCAAATGTCGCGCATTGATTCAACGCGCATTGCGGTTCGCAAAAGTGTTGATGCTTCCGGTGTGGCTGGCTCAGTTTTAGCGTCTGACGCGTTCTTTCCTTTTGCCGATGGTATTGAAGCAGCAGCAGCTGCTGGTGCCACCGCTATCATTCAACCCGGTGGCTCCATGAAGGACGATGAAGTTATTAAAGCTGCCGATGCTGCGGGCCTTGCCATGGTGTTCACGGGCATTCGTCATTTCAAGCATTGAGTGTTTTGTGTCCGCGTGATTAGCTTAGGCTCATGACGCAAGAGTTCGGCTATTTTCTGCAGCAATTATTAAATACAGTGCAATTGGCTACATTCTATGTGCCACTTGCTGTCGCCTTTGCGCTCATTCAATCGATTACGCGCAAGGTGTTCCTCTCCTTTGGTGACGTTGCCATGTTTGGCTCATTTGCGGCTGTCTATGTTTGCTTTGCCAGTTTGGTGAACGGCTATGATGAATTGCCGTCGGCTATATTCTCTTTGGCTATTGCCATCTTCTGCGCGAGCGCCTTCGGCAATGTTGCTGCGCAGATCATTTTTGCCCCCCTGCTTAAACGCTCTTCGCAGGCGTTTATGATTGCAGCGATTGGATTTTCAATCGCGATTCAAGAGCTCATGCGTTTGCAATCAGGGGGTCGCGATATTTGGATTCCTCCGCTGTTTCAAGGCAACCGGGTGGTATTTTGGCCAGAGCCATTCACTTTACAAATCACTGCCGTGACGGTTTTCTCCATTGTCTTAACAGTCGCCAGTATCATCGGCCTTGCGGTGCTTTTGCAGCTCACGCGCTTTGGTCGGAACTGGCAGGCGTGTTCTCAAGAAATTCGCCTGGCAAAATTATGTGGCGTGGATACGGATGCTGTGATGCGCCATACATTTATGTTGGGGGCGGGGCTTGCTGCCGTATCGGGATGGATTTCTGCCATTTCCTATGGCGGTACCAGTTTTTCGTCGGGATTGATGCTTGGCTTTAAAGCGATGTTTGCCGCAGTTATAGGTGGGTTCGGCTCTATTCGCGGTGCAGTTCTGGGAGCTATTTCGCTTGCTGGCCTTGAGGTGCTATGGTCGGCCACATTTTCAACGGCTTACCGCGATGCGTTTGTATTTTCATTTATCGTCCTCGTGCTTTTGCTGCGGCCCGAAGGTCTTGCTGGAATTGGTGCGCAGCGCGAAAGTGAAAAGTTATGAATAAGTTTGTTTGGGTCGTTGCGGCTTTGATTCTTACAGCATGTGGGGAAGATTCCGGACCTAAAGACTATTTGAAAATTGCTGGTGGTGGCATCACATTTAACTACCGCTATTCACAGGCAGGGATGGTGGTGATTGCCCAACAAAAATATCCGTTGCCAGAAGGTAGCACTGTTGAAGCGCAATTTGATCTCCCTGGTCAACATGCCAGACAAACGGTTAGCCTGCCTGCGCTGGCTGGCAAACTCACTTATAAATTACAAAGTGATCCACTCACGGGCTTGAAAAAAGGGGGTCAATACAATATCACCATCCGGCTCATCGATAAAAACGGGAAGCAACTAGATCGCGACGACCGCATTTTTGTATCGGACGAAGACCAAGCCACACTTCCGAGTAAACCACTCGTGGATGGACTGGAACTTACACCCAAACTAGAAAATCTTTAATTCCCATTACCCCACCAAACTGTTCCAGTTGAAAGTTTAAAACATATGCAAAATAACTCCGCCCGCCTCGGTGTTGATATTGGCGGTACGTTTACTGACGTGGTTTTGGAAATTGGGACCAGTCAATATTCAGCTAAAATTCTTACCACTAATGCAGCACCAGAAGATGCTATTATTGATGGAATGCACCAAGTCTGCGTGAAGGCTGCCATTCGACCTTCGCAAATCACTCAGATTATTCACGGCACCACTTTGGCGACCAATGCATTGATCGAGCGGCGAGGCGCCAAGACGGCCTTAATCACGACGCAAGGCTTCCGCGATGTGATTGAGATGCGCACGGAATCGCGCTTTGAGCAGTATGATCTAAATTTAGTTCTGCCAGAACCGCTTTTGCCGCGGCAAAGCCGCTTCACCGTGTTGGAGCGGGTGAGCGCCAGGGGCGATGTGTTGGTGCCGCTGGTTCGTGCCGAAGTAGAGCTGGTGGTCGAAGATATTCGGCTTGCGGGATACATTTCCGTGGCGGTGGGCTTAATCCACTCTTACTTAAATGATGCCCACGAAAAAATGATCCGTGATGTGTTGTTAGAAAAAATGCCAGGAGTAATGATTTCACTATCATCCGAAGTCTCTCCGCAAATGCGAGAATATGAACGCTTCAACACCACGGTGGCCAATGCCTATATCAAACCGCTCATGAAATCTTATCTCAGTCGGTTAGGTGGGCGCCTCCGAGCGGAAGGCGTTTCTTGCAAAATTTTTCTTATGCATTCTGGCGGTGGAATTATTTCGTTGGAGAGTGCCGCTGAATTTCCAGTGCGGCTTGTTGAGTCAGGTCCCGCAGGTGGTGCCGTGTTTGCCGCCAATATCGCCGCACGTTTTGGTCTCAACAAAGTTTTGTCCTTTGATATGGGTGGCACCACGGCCAAGATTTGCTTGATCAAAAACCAAACCCCAAAAACATCTCGCGTGTTTGAAGTGGCTCGTAGCTACCGGTTTAAAAAAGGTTCCGGCATGCCAATTTCCATACCGGTAATTGATATGGTGGAGATTGGTGCTGGAGGTGGCTCACTCGCGCATGTGGATGGCTTGCGGCAAATCCGCGTTGGTCCGGAAAGTGCGGGTTCTGAACCGGGGCCAGCTTGTTATGGCCGCGGCGGACTTAAACCCTCGGTGACAGATGCGGATTTGGTTTTGGGTAGACTCGATCCAGATAATTTTGCTGGCGGTTCGATCAAACTTGACACTGCCAGCTCGGCACGGGCACTGGAAACCGAACTCGGCAAGAAACTCGATATGGATGCACAAATGGCAGCCTTTGGGCTTTCAGAAGTGGTTGACGAAAACATGGCCAATGCAGCCCGCGTTCACGCCGTAGAAAATGGCGAAGACTTATCAAATTACACAATGATTGCCTTTGGGGGTGCAGCACCACTTCATGCTGGCCGCCTGTGTGAAAAACTTGGCATATCTCGCATGTTGGTGCCGCAAGGTGCCGGAGTTGGGTCTGCCATTGGTTTTTTGCGTGCGCCCTTTAGTTTTGAAGCAACCCGCAGCGTCTATATGAAACTATCGCAATTTGCACCCAAGGCCATCAAAACGCTGCTGGCTGATTTGGAAAGTGAAGCCACAGGTTTTGTGCGCTCGTGTGATGCGAAGGCTGCGATCACTGCAGAATTTAAAGCTTATATGCGCTACAAAGGCCAGGGGTGGGAAATTCCCATCGTGCTCAGCACCGCGCAAGCACGAAATCCTGATGCGGCAATATTTCAAAAATTATTTGAGGCTGATTATGCTGCATTGTTCGGTCGCACTGTTGCGGGCATGGAAATCGAAATCACGGTCTGGGCCGTGAATGCCGCTACACCCACTGAGAAAGTGGCGCCTGTGGCCACAATACCGCGGGCAACTGCGGCAGACATATTCAGTACACGGACATTATTTGATGCAGGATTATCTAAAACGGTCAAAGCCTCTGTCCTTCTGCGAAGTGCACTGAAAACAGGTCAGACTGTGCAGGGTCCGGCAATTATCACCGAAGACGAAACCACCATCATCGTGCCCGCGTCGCGCTTTGCTGTGGCGCAGGCTGATGGCACTATTGATCTCACACGGAAGGCGTGAAGCATGACAACAGCTGTTGCTAATCAAATCATGTGGAATCGCTTAATCTCTATTGTTGAAGAGCAAGCCCAAGCACTTATCCGCACGGCCTTCTCCACATCTGTGCGTGAAGCAGGCGATCTGTCTGCGGGCGTTTATAATCTTGCAGGGCAAATGTTGGCTCAAGCTGTCACTGGTACACCCGGCCACGTGAACGCGATGGCCGATGCTGTCACGCACTTCATTCGCCGCATTGGGCGCGAAAACATTTTTGCGGGCGATGTTTATATCACCAATGACCCTTGGGAAGGCACAGGCCATCTGCATGATATTACGGTGGTTACGCCATCCTTCCATATGGGCAATCATGTTGGTTTTTTTGCATGCACGGCGCATATCGTTGATATTGGCGGGCGGGGCTTTGGAGCGGATGCGGCAAGCGTTTATGAAGAGGGGCTCTATATCCCTATTATGAAACTTTCGACGCGCGGCGTGATTGACGCAACCCTTATAAAAATCGTGCGTGGCAACGTGCGTGAGCCTGATCAATTGGTGGGCGATATTTATGCATTAGCTGCGTGCAATGAAATTGGCCATCGCCGCCTGATTGAAATGATGGTGGAGTTTGAACTCAATGATCTTTCAGGCATCAGCCATTTCATCTTAGATAATTCGCGCCGCGCCACTTTGGAATGCATAGCAGCCTTGCCGCGCAGCTCGGCAACTGGGGCAATGACCATTGACGGGTTCGATAAACCAATCGAACTCAAAGTGAAGGTGGAGATTTTGAGCGACCGCATTATTTCCGATTTCACCGGAACCTCTGGCCTCGATAAAAAAGGCATCAATGTGCCGCTGGTCTATACCAAAGCCTACGCTTGCTATGCGCTGAAATGCGCCATCGCTCCAGAAATTCCCAATAATGCAGCGTCGTTAGAACCCTTTGAAGTGCTGGCGCCGGTTAACTCAATACTCAACGCCGTGCATCCAGCACCTGTGGCTTTGCGCCATGTGATCGGTCATATGATTCCTGATACTATCTATGATGCACTCGATAAAATATTGCCCCGCTTGGTGCCAGCTGAAGGTGCTGGGTGTTTGTGTAATTTTCAAGTGTCGCTTCGCCCGCGTATGGATCAGCCTGCCCCACAGGGCACTGTGCGTGCGGAAGTGCTTACATTCAATTCTGGTGGTGCTGGTGCTAGACCCACGGTAGATGGGCTGAATGCCACGGCCTTTCCATCTGGTGTGATGACCATGCCAATCGAGGCCACAGAACACACAGGCCCAGTGATCATTTGGCGCAAAGAACTGCGCCCTGATTCAGGAGGTGCAGGTAAATATCGCGGTGGCCTTGGTCAGTTTATGGAGGTGGGAGCATTGGAAGGCCACGAATTTGATTTTCAGGCGATGTTTGACAGGGTTGATCATCCAGCGCGTGGTCGCCAAGGTGGAGCCAATGGTGCAGCCACGACTATAGGCCAAGATGACGGCACTTTAATGCGTGGCAAGGGCAAACAATTTGTGGCCCATGGGCGGCGCGTGATGCTGGCCTTTCCCGGCGGTGCTGGTTACGGCACAGCTAGTGAACGCGACCCAAATTTGGTGAAGCGCGATTTGGCGCGCGGATATATTTCAGCAGAGGCTGCATCGCGGGACTATGGATTGAATGATGCTGAAATCGAAACTATTCTCGATTCCGTGAAACGCGGAGAGACGGTTTGATGTCCGAAACACTTATACGAATGGCCGAAGCTAAGGACCATGCAAGGTGGGGCGAACTTTGGGCGGGCTATGTTAAATTCTATCGCTCTGACGTTTCCGAAGATGTGACAGCCAATACTTGGAAACGCATCTTAGACCCCAGCAGCAACATTGAAGCTTTGGTGGCAGAGCGCGATGGCCAAGTGATTGGCATTTGCAATTATGTTTTCCATGATCATACGTGGAGCACACAGCAAATTTGTTATCTGCAAGATTTATTTGTTGACCCGCAGGCGCGAGGTGGTGGGGCTGCCAAGATGCTCATTTTGGCTTGCGAAGAGAAAGCCAAAGCAAAAGGTGCCTTCCGAATCTATTGGCAAACTCAAGAATATAATGGCGCAGCACGTTCACTCTATGACACCATCGTGCCGCGCTCATCCTTTATTGTCTATCGCAAGGGCCTCTGACAAACATGCAAGCGCCAAAACATAGAACCTATGATGTGATAATTGTTGGCGGGGCCATGCTTGGCTCCTCGATTGCGTGGTTCTTGTCGAACTCCAAAGATTTCACCGGCCGTGTTTTGGTGGTGGAGCGCGACCCAACTTATGAGTTTGCGGCGACCTCACTCACCAATAGTTCTATTCGTATGCAATTCAGCGAACCCATCAATGTGAAGATTTCGCAATTTGGTGCCGATTTTGTAAAAAATTTTAAAACCTATATGGGCGGCGGGCCAGACTTGCCGCAGCCCATCATTCAAAGTTTTGGCTATATGTATTTGGCCGACACGCAAAGCTTTGCCGATCAGCTGAAGGTCGATCAAAAAATGCAAAGCGCTTGCGGTGCAGGCACCAAACATATGACACGCGATGAAATTGCAGCCGCTTATCCCTTCTATCAGCTTGATGATATTATTGCGGGCAATCATAACCTGATCGACGAGGGTTACTTCGAAGGCGCCACTTTGTTTGATTGGTGGAAACGCCAGGCCAAACAGAAAGGCGTTGAATATCTGCACAATGAAGTTGTTGGCATGAGCAAAAATGCCAGCGGCACGCGCATAGAAACAATCGTGCTTAAAACTGGCGAAGTGATTTCCTGTGGCACTGTGATCAACGCATCTGGCACGCGCGCAATACTTACAGCGCGCATGGCAGGGATTGAAATTCCAGTTGAACCACGCAAGCGCATGACATTTATTTTTGATGCTGCAAAGCCGTTAGATCGGGATTTGCCGCTTACTATTGATCCCTCCGGCGTTCATATGCGGTCTGAGGGAAAATATTATATGACTGGTGGCCCATCTGATGATGACCTTGCCGTAGATTACAATGATTTTGACTTGGACTATGGAATTTGGGAAAGCAAAATTTGGCCAGCAGTGGCAAACCGTATTCCACAATTTGAAGCGATCAAGGTGATCAATGCGTGGGCCGGGCATTATGACTACAATGTGCTTGATCAAAATGCGATTCTAGGGCCGCACTCAGTCGTTTCGAACTTCATGTTCTGCAACGGCTTTTCCGGCCACGGCTTTCAACAATCACCAGCTATGGGTCGGGGCATGTCCGAACTCATTGCTTATGGTGAATTCCGCACGCTTGATCTTTCGCCGTTCAGCTTTAAGCGCATTGAGCGCAATGAACCATTTCTGGAAAAAGCCGTTATATGAAAAAAATTATTCTCACGGGTGCTGCTGGCAGGCTCGGTTCCTATTTGCGTGAACCATTATCCAAGTTGGCCGATGAATTGGTGTCGTCAGATATCGTTCATGATATTGGCAAACTCTATCGTGGCGAAAAATATATCTGCGCAGACCTTACAAAATATGATGAGATCCATGCCTTGCTCTCAGACGCTGATATGGTGGTGCATTTTGGGGCGCATCCTGATGAAGCGCCGTTTGAACAATTGCTTGGTCCCAATTTTATCGGGGCCTATAATATTTGGGAAGCGGCTTTTCAGAATGGCGTGCGCCGCGTGATCTATGCCAGTTCTATTCATGCTGTTGGCATGTATCCGAAAACTGAATTCATCGGCACAGATGTGCCGCATCGACCTGATTCATTTTACGGGCTTGCCAAATGTTTTGCTGAAGATTTGGCGCGCATGTATTGGGAAAAGCGTGGGCTTGAAGCTGTGTGCTTGCGCATCATCTCCTGCGCGCAAGTTACCAGCCCTCGCGCCTTGGGCACTTGGCTTTCCTATGATGATCTGATTCATTTGGTGACGCGGGCTGTTGATGCGCCGATCACGGGTTTTTCGATCATTTATGGCGCGTCGAATAATGATCGTGCTGGTGTTGATAATTCCACAGCGCAATTTCTGGGTTACCGCCCAAAAGACAATGCCGAACAATTTTCTGCGAAAATTTTGAGTGAAGCTGCACTGGCAGATCCCACCGACAAAGCGCAAATGTGCCATGGCGGGCCATTTGCAGCCGTGGATCTTGGCCAAAGCGGAATGGCAAAGATGAATATAATTGCGGATAAAAAGAATTTCTAATTCTCAAAAGCCAGCTCTTCATTGAAAAACTGGAGCGGGCGAAGGGATTCGAACCCTCGACCCCGACCTTGGCAAGGTCGTGCTCTACCCCTGAGCTACGCCCGCTTGAGCGGTTAAGGCGAAAGGTCTTCGGTGCCTCAACGGGCGCGTTATTGCCTAAGATCACATGAAATGCAATAGCGTCGTGAAAACTCTGCTTAACCTCCCAAAAAGAAACCATAACATGCCAGCATCCCGCGCCGAACTAATGACTTTCCTCAATAAACTGGGCCTAGCCACAGTTACTTTTGACCATGAACCGGTGTTTACAGTTGAAGAAGCCCAAAAAGTTCATGGAAATATTTCAGGTGGACATTGCAAAAATCTCTTCTGCAAGGACGAAAAAGGAGTGCTGTGGTTGATTGTGGCCTTGGAAGATGCGCGTATTGATTTGAAGACTGCCAAAGACAAAATTGGTTCAAAACGCCTCACATTTGGCAAGCCTGAACTCTTAATGGAAATATTGGGTTTGGAGCCAGGGTCGGTTAGTCCCTTTGGACTGATCAATGACGCCCACGTTAAAACCAAGGTCATTCTTGATGCCGCGATGATGAAAAACGAGAAGTTGAATTTTCATCCCCTGAAGAACAACGCTACGACGACGATCTCCAGCGCTGATCTTGTAATTTTTATCAAAGCCTGCGGCCATTCCCCACGCATAGTGGCGCTGAGCGATGACTTGTTATAATATCAGTCTCTGCCCATTTAAGGTTCATCATGGATAATATTTTGCTCAATACCACTGCCGCCGCCGCTGACTTAATTAAGGACAGCAATACCAAGCAGTTTAAAGTCGATGTTTTGGATGCGTCGAAATCGGTTCCGGTGTTGGTGGATTTTTGGGCACCTTGGTGTGGGCCATGCAAAACCCTTGGTCCGGCGCTGGAAAAAATTGTTCTTGAAGCCAAAGGCAAGATCAAGCTGGTAAAAGTTGATATTGATCAAAATCCAGAGCTGGCCACGCAAATGCGGGTGCAATCTATTCCAGCGGTGTTTGCCTTTGTGGATGGCAGGCCGGTTGATGGTTTTATGGGGGTATTGCCTGAATCGCAAATTCGCCAGTTCATCGATCGCTTGGGCAAGATGGGTGGCCGGGCTGAGCAAATTTCTGAAGCCCTAGCGATGGCAAATCAATCGCTCGCACTTCATGATTTTGAAGCGGCAATCAAAATTGCTGCTCAGATTTTGATGGCTGAAGCTGGGCAAGCTGAAGCCTGTGCCATAAAAGCCCGCGCCGAAATGGCTTTGAATTTATTGGTAGAGGCAACGGCTACTCTGGCTTTGGTGCCGCCAGAAAAGCAAGGTGATGCGCTTGTGGTGAGTGCCAAGGCCGCCTTGGATCTGGCCTTAAATCCCGTCGATACATCTGCGCTTACAAAACTAGAAGCAGCCATTGCCGCCAATCCGAAAGACTTTGCCGCACGTTTAGAGATTGCTACAATTTTAAATGGCTCTGGCAAGCGCGATGAAGCGACGGACCAATTGATATTTGTGATTAAATCAGACCGCACTTGGAATGATGATGGCGCACGAAAGCATTTGGTTTCGTTTTTTGAAGCTTGGGGACCAAAGGATGAGGCAACTTTGGCAGGAAGGCGCAAGCTTTCTGCCGTGTTGTTTTCATAGGGCTTAACCATGACATCATTGCTCAATCGCTATCGCAAAACCTCCGACCTTCCGAAATCCATTCCGCTGCTTCCGCTGTCTGGGGCTCTGCTGTTGCCGCGCACCGATTTGCCGCTCAATATTTTTGAACCGCGTTATTTGATGATGATTGAAGATGCGATGCAAAAAGAGCGCATCATTGGCATTATTCAGCCTGTCGAAAATGATGATGCTGAGAAGCCGAAATTGGAAAGTGTTGGTTGTGCTGGTCGCATCACGTCTTATTCTGAAACTGATGATGGACGGCTGGTGATAACCATCACAGGTGTTTGCCGTTTTATTGTGAAGAAAGAACTGAAAGCTGCTACGCCATACCGTATAGCGCAGGTGGATTACAAACCATTTGCCATTGATTTTGTGAGCGAGATGGGGGCACGCAGTGTGAACCGCGATCAGGTGATCACAGCGTTCAGGCAATATCTTGAAGCCAATAATATGAGTGCGGATTGGAACGAAGTGCAATCAATTTCGACTGAGGTTCTGGTCAATACGCTGTCTTTGATGGCACCTTACCCGCCGCGTGAAAAACAAGCTTTGCTGGAAGCGCCAGATTTAAAATCCCGCGCTGATGTTCTGGTGGCGCTCACTGAAATGGCCTTGTCCAAATCGGGATCAGGCAAAGTCCAACGCATGCAATGAGCGAGCTTATGGAAACCCGAAAACCTGATCCGAAACTTCTTGAAATTTTGGTATGCCCCCTTACCAAAACGCAACTGGAATATGATGCTGACAAAGCTGAATTGATTTCGCGCGCTGCCGGGCTTGCTTATCCTATTCGCGACGGCATTCCGATTATGCTGGCCGGAGAAGCTCGGGATTTAAACGTTGCGTGAAATTTGGCCCACGGAACTTCGCGTGCAGGACCATGGCACCAATTTGGCAATCAGTTTTGATTCAGGTGAAAGCTTTAATTTGAGTGCGGAATATTTGCGCGTTGAAAGCCCCAGTGCGGAAGTGAAAGGCCACGGGCCAGGCCAGGAGCAATTGGTTTATGGCAAGCGCAACATTGCTATTAGTAAAGCTGAGCCTGTGGGTTCTTATGCAGTGCGGTTAATTTTCAGCGATGGCCATTCGACGGGATTATTTACATGGCCCTATTTGGCGAAACTAGGCCGCGAACACAGTGAGATTTGGGCGGCTTATGAGGCTAAGCTCAAGGCGGAGCACAAATCACGCGGCTAGTCCGCGCATAAGTCTTGGAACATCGCCTGACATTCCCGTGGCTTCTTTCACCAAAAATGCCTTGAGTATTGCTGATTGATCGGCGAATTTAAGACCTGTGTCTCGCAGTAGTTTTAAGCCTGAATTGTCTGTTGAAAAGAGGCGGTTGAGTCCGTCTAGCATATAGGCGCTGGAGACAGTATCAAAGCGTCGCCATGTGGCATAGCGTTCGAGAACGGCCGCTCCACCAATATCTTGGCCGAGATTCAAAGCATCGGCCACGCAATCAACCAGAACAGCCGCATCTTTAAAGCCGAGATTAAGTCCAAGGCCAGCCAAGGGATGGATCACGTGGGCCGCATCGCCTATTAAAGCCAAGCGGAGACTCGTCATCTGGTTGGCCAGAAACAAAGACAGGGGATAGAGATGCTTGGGGCCTACAACTTTCAATGCTCCACGATGATTGCCGAATCTCTTCTGCAGTTCCACGAGAAATTCAGTTTCATCTAGTTTGCATAAGAGTTGAGCACGCTCATGGCTTTCCGTCCAAACAAGTGACGAGCGATTGCCCGGCAAGGGTAAGATGGCAAAAACACCTGAAGCTTCGAAATGTTCTTCCGCCATGCCGCCATGGGGTAATTCGTGCGAAACAGTGAGGGTAATGGCTGATTGTGAGTAAGCCCAGCCTTCTAATTTCAATCCGGCCGCCTTGCGTGTTGTTGAGTTTCGTCCATCAGCCCCTATGACCAATGATGCCTTGATTACAGTGCCATCTGAGAGCCTTACTGTGGCAAGGCCCGGACCAAAATTTATGTCGACAGGCTTTTGTTCAAGATGAAATGAGAGGCTCGGTGTGGATTTGGCCCTCTCGAGCACACTGGCAAAAATATGAAAATTCTCGACCATTGATAAAGCAGGTTTTCCGCTTCCATCCAGTGCAAAGGATAAAAGCGAAGGCCGCCTTCCGTCAGTCTTGCCATCGGTCACGATGATCTCGCCAACGGTTTGGGCGTGGGCTTTGATATTTTGCCAAAGGCCTAAGGTTTCGAGCATCATTTGGGTTGCTTGGGTGAGGGCCGAACTACGCGAATCGTAAGCGGGTGTGGCAAAACGGTTGGGATCACTTTGATCGATAATCGCGACTGAAAGGCCTTTGACGTGAGCGAGAGCTACACCTGCCACCAAGCCGTTTAATCCAGCGCCAACAATGGCAATATCCACTTTTTGCATGAGCCACCTTAGGTCAAAGTAAGTGAGCAGAACATAGACCATTCGTGTCTAAATATTAAGCAAATTTGCAATACTGCTTAAATTATGAGCACTTTTACTCTGGCCGAAACTCAAGTAGAAGAATAAAACTTTGCATTATCAAACATTTACATAAAAAACTGAGTCTGGCACACAACTTGATTAGCAAATCATGAACATGGAAAGGATTGCTCATGAAATATATTATTGCTGTCATTAAGCCCTTCAAATTGGAGGAGGTGCGCGAGGCCCTCAGTGCGCTTGGTGTGCAAGGCATTACGGTGACTGAAGTTAAGGGCCACGGCCGTCAACGCGGACACACAGAATTCTATCGTGGCGCTGAATATGCCGTAAGTTTTGTGCCTAAACTGCGGATTGAAATTGCTGTTGAGGCTGCTTTGGCCGCAAAAGTTGTGCAAGCTATTCAAGACGCAGCCAAAACCGGCCAAATTGGTGACGGTAAAGTTTTTGTTCTCCCCCTCGAAAGTGTTGTTCGTGTTCGTACCGGTGAAACCGGCCCGGCAGCCCTTTGATATTGAATTCTCGGAAAGGAAAAATGATGAAATACCCTGCTACCCTTCCCAAAAGCCTTTTGGCCTTGGGCACCGGCCTTGGCCTTGCGGCGCTTCTGCCTGCCGCCCAAGCCTTTGCTGGCGCGACCATTAACAAAGGTGATACATCTTGGATGCTCACTGCCACAGCCTTGGTGGTGTTGATGACAATCCCTGGTCTTGCACTTTTCTACGGCGGCTTAGTGCGGTCCAAGAACGTGCTGTCCGTGTTGATGCAAGTTACGATCTGCTTTTGCCTCATTGCTGTTCTGTGGGTGACTTATGGCTATTCATTGGCTTTCACAAACGGCAATGGGTTCATTGGCGGGTTCTCGAAATTGTTCTTGTCGGGTGTCAATATCAGCACCATGGCTGCAACCTTCTCGAAGGAAACCTACATTCCCGAATTTGCTTACGTCATTTTCCAACTTACATTCGCAGCGATCACTCCGGCTTTGATAGTTGGTGCATTTGCTGAACGTATGAAATTCTCTGCGGTTGTTTTGTTCCTCGTGATCTGGTTCACATTCTCTTATCTGCCTATGGCACATATGGTGTGGTGGTGGGCAGGCCCAGACGCTTACACACTCAGTGCCGCAAACCTTGATGCTGTGAAAGCTGCTGTTGGTGAAAATGCTGCAACTGATTTCTTGGCGAAGCTTGCTGCTGCTGCCACTGATGCCGACAAAGCCTCGGTTCTCTCTGCTTATAATGATGCCGTGAACGCAGCCAATGGCTGGTTGTTCAATAAGGGCGCCATCGACTTTGCTGGTGGTTCCGTTGTTCACATCAATGCTGGTGTTGCTGGTTTGGTTTGTGCTCTCATGCTTGGTAAGCGTGTTGGCCTTGGCAAAGAAGCAATGGCGCCGCACAATCTCACAATCACATTGCTTGGCACAGGTCTTCTGATGTTTGGCTGGTTTGGCTTTAACGCCGGATCTAACCTTGAAGCCAACGGTCTTACAGCATTAGCCTTGCTCAACACCATTCTTGGTGCTGCTGGTGCGATGTTAACTTGGACGCTTGGTGAAAAACTGGTGCGTGGTCATGCAAGCTTGCTTGGTGGTGCATCTGGTGTTGTTGCTGGCCTTGTGGCAATCACGCCTGCTTGCGGTTGGGTTGGACCTATGGCTGCAATCTTTATCGGTGCAGCTGCGGGTATCGTCTGCCTCCTTGCAGTGATCTGGCTTAAATCTAAGCTTGGTTATGATGATGCGCTTGATGTGTTTGGTGTGCACGGTGTTGGCGGCATTCTCGGTGCTTTGCTCACTGGCGTGTTCGTTGATGTTGGCAAAGGTGGCATGGGTGTTACCAACTATCTTGCTGGCGACACTTCAACTTCATTGGTTGAATATTCCTTCAGCGGGCAAATGACGGCCCAAGTTTATAGCGTTGTGGTTGCTGTTGTGCTTTCCGCCGTTGTAAGTTTTGTAGCGCTGCTCATCTGCAAATACACAATTGGACTTCGTGTGGACGAACAATCTGAACGCGAAGGCTTGGATATCTCCAGCCACGGTGAACGCGCCTATTCATAAGATAAATTCTTCCCGCCAGACTTGGCGCCATCCCTTACGGGGGTGGCGCTTTTTTACTGGCGAAACCCTCTTCCGTTTACCCCTCCTTAACCATGAGTGATCAGACTGCCGTTAACCTTTTGTTAGACCCCTGTTCGGGGTTGGTTTGCGGAGATTTATATGGCCCTCAATCACTCAATTGATACCGACGAAAGTGCTATTCCTGCTGCCCTTCGTCGATTCTTACGCAAGCGCGTTTTTGAACTCACCGGGCTTTTGGTTTTTACTTTGGTTGTGCTCATTGGCTTGGCGCTTGCTTCATGGTCTCCGGCGGATCCCTCATTCAATCACGCTACCAGCGGACAGCCACTGAATTGGTTGGGCTATCCGGGTGCGTATGTTGCTGACCAGTTGATGCAATTTCTTGGGTTTGGCGTGCTGGCCTTTTTGCTTATTCCATTAAGTTGGGCGGCCAAGTTTTTTCGCCATGAGGCACCAAAAAACTTGCGTAAGGTTATTCTCTGTTGGATGGGGGCCACATTGGCCTTCAGTGCGCTCCTGAGCACATTTCCAGTGCCGGCAGGCTGGTCGCTTGCCAGTGGGTTTGGCGGCAATGTAGGAGAAATCCTAGGTGGGGGCCTCCTGTCGATTCTCACTATTGGTATCAAGGGCTTCATTGCTAAAATGATTGTGGTGGGGCTTGCTTTGCTTGGCACTTGGTGGGCCGGGCTTCGGGCGTTGAATATGGAGGCCTTTGAATTTCCGGTTTGGAAATCTGCACAGCCTGTGCGCAAAATTGTGCGAAAGACTCCGACTATTTCTTTCGTGCAAAAGGCCAGCGGAGTTCTTGGCTCGCTCGGCAAATTATTTGCTAGGCGGCCTGCACCTGTCGCACGTGCTCGCGTGCGCAGTGAAGGGGTGGAAAGCGATGATGTCATCAGCCGCTTTGCACCGCTCAATTTGAATAAGAAGATTAAGAACCGTATTGAACCCTCATTCGAAAAATCCAAAGCTGTTGAAGAGCAAGAATTGGAGGATGAAGATTCGCCAATTGATTTTCAGGTGCAAGAGCTCGAACGCGATGAGGATCTTGAGGAGGAGTCGGTTCCAAGACCTTCGGCTTCCAAAGCGGCAACTCGCCCAAAGGCAAAATCTTCGGTACCACACTTCGAGCTGCCGTCGCTCGAACTTCTCAGTGAGCCAAAAAAGGCTGGGCGCTTGCCAGAATTCTCACCGGAATTTCTTGCCGAAAATGCAAGGCGCCTAGAAGGCGTTCTCGAAGATTTTGGTGTTCGCGGTCAGATTATCAATGTGCGGCCGGGCCCGGTTGTGACACTTTATGAACTGGAACCAGCTCCTGGCATTAAATCATCGCGCGTTATTAGTTTGGCCGATGATATTGCCCGCTCTATGAGCGCAATCTCGGCTCGCGTTGCTGTTGTGGCAGGCCGCAATGCCATTGGTATTGAGCTGCCAAACCCTAAGCGTGAGACAGTCTATCTGCGTGAATTGATACAGACTGAATCGTTTATCAAAAACAACACAACACTTTTATTGGCCTTAGGTAAAAACATTGGTGGTGAACCAATATTTGCTGACTTGGCGCGGATGCCGCATTTGCTGATCGCAGGTACAACTGGTTCAGGAAAATCAGTGGGCATCAATACAATGATTTTGTCGCTGCTCTATCGTTTGTCACCAGACAAGTGCAAATTGATTATGATCGATCCTAAGATGCTCGAGCTTTCAGTTTATGAAGGCATTCCACATTTGCTCGCACCCGTGGTGACTGATCCACGCAAAGCGGTGGTAGCACTCAAATGGGCGGTGCGCGAGATGGAAGAGCGTTACAAGAAAATGTCCAAAACTGGCGTGCGCAATGTGGATGGCTATAACGCTAAGCTTGCCACAATGGTGGCCAAGGGCCAGAAATTAACCCGCACCGTACAAACCGGTTTTGATCCGCTATCAGGCGCTCCGATCATGGAGCAAGAGGAAATGGATTTGAATCCCATGCCCTATATTGTCGTGATCATCGACGAGATGGCTGATCTCATGATGGTGGCTGGCAAAGATATTGAAGGGGCTGTGCAGCGTCTTGCACAAATGGCGCGTGCTGCTGGCATCCATGTGGTGATGGCCACGCAAAGGCCTTCAGTGGACGTGATTACCGGCACAATCAAGGCCAACTTCCCCACTCGCATTTCATTCCAAGTGACCTCCAAAATCGATAGTCGGACTATTTTGGGTGAAATGGGTGCTGAACAATTGTTAGGTCAAGGTGACATGCTCTATATGGCAGGTGGTGGACGCATCTCGCGTTTGCATGCTCCATTTGTGACGGATACAGAAGTTGAGGACATCGTCAATCACCTGAAGGCACAAGGTGCACCAGAATATGTGGAAGCCGTGACTGAAGAGGTTGATGAAGAAGCCTATGGTGAGGGTGGTTCTATTCCTGGTAGCGAGGGTGGCTCTGGTGATGAGCTTTATGACCAAGCAGTTGCAGTGGTTCTGCGCGACAAAAAGGTTTCCACCAGTTATGTTCAGCGGCGGTTGCAAGTGGGCTATAACAAAGCTGCAAGTTTGATTGAGCGCATGGAAAAGGAAGGGCTAATTTCAGCTGCAAATGGCACTGGAAAGCGTGAAATATTGGTTCCAGGCGATAGCGCCCGCGGCTAAAATTCGCCGCAAATCCGCCTGCTTGTATGGTTAGTGCACATTGCGTAATTAGGTTTCATAACTTTAGCTGAAAGATTTGGATAGATATGTTGAAATTTTTGAAATTCATTGCGGTGGCCCTGGTGTCATCGGTCGTAATTTTAAGCCCCGCTTCGGCTAAAACTTCGAAAGTCCCGACGATCAGATTGACTGCCGAACAGCAGCAATCAGTCCGCAATATCAATAATTATATCAACAGCTACCAAACTTTAAAAAGTGATTTCACGCAAATCAGCCCGCGGGGCCAAGCCTCGCAAGGTGTGTTGTTGATCAGCAAACCTGGTAAATTGCGCTTTGAATATGCGCCGCCAAATCCACTGTTGATTGTGTCTGATGGTAAATGGCTGACGATCAAGAATAAGGTGAAGGAAAGAGGCGATCAGTTTCCCCTATCCGCCACACCTCTCCGCTTGGTCGTTTCACCAAAAATTGACTTGCTGGCCGAAACTGACGTGATCGGTTTTGAAACTGCCGATGGTGTTACAAGCGTGTCGTTGATAGACCGCAAGGACCAATTGGGGGGCTATATTATTCTGATTTTTGACGAAGCGCGCAATCAGTTACAGCAATGGATTATTGTCGACGGCAAAGGTCGGCGCACGACAGTGCAGCTGGCAAATATTGAAACTGGCGGTAAGTTCGATCCCAAACTGTTTATTGGAAAAATCAATCGCCCCGGCAGTGGTGCAGGCAATTGAGAATTCCACACGCTAAATAATCCGCTTGCCGCAATTTGATGCCCATGCGATGTGAGTTCTCATGGGTTTTTCTTTAGCAACTTGGAATATAAATTCAGTGCGCTTGCGTATTGGCTTGGTCGAACGACTTCTCAAAGAGCAGGCGCCAGACATTTTATGCCTGCAGGAAACTAAGTGTCCGCAAGGGCAGTTTCCATCGGCACCACTTGCCGCACTCGGCTATTCTCATATCGCTGAGTTTGGCCAAAAGGGCTATCATGGTGTGGCCATTGTTTCGCGCATTCCGTTTCACACGCAACACTCACGCAATTTTTGTGAGAAGGGCGATTGCCGCCATGTGAGTGTGCGTTTCGAAGGGGAAAAACCATTTCTACTGCATAATCTTTACGTGCCTGCAGGTGGCGATGAGCCGGACAGAGACATCAACGAGAAATTTGGTCATAAACTCGATTTTTTAGCTGAGATGGAAATATGGTCAAAGGACGATGCTGCGCCTAAAGGTTATGGAGCCATAGCGGTTGGTGATCTCAATATCGCCCCCATGGAGCACGATGTATGGTCGCACAGAGAGTTGGTCAAAGTTGTTTCGCACACGCCAATTGAAGTAGAAAAATTTGCGCGCATTCAAGAAGCAGGCGGGTGGGAGGATGTGATGCGCAAGCATGTGCCACATTCTAAAAAACTCTATACATGGTGGAGTTACCGCGCCAAAGACTGGAGTGTTGCTGACAAGGGCCGCAGGCTTGATCACGTTTGGGCTACTGGGGATTTGGCTCCTCATTGCACTGGAGTTGACGTTCTGCGTCCGGTGCGAAATTGGACTCAGCCTTCCGATCATGTTCCGGTGATTGCCAAGTTTGATTGGGATTTGGTTTAGCGTTTCTGTAGATTGCGAGCGTAGAAGACTTTCATGATTGACCGAACTCCTATCCCTGTTGCCGTGCTCACTGGATTTTTGGGTTCCGGCAAAACCTCTCTCCTCAATTCGATGTTGAAGGAAGAGTTGCTGGCCAATGCTTGTGTGATCATCAATGAGTTTGGTGAAATTGGGATTGATCATCTGCTGGTGGAAAAGTCCGATGACAATATTGTTGAGCTTTCGTCTGGCTGTCTGTGCTGCACCATTCGAGGCGACTTAATTGTGACGATTGCTGATTTGCTGTCATGGCGGGATTCTGGAACAGTCAAAGCCTTCGACCGCATTGTTATTGAAACAACGGGTCTCGCTGATCCTGCACCGGTCTTACATGCATTGATGCGCGATGATTTATTGGTGCAGCGGTTGCGGCTTGAAGGGGTGATTACAGTTGTTGATGGTGTGAACGGTTGGGCCACATTGGATGGGCACTCTGAAGCTGTGAAGCAAGTGGCGGTGGCCGACCGTATCGTTTTGACTAAACTCGATTTGCTCAATGGCTTGGCTGGTGAGGAAAAAATGTTTGCGATCATTGGTCGCCTCCGGAAGCTCAATCCTACAGCGCGATTGCTCACTACACATCGCGGTGAAGCAACGGCTGCTAAATTATTTACGATGGGTTTGTTTGATCCGGCCACAAAAAGCGTGAATGTGCAGGGCTGGCTGAATGATGAAGCGCTACAAAAGCACAATCATCACCACCATGATAAGTCGCGCCATGATGCGCATATCAGATCATTTGCATTTTCAGATACGCGGGCCATTTCTCCACAAGGTTTGGAGTTATTTTTTGAACTGCTGGCGTCTTATCACGGGGCCAACATGTTGCGCCTGAAGGGGCTGATTAAAACCTCTGATGATCCAATGCGGCCTTTGGCCGTTCATGGCGTGCAGCACGTGTTTCATCCGCCGGTGCGCCTGAAAGACTGGCCAGATGGCCGTGCAGAAACGCGGTTGGTGTTTATTGTGAAGGATATAGAAAAATCTGAGATTGAAGGCTTGTTCAAGGCTTTCACCGATCAAATTTCAGGTGGAGCGGATGCCTTTACGGATAAAACTCTTTCATTGAACAGGTAAGTAAATGGC
>JANOUE010000100.1:0-3716 GCA_031416755.1 Hyphomicrobiales bacterium
GGTCGAAATTCGACCGTACACGGACGGTCGCGTCTTTAATTTTCCTTAAATTTGTGCTATGCACTCGTTATGTAGTCAAAACCACGCAAGTTTCATGATCCGGGCCTTCAAGCTCGGATTTTTTAACGCCCGGAAACAAAACCGGGCTTGTGTTGGCCAAGAACATATAAAAAGGGCGATAAACAGACATGCCGACATCAAAAGCAAAAAAAGCTCCTGCAACTAAGGCAAAAGCTCCAGCTGCAAAAGCTAAAACCACAGTAAAAGTGAAATTGAAAACCAAACCAGTTGTAAAAGCTGCCGCCACACTGGCTGCAAAACCTGTTGCCAAGACGGTGGCAAAGCCAGTGGCCAAGACTGTAACAAAGGCAGTACCAAAGCCAGTAGCAAAGGCCGTGGCAAAACCAGTTGTTAAAGCCGCTATTTCGAAAGCAGCATTTGCAAAGGCTCTCAGCGCCAAAGCCGCAGCCACAAGAGCTGCCGCAGCCCCGGCCCCAGTTGCCGCAGTTAAACCTGCTGCTGCAAAGGCAGCTGTTGCCGCAGCACCTGTTGCCAAAAAGATCAATTTCAAAACTGGTGAACTGGTAGTTTATCCAGCCCATGGTGTGGGCCGCATTACCAATATTGAAGAGCAGGAAATTGCTGGCGTGAAGCTTGAGCTTTACATCGTCGATTTCGAGAAAGAAAAACTGCGCCTCAAAGTGCCAACCAGCCGTGCTGAACAAAAAGGCATGCGCCACTTGGCTGATCGTTCATTGATCGAGCAGGCCATGAAAGTGATCCGTGGCCGCGCCCGCATTAAGCGCACCATGTGGTCGCGTCGCGCCCAAGAATATGATGCAAAGATCAATTCTGGCGACGTGATTGCCGTGGCCGAAGTGATCCGCGATTTGTATCGCTCTGATCGCCAGCCAGAACAATCATACTCTGAACGTCAATTGTTTGAACAAGCTCTGGCCCGCTTTGCCCGTGAACTTGCTGCCGTGCGCAAAGTTGATGAAGGTCAATGTATCCGCGAGCTTGAAGACTTCCTTGCAAGGAACGCCAAACGCAGCGCAGCCGTTGGCGAAAAAGTTGAAGAAGATTCAGCCGAAGAAGCGGCTTAAGATTCAACAAAACCAAACCCACCCTGAAAAATTTCAGGGTGGGTTTTTCATTGCTCAAAATTGGAGCTTAAGCTTCCACATAATCCATGCTCCGCGCCAACTCACGCGCGATCATTTTGCTCTTATGCACTTCAGCCGCAAATGGCTCGAACGACACATAGCCCTTATAACCTGCCGCCATCAGCCTTTGCACTTGGCCACGATTGTCAATCATGTCAGCACCATCAACCAGCACCCGCTGCGGATCACGCATTGTTGCAGCGCTGTGCTGCTTAGCGGTAACACCAGACACATGAATGAGCGCCGTGCGATCTGCAAACACGTCATTCTCGCCCGCCACAAAATGGTGGAATGTATCGTGCGTTACCTTGAAGCGCTTGGCACCACCAACAGCGTCAATGGCCGCAATCGCTTCGGCCTTCAGGCGCAATGAACATTCCACAAAGCCCAGTGGCTCCACGCAACCAATCAATCCATGATCTTTCAAAATTGATTTGAGGCCATGCAATGCCACGCGAATACCTTCGAGCCGGGCTTCATGCTCCGGCTTGAACTTGGTGTCATTGGTCGGAACCAGAATCAGATTTTTGGCTCCGGTGAGGGCGGTATATTCCGCCAGTTTCTTGGCCTCATCAGCCTTGGCCTTGCTCCACTGGTTCCAGCGCTGCAAAGCATTCACATTTATAATAGTGATGCCTTTTTCCTTGGCCAATTTGCCAATCAGTTTCGCATTTTTTTTGCCCATCAAAGCGGATGGAATATCATTGCGAATTACAACGGCGTTCACCCCAAGTGAAAGTGCCAAGTCAAAAAACGCATTATAGCCAAGCTTAGGGGCAACCATGTGGTTGAGTGAAAATTGCATGAAAGTCTCCTGATCTGAACTGCCATCTAGCAGGAGTCGAACAGGCTTTCACGCTCCAGCAAAATTATGTTGCAGAAACTTTCACGCATTGATTTGTATACACGAATAGTATATACAAAATCGATGACCCAATCAACCGTTTTCAAAACCAACAAGACTCAGGCCGTGCGCTTGCCGAAAGCACTCGCCTTTCCTGATCATGTAAAGAAAGTGAAAATCACGCCGCATGGCAAGGGATTATTGATTGAGCCTGTCAAAGAAACCTGGGAAGACTTCCTGATGTCACCTGGCATCGGAGATGACTTTGAACGTTTACCACAGCCCCCCATGCAAATTCGCAAAGATGATCACGATTGATAATCACGCATCTCGCTGATACCGATGTCTGCATCCGTGTGCTCAAGAAAAGGAATAGAGAGTTTATCAATCGCTTTGTAGAGATGCGCAAAGCCATGGCAATATCTTCTGTTACGGTATTTGAACTTTACGCAGGTGCCGAGAACTACGAAGACAAACACCAGAGATGCAGTGTGATTGATGAATTTACTGCATTGGTGGAGGTGATCCCACTGGATACTAAAGCCGCACGCGAAGCCGGAGAAATTCACGGCCTGCTTTTGCGAAAAGGCATGCGGATCGGCTCTTACGATGTTCTGAACGCTGGCCTAGCAATATCACGCAATCTCACCATCGCTACAAACAACCTGCGGGAATATGAGCGCGTAGAAGGGTTGAAGGTTGAGCAGTGGAGTGAGAGATGAATTACTTTGTAACACAGCTATGCAATTCTTTTTCTACCGATAGCAATTTCTGGTCTGGAATAATTGGTGCGCTCGTTGGATCGGCGACAGGTGGAGCGATTGCATATATTATGCAGGCGCTTTCTTTGAAGGAGGCAAGAAAGACTCGAAAAGATGAACTCTTGCTCGCTCAACAGACATTGGCAACATCTATGCTTCTCAAGGTCGTCCGAATTCACGGTAACTGCTCCGCGATAAGTGGTCATATGAAAACTTGTTGGGCGCGACTAAGCGACGAAAAAATTGAGCCATGGCAAGTCGTCACTCCGTTCTCAAATTTTCCCGCACCAGTATTTTTTACAACTGAAGAGCAAACAATGCTCTTTGGATTGAAAGACAATAAAACCTTTGAGATCACTATCGATCTAGACGTCGCCCACAATTCACTCATCGACGGCACAAAAGCGATGTCTGCTGAAAGACGCCTGTTGTCGAGCAATTTTGAGAATGAAACATTCGAGGGATCAGTTGGAAGCAGCACCATAGACAAAAAGACCTATCTTCGGTTGAAGCCAAAAATGATGGAGGTAAATGATCTTGCCCAGTATACTATGAGTGAATCTCAGAAAATCGAACAGGAGGCTTTGGCAGCAATGAGTTCACTCGCAGTACTTTTTAAGAAAAGTCTAGGCCTAACCTTAAAAACTGAACTCAAACACAAACTCAATTGAAATCTAAAAAAGACAACATTGTTATTAGGAATTTGGCTACAGAAACTTTCAAACCATTGCCTGCTTGATCATATCCTTCTTATCAATCCCCGCCACCTGCACCGGCTTTTTCATCGCATCCCTTCTAAACGGCTCGCCCAATTCTTGGTTGAGCATGGCTTCGATCAGCGTGGTTTTGCCGTGGTTCATTTGATTGTCGATGGCTTTGTGCAGGGCAGCGGTCAACTCATCCATGGTGCGAGCCACAATGCCCTCCAGACCGCAAGCCTTGGCG
>JANOUE010000101.1:0-9341 GCA_031416755.1 Hyphomicrobiales bacterium
TAACCTTTTTCAGCGCGCAAAATATGAAGTGCTTCAGTGCCATAGGCTGAGAGGCCAAACTCATCGCCAGCTTCCATCAAAGCATTCCACAAGCCTTGGCCAAAATTAGCAGGGGTGGCCACTTCATATGAAAGTTCCCCAGAGAATGAAATGCGGAACACCCGCACTGGATATTCTCCAATGTGGCCCTGCTTGAAACTCATATGTGGAAAGGCTGCATGCGAAATATCAAAATCTGGTGCAAGCTTGGCAAGCACATCACGCGCGCGCGGTCCGGCCACAGCAAACTGTGCCCATTGTTCTGTGACCGGAGTTACGAACACTTTATACTGTGTCCACTCCGTTTGCAGCCATTCTTCCAGCCAAGCTGAAATGCGGTCCGCCCCACCAGACGTGGTGTGCATAAGGAAGTGATCATCAGCGAGGCGCACTGTAACACCGTCATCAGTGAGGAAGCCCAATTCGTTCATCATCAGTCCGTAACGGCACTTTCCTGCTTTCAAAGTAGAGAATGTGTTGGTGTATATGCGGTCTAAAAATTCGGCTGCATCTGGCCCTTTGATTTCGATCTTGCCAAGTGTGGAGGCATCAAGCATGCCCACTTTATTGCGTACACCGAGGATTTCACGGTTGATCGCCTCATGCTTACTTTCGCTAGCTTGTGGGTAAGTGTAGGCACGGCGCCATTGTCCAACGGGTTCAAACACCGCGCCATGATCGGTGTGCCATTTAAAAATCGGTGTGCGGCGGATGGGCAGGAATAAATCATTTGTCAAAGCACCCGCAATCGCGCCGAATGAATAGGGCGTATAGGGGGGGCGGAAAGTGGTAACACCAATCTCTGGGATGGTTTTACCTGTTGCTTCAGATAATACGCCTAAACCATTAAGATTAGAGGTTTTTCCTTGATCAGTGGCCATGCCGAAAGTGGTGTAGCGCTTGGTGTGTTCAATGCTTTCATAACCTTCGCGCTGGGCAAGCTCTAAGTCTGCTGCTGTTACATCATTTTGGAAGTCGATGAAGTGCTTATTGCCTTCATTATATTTGCCAGTAGCGGGCGCAAACCATAAGGATTCAAGCGCGCCACGTTCGGGTTCTTCCACCTTAAATCTCGTTGCCTTTTTACCAAGCGCCTGCGCCTCAGCAAGCGTTGCTTCAACGCTCATCGAACCATTGGCAGCGCCCACGGCAACAATATTATCAGTGTGAGACTTCGGGCGGAAACTTTGTAACGCATCATCAAATTGTATTTTGCCCCCATTGTGGCACCAGATGTGCAGCGCAGGATTCCATCCGCCAGACATAGCGATGAAATCACATTCCACGCGCTTCTCAGTAATCACGCGGCCCTGGCCTTTGCGATAAGCTGCAATCTTAACAGCTGTCACACCAAGTGTGCCTTCAACAGCGCTAATCACCGAGCCGAGCTGAACATCAATGCCGTCGGCAATTGCGCGCTTCACCAAAGCACCATCAGACCTTGAACGCGAGTCTACCACGCGCACATTCACGCCCACTTTCTTCAATGCAAAGGCAGTGAGGTAAGCATCATCATTATTGGTGAACACCACGCCAGTGCTCCCGGGCACAACACCATAGCGGCTAATTAACCCACGCACCGCAGACGCGAGCATGATGTTGGGCCGATCATTATTGGCAAAAGCGATGGGTCGCTCAAGCGCACCCGTAGCCACCACAACCTTGTCGGCCCGAATTTTCCACAACCGATGTTTCGGCGCACCAGCGGCGAGAATTGCCGGATCATGATCACCCACGCGCTCAAACGCCATCAGGTAATTGTGGTGGTAATGGCCCACAACCGTAGTCCGCGTGAGAATGTGAACATTGGGCATGGCAAAAAGACGTTCTGCAACTGCCTTTGCATAATCTACAACGCATTCGCCATCAATCATGCCAGCGGTAAGGTCAGCAATGCCGCCCAACACCGGGTTCTCATCACAAAGCAATACTTTAACACCCGTCGATGCCGCAGCTTCAGCAGCTGTCAATCCAGCAATGCCGCCGCCGATGATGATCAGATCAGCATGAACATGCATATGCTCATAAGTGTCGGGATCACGGCCCTCTGGTGCTTTGCCGAGCCCGGCAGCCTTGCGAATGATTGGCTCGTAAACATGTTTCCAAAACGACTTCGGCCACATAAACGTCTTATAATAAAACCCCGCAGGCAGAAAGCGCGAGAACTTGGAGTTGATTGCGCCAATATCAAATTTAAGCGAAGGCCAACGGTTCTGGCTCTCAGCAGTCAGGCCATCAAACACTTCAATTTGCGTGGCACGCAAATTGGGCTCGTGTGCGTTGCCACTTCCCACACCAATCAGCGCATTCATTTCTTCTGAACCAAGACCCACAAGTCCGCGCGGTCGATGGTACTTGAAGCTGCGGCCAAATAATTTTTGCCCCGATGCAAGTACAGCAGAGGCAAGTGTATCACCACCAAAGCCAGACACATCCTTGCCATCAAATGTAAATGTCACTCTGCGTGAACGATCAATGCGGGCCCCACCTTCAGAAAGGCGATATGGTTTCATGCTCATGCTTTTTCGCGTCCACGCTTTTTGAAATATTCAGCCCAAGGGCCTTTTGCTTCTTTCATCAATTCTACTGGGGGCAATTCAGTGATGCCGTAAGTGGCTTTGAAATCCATCGTCACAGTATCACGCGCCGCATGGAACCACTTTCCGCAGCCACGATCACAGCGCCAGCGCTCAAAATGCAAACCCTTGGGATTGTGGCGCACGAACAAATAATCACGTTGCTCTTCATCAGTTATGTTCACCGGATCAGTGGTGGCGGGCCTGCGAACATGCGCTTGCCCACCATAATGGAAATCCGTCTCATCGCCAGATGCTTTGCAAATTGGGCAGGTTACAATCAACATTCTTACAGGCCCTTTTTAATGCGCCACTGCCGCAGCAACTGATTCATCAATCAAGCGGCCTTCAGCAAATCTGTTCAATCCAAAAGGTTCGGCAATTTTATGTGGGCGATCATTGGCCATGGTGTCGGCAAATACCCAACCAGAACCAGGAATAGCTTTAAAACCACCCGTGCCCCAACCGCAATTCACATAAAGCCCTTCAATCTCCGTCTTCGACAAAATCGGCGAACGATCACCGGTCATGTCCACTATGCCACCCCACTGCCGCAGCATACGCAAGCGGCTGATGATTGGGAATGTTTCAACGAGAGCAGTGACAGTATGTTCCAACGCCGTGAACGATCCGCGTTGCGAATAGTTATTATAGGGATCAGTGCCACCGCCAATCACCAATTCGCCTTTGTCCGATTGGCTCATATAGCCGTGCACTGTGTTGGCCATGACAACGCAATCAATCACAGGCTTAATCGGCTCTGATACCAGCGCTTGCAAACACAGCGATTCAATCGGCATCCGAACCCCAGCCATATCCATTATGGTGGACACATTGCCGGCAGTTACAACCCCAATCTTCTTGGTTTTAATTTCGCCGCGCGTGGTGGCAAGTCCGGTAACCCGCCCACCATCACGCATGATGCCCGTAACTTCACAGTTCTGAATAATATCAACGCCCAATTCATCCGCAGCACGCGCATAACCCCAAGCCACCGCATCATGCCGCCCGGTGCCACCACGCGGTTGGTAGTAAGCACCCAGAATTGGATAGCGGCAGTTTGGATCCGTGTTGATGATCGGAACTATTTCTTTTACTTCAGCAGGTGTTACCATCCGGCAATCAAGTCCAGCCAAGCGGTTGGCATGGGCGGTGCGCTTGAAGGCGCGGAACTCATGTTCGGTCTGGCACAGCATCAAAACACCGCGAGGCGAGAACATCATATTATAGTTCAAATCCTGGCTCAGGTTTTCATAAAGTGAGCGCGCCAATTCATAAATTGCAATTGAAGAATCCTGCAAATAATTTGAGCGGATAATCGTGGTGTTGCGGCCTGTGTTGCCGCCCCCAATCCAGCCTTTTTCTACAACGGCAATATTTCGTAATCCGTGGTTCTTCGCCAGATAATAGGCGCTCGCCAAACCGTGACCACCACCACCAACAATCACCGCATCATATTCGGCCTTAGGTGCGGGCGAACGCCAGGCGCGTTCCCAATCCTTGTGATAATTGCCAGCATTGCGGGCGAGCGAGAATATTGAGTATTTTGATTTCATGGGCAGCTTCCGTGATTAAACTCTGTCTAACAGAGGCCGCCGCTCCACTCCAACGTTTTCCGACACCACACTGCGGCCATGCGACAAAGAAGTTTGGCGTTTTTTCGAGCTATAGAGTAGTAAAATTCCCATGACTCGCAAACAAACACGCTTAACCATGATCCTCGCTTCGTTGGCAGCCCTTACCATAGTGGCGGCAATGGTGCTTTTTGCAGCGCGCGATGCAATTGTGTTTTTTTACACCCCAAGTGATTTGGTCGAAAAGGGTGTTAAACCCGGAACCCGCATCCGCATCGGCGGCATGGTTGTGGTGGGCAGTTGGAAAAAACAACCACCCACAGGCAATCAATTTGCAATCACCGACACGCTGAAATCTACGCCCGTGAGTTATGATGGCCTAGTGCCAGATCTGTTTGCTGAAAATCAAGGTGTGATAGCCGAGGGCATTTTGCAAGCTGATGGCAGTTTTAAGGCCGATACAGTTCTGGCCAAACATGATGAAAACTATATGCCGAAAGAAATATCCGATAGCTTGAAAAAGCGCGGAGTGCAGTTGGGCAAAGATGCTGCGCCATAAATCAATTTTTTGTGACCTATGGTCCACCACATTATTGACGCCAAGCAGAGGACAAAAACTCAATTCAGCCACACTCTTTGCCCGCCGCCACAATCCGGCCATCTAACTTACAAAACATTCACGCAAGCGTAATGTTTGCGTAATCGGCACTGTTCGATACTCCACTCATCACCTTAATGGAGTTCAAGTAATGTTTACCCTTTCCAAAAAAACAGTCCTCGGTCTTTTCACAGCAGGCCTCCTAGGAGCTACGGTCCTCACGTCCACATTAATTGCAGTGCCCGTGCAATCCGTGCAGGCTGCACAAATTGCCAATTTGAACGCCAGCCAAAGCCTGGCTCCCTTGGTGGAAAAAGTCATGCCATCGGTGGTGAGCGTCGAAGTCAAATTCGCAAATGCTTTAGCCAGTGGTGCCGGCACCAGCGACGTTAGTCCCGATCAAATCCCCCCTCAGTTTAAAGATTTTTTCGACCAATTTCCGCAATTTAGAAACCGTGCCCCCCAAGCCCCAAACGGCGGTGCCACGGCGATAGGCTCCGGCTTCGTGCTCACGTCAGATGGCTATGTAGTCACCAATAACCACGTTGTGCAGGATGCAACTGAGGTTTCCGTCACCTTCCAAAGTGGCGACAAATATGACGCAACCGTGATTGGCACAGACCCCAAAACCGATCTCGCGCTGCTGAAAATCAAATCCGAAAAATCCTTCCCTCACGTCGAATTTTCAAAAACCGAAGCCAAGGTTGGTGATTTTGTAATGGCCGTTGGCAACCCCTTTGGGTTGGGCGGCACAGTTACCCAAGGAATCATTTCAGCCCGAGGCCGCGATATTGGGTCTGGCCCCTATGATGATTTCCTGCAGATTGATGCTTCGATCAATAAAGGGAACTCTGGCGGGCCAACGTTTAATCTTGAAGGCGATGTGATTGGCATCAACACCGCAATTTATTCGCCTTCGGGTGGCTCGGTGGGCATTGGCTTTGCCATTCCGGCTTCCACCGCCACCACCGTGATCGAAAGTCTGAAGACCAACAAAAAAGTAACGCGCGGCTGGCTCGGTGTACAAATTCAGCCGGTCACGGCCGATATTGCTGAAACTATGGGTCTTGAAAACGCCAAAGGAGCACTTATCTCTGATCTCACAGCGGGCTCGCCAGCGCTAAAAGCGGGGCTAAAGCCCGGTGATACGATCCTGAAAGTCGATGCCGCGGAGATATCTACAGCCCGAGACTTGGCGAAGGTTATTGCGCAAATTGCTCCGGGCAAAAAGATTAGTCTCGCCATCATCCGTGATGGCAAACCGCAAACGATCTCGGTGATTTTGGATACCATGCCAAATGATCCGAAAATGGCCTCAGCCGCTGTGAGTGAGCCACTCAATAACGGTCTAACGAGTTACGGAATTGAAATTGCTCCAGCCGATGATGGAGCTGGTGTGAAGGTAACAAAAGTGGATCCAAACTCCTCCGCCGCCGAAAGGGGCGTAAAGGAAGGTGACGTAATCCTCGAAGTTGCCGGAACGGAAGTGAATGATGCAAGTGGAGTTGCCGCTGCACTGAAAAGTGCAACAGGCAAAAAGCTTCTGATGCTGGTGCGAAGTGCCGAAGGCCAGCGTTTTGTGGCACTCCCACATGCAAAGTCGTGAGTTGTCTGTGATCCAAATTCGCAGTCAACCAGTAAAAGATAGTGCTTGCCTCCCCCCGCTTGAGGCAGGCACTTTTAAGGCGCGGAGACTGGTCGCCCCTCCCCCGGCGTTCCCCCAAGAGCCAGTCTCCGCGCTCCCCTTTTTCCTCAACCCCCCTTTTTCCTCAAATTGAGGACTAACAAACATGCAAGCTGAATTGACAACCGCAGCCCGTCGGCGCACAGAAATGCCTATGCGAATATTAGTAATTGAAGACGACGCTGATGCAGCCAACTGGCTGGTTAAGGGCCTGAAAGAAAGCGGCCATGTCGTTGACCTTGCGCAAGACGGCGAACTTGGTTTTGCCATGGCCCAAGAGGGTCTCCACGAAGTTTTGATCATAGACCGCATGCTGCCAAAACTAGATGGTCTGACAGTGATAAAAAAGTTGCGTGCAGGCGGCAGCAAAACTCCCGTACTCATCTTAAGTGCACTGAGTGATGTTGAAGAACGTGTCAAAGGTCTCCGTTCCGGCGGCGATGATTACTTGGCAAAACCCTATTCCTTTGCTGAACTCTTAGCCCGTGTTGAAGGCTTAGGTTCGCGCAATCAGATCGACACCAAAGAAACAACGCTTAAAGCTATGGACTTGGAAATTGATTTGCTAACCCGTGCCGTCACGCGCAGCGCCAAGACGATTTTATTGCAGCCCCGCGAATTCAAATTGTTGGAATATCTAGTCCGCAATGCAGGCCATATCGTCACCCGCACCATGTTGCTCGAGAATGTTTGGGACTACCACTTTGACCCGCAAACCAACGTGATTGATGTACACGTATCGCGGTTGCGCTCCAAGATTGACAAGGGTTTCGAAGAGCAATTGCTGCAAACAGTGCGCGGCGCAGGCTACATGATCCGTGCGCACTAACACTAAAATATTCAGAACATCTACGTTCCGCCTTGCCGCAATCTATCTTCTCCTTTTCGCAATTTCAGTCGCATCCATTCTGGGATATGTCTATTATAACACCATCAGTTTGTTGGAGCGCCAAACTGAAGAGACCATCCGCGCCGAAATAGTGTCTCTGGCCGACCAATATAGAATTCGCGGGCTTAACGGAATTGTCGATATCGTCAGTCGCCGCAGTATCGAGAATAAAAATGGCGTTTATCTTCTCGTAGACTCTGATCGTCGCCACATCGCCGGCAATTTAGCTGAACTGCCAAAAGCTGATATTCCAGACCAAACCTGGGTCGATTTCCCAATTGCTGTTGGCAAAGGTGCCATCACTGCGCAGCACACGGCGCGCGCCTATCACGTCGAACTTGTTGGTGACTATGAACTGCTGGTTGGGCGAGACATAGAAGAATTGAGCCAATTTCGAGAGCTTATCCGCACCACCTTGTTTGGCGCCCTTGCCATGTCTCTGATCCTTGGCTTAGGCGGGGGTTATTTCTTAAGCCGAAACTTCCTCCGCCGTGTCGATGCCATCACGCAGTCCAGCCAAATCGTAATGTCTGGCGATTTGTCGGGGCGGATGCCGATTAACGGGTCTGGCGATGAGCTGGACAGATTGGCGGGCTCATTAAATGAAATGCTGTCGCAAATAGAACGCCTGATGATTGGCATGAAAGATGTAACGAGCAATGTCGCTCACGATCTCAAAACTCCGCTCACCCGTATGAAAGCCAGAGTCGAGGCGGCATTGCGCAGCGCCACTAAAACCGAATATCGTGGTGCACTCAGTCAGACCAACGAAGAATGTGATAGCCTGCTGCGCACGTTCAACGCGCTCATGTCCATCGCGCAAGCAGAGTCAGGTCAACAACGCCAAGCCTTAGAACCTCTCGATGCAAGCGAAATTCTACGTGATGTTGTCGAACTTTATGAGCCCATCGCCGAAGATGCTGGCGGCTCTCTCACATTGCAAATCAATGGTGAGTTGCACGTGCATGGTAACCGACAGCTTCTCGCCCAAGCCGTAAGCAATCTCATCGACAATGCCATGAAATATGGCGAAGGCGAAAATTATACGGCTGCAGCAATCACCGTGCGCGGCTCAATTGAAAACAACAAGGTGCATATTGCAGTGGCAGATCACGGCACTGGCATTCCTGCCGAGCATCTAAACCGCGTGCGTGATCGTTTCGTGCGCCTAGATGAAAGCCGCAGCAAACCTGGCAATGGCCTAGGGCTAAGCCTTGTGTCCAGCGTGATGACCTTGCATGGCGGCAAGCTGGTGCTAGAAGATAATGCGCCCGGCTTGCGGGCAGTTTTGATTTTGCCACTTAACTCTTAATATTGTATCTCGCCTCTCGTCGGGATAACAGTCATGGAAAGGGCTAGCAGGCGGGGATAAGAATTTGGAGAACGAGCTACCAACTTTAATTCACCTGGGCTCGCCTTATCTCACCCAGCTGCTACTGCACAATGAAGCTTTCGCAGCCCGTATCTTTGCTGAATCCCCCACTGCGCTCTTGCAAGAAATTTGCAATGATCTTCACCCCCCCATCCTGCATTCCAGCGATGGCGAGACTCCAACTTCACTCCAAGAGGAAGATCAAAAGTCAGATTCCCGCCTTCGTGGGAATGACGAGTTAAAGCAGGGTGAATTCCTCTCCTTTGCAGCCAAAAGCAAACACCTCCGCATCAAAAAAGCCCAAGCCGCTTTGCTCATCGCCGCAGCTGATATTTCTGGGCACTGGTCGGTCATCGAGGTCACTGCGGCCCTCACAAAATTCGCCGATGCCTGCCTCAATGCTGCCGTCAATTTTCTGCTAATCGAAGCTGAGCGCAAAGGAAAAATCGCACTCAAGGATAAAAATAATCCATCGCTGCACTCCGGCTACGTGGTTCTCGCCATGGGAAAGCACGGGGCCGGGGAGCTGAATTACTCCAGTGATATTGATCTTATTGTGCTCTACGATCAGGAAGTGGCACCCCTGCACGAAGGTGTTGAACCCGCAAC
>JANOUE010000102.1:0-18792 GCA_031416755.1 Hyphomicrobiales bacterium
GCGAAAAGTGCCACCCCTGCACCGCCCAAAATATCGGACGCATAATGCAGTCCGACGTAAACGCGAGAGATGCAAACCAGCGTCGCCAATGTGAGAAATATAAATGACCAGCGGCGCAAACCTTGTAGTACAAATGCAAAAAAGATTGAAAGCGATGCAATTGCATGATCCGATGGGAAAGACCAATCGGCAGTTCTGGGTACGATGAGATGGCTTATTCCTGCATCATAGGGGCGAATGCGGTGGATAAAAACCAGCATGACCTGGGCAAGCGCTAGGCCCAACAGAAAAGAGAGACCCGCCGCTACGCAAGTGTGGCGTTTGTGATCTCGCGGTTTTTTTGACCACCATTGCAACGCTACCAGTAGAACCATGAACGGCACGCCAAAGGTTGTGACTTCGACCATCACTTGATCGAGTGCAGCACTTTGGCCTGCAAAACTATTGAACCATTGAGTGATGGTGGTATCCAACTAACTGCGCCGTCTTTCCCTGCGCGCTGCACCTTCGGCTGCTTGGTCAATACCCTTTGCCAGCGCCGATACTGCTCCTAGTTTTGCTTCCACAGTTTCAATACTAGGCCTTGCACCTTTGGTATAACCCTCAAGTGCTTGGCGCATGGAGACCAGATGTTCTGGGCTGGTGCCACAGCAGCCACCGATGATTTTTGCGCCTGCATCCAAAGCAATGCGGGCATATTCTGCCATCAGTTCTGGGGTGCCAGTGTAGTGAATGTGACCATCGTGATATTGTGGAACACCGCAATTTCCTTTGGCCACCACGAAAGCATCTGGCCTTGCGGCGGTGATGCCCATGACGGTGGCGATCAATTCTGATGCGCCCACGCCGCAGTTTGCGCCGATTGCTATAGGTTGCGTGGACAAGGATGAAGCCAGCGCACCAAAGGCAGTTGGCGTAATGCCCATCATGGTGCGGCCGTTGGTGTCGAAGCTCATGGTGGTAACGATTGGCAAACCGGCTACGGCAGCGCCTTCGACTGCAGCGCGAAGTTCCTCTTCGCCAGATATGGTTTCAATCCAGAGCACATCGACACCGCCTTGCTTTAACGCAAGCGCTTGCTCGGCGAATGCGGAAACGCCTTCTTCATAAGCGAAGGTGCCAACGGGTTGATAGATCTCACCGGTTGGGCCCATTGAGCCTGCAACATAAATCGTCCGGCCCGCAAATGCGTCTGCTTCGGCTCGCGCATTTTTAGCGGCAGCGATGTTGATTTCGCTTACTTGGTCTTGGCCGTTGTGGAGTTTCAAACGGTGGCGATTGCCACCAAAAGTGTTGGTGAGAATAATATCGGCGCCGGCCTCAATGAACTGCTTATGCAGTGAACGCACACGGTCAACGTGCTCTAAATTCCACATTTCCGGGGCATCGCCACTCATCAAACCCATTTGGAAATAATTGGTTCCAGTGGCGCCATCGGCCAAGAGCCAAGGGCTGGAGTTTAGTGCTTCTGTGAAAGACTGGCGGGGCATAATTATATCCTCAAATCTATATAAAGAAATCTTTATATGGTTTTAGCGCGGGGCGCAAGTCTAAGCTTCACGCATTTTCTTTGCCGTAAAATAACCCCACCACATGCTCGGCTTGCGCGAAGAATAACCAGCGCTCCACCCAAGCGGCCAGCATGATGGACGGCACTGCTGGTAGGGCTAGCCATGGCCAGCGCGTGCTGAGTACGATCAGAACGAAAGCCACGTCAAATAATGCAAGAGTGAGGATACGCAATCTTTGAGCATGACGCCTGGCCACCACATAGCCCATCTCTTTCATCAAAAAATTGGTAGAGGTGTGTGGCACTTCCCACTGGCGAACACCTTCGCCTAAGCCTGTGGCCGCAGCCATTGTATGGGTGCGCGGGTCTTTTTCCAAACGCCGCCAATAAAGGAACTTCAGAACGATGAGCACCAACACTGCTAACATTGCCAAAAAAGATTGGGCTGGAGCAAAACGGCCGAACATGTAAGCGATGGCCATCAACCACACGGATCCTGTAGCGGCTGAGAAGAAAAGGTAAACTGGAATGGTGAGTGGCTGATGCCAGGCGCGGATGGTTTTCAGCGTGGAGTAAATTTTCGCGGTGCAGAACACCGTGATCCAACACAGGATGGCGGTGGCATAGCCGAGCGGCGCAATGAGCTTTGGCAAATCAACCAGGCCAGACCAGCACAAGCCAAATGCTACTGCGAGTGGGTAAGTTGCGATGGCTGCTATTCCTTCGCGGCTGAGCCACGAAGATCGCCATTGTGAGAATGCCCGCCAAGCGCGTTCGGGGCGGCCTAGATGCAAGGTTGATGACAGCAAGCCAATGGTGATGAGGGCCAAGGCAATTGCGAGAGACGTGAGCGCGAAAGCTGGCGTCGAAGCGCGGCCATGGCTGGCCCCGGCGAGGCACAGCATTGAGAGTAAGCCATAACCTGCGCCTGAGGCTGTGGTGAAGAGGATGACTGAATAGGCGGGGTTCATAATTTGCAGCCCCACTTATCTCTCATCCCGACGAAAGTCGGGACCCAGAAGCAAGCGTTCGGTGTTTGTTGAAAGTCTGGGTCCCGACATTCGTCGGGATGACAGATTAAAAAAAACATCATCCTTCTAACTTTCCAGAATTGTCGGCGCTGTTGGCTCCAACAGATGTGGCGCTACCACTCATTAATTTATCCGCCCATAAAAATAACTTCTCCATCGGCGAACCATCAGATTTAGGCAAAGCTTCGATATGGGCTTGCTTGGTTTCACGGCGGGCGCGGGGTGGGAGGTATTTGTTGGTTGGCTTATAGCCCATTTCCGGCAGCAAATCATAACCGCCGCGCTCTTTTACCAACATGGAAACATCCGAATTTTCATCGCCCAAATCACCGAAATGCCTTGCACCCGTGGGGCAGGCTTTCACGCAGGCAGGCACCTGGTCTTCGGGTTCCAAATTGGTGTTGTAAATACGGTCTACACAGAGCGTGCATTTTTTCATCACACCTTGCATGTAATCATATTCACGCGCACCGTAAGGGCAGGCCCATGAGCAGAGCTTGCAGCCGATGCAGGTGTCTGGGTTGATGAGCACAATGCCATCTTCAGCGCGTTTATATGAAGCCCCTGTGGGGCAGACAGTGACACAAGCTGGTTCTTCGCAATGCAGGCAAGAGCGCGGGAAGTTTACAATGCGCGTGTCATCACGCCCCGGCTCTTTCACTTCATAGCCATGGATGCGGTTTAACCACGGGCCAGATGGATCGGCACCGTAGGGGTCGGTGTCAGTCAATGGGCCACTCTCGCCTTGCGCGTTCCATTCTTTGCAAGATGTGGCACAAGCTTGGCAGCCTACGCAGGTATCGAGGTCAATGACGAGGCCCAGTTTTTTGGCGGAGGGATTGAGTGGCAATGAGGTCATTTCGCCCTCTTCAATTTTTTCAATGTTTTAAACTGTGGCGCGCTTTCTGGATTCTGATCAGCGCATTTTTCAATCCGCACTCTGAGATCATACCACGCCGCTTGCCCGGTGATGGGATCACTATTGGAATAGCGATATCCGCCTTCACGCATCGGAAGAAGATCGCTGATTAAGTGATTGAGCAGGAATCCTTTTTTAGACTCTGGTGCATCTGGTGAAAGGCCCCACGCAGCTTTGCGTTTGCCAATGGCATTCCATGTCCAAACTGTATCTTCGTTTTGGCCTTCGAGTAATTTTACTTGGCCTTTGATGCGGCCATGATGGGAAATCACATCGACCCAATCACCTTCGGCAATGCCCAGTTTGGCGGCGCGGTTGTTGTGAATGTAGAGCCAGTTGCGGCCCAGAATTTGCCGCAGCCACGAATTTTGCGAACCCCACGAATGATACATGGCCATGGGCCGCTGGGTGATGGCGTGCATGGGAAATTCTGTCTCATCAATCATGTTGCCTTCAAACGGCGCATACCAGAAGGGGATGGGATCAAAATAAGTTTCAATGCGGATTTTGTGGTGATCCGGCGGTTGCACTTTGCCGTGGCCGCGCGCGGACAGGCGAAACTTTTGCAGAGTTTCCGAATAGACGTGATGAATGATTGGTTCGGGGCGCGGCAGAAAGCCAAAGAAAGTGGCCCAGTCAAGATAATCCCAGTTCACGTGGCGATAATATTTCATGTTGTCTGGCAGTTCTTGATACCAGTGGCAGCCATTGTCGATATAGGCTTGGAGCTGGTTGGGATTGACTGCCCCCCTGCCCGCTGCTTTGCCATCACGCCCGCGGAATCCTGCGAGCGGACCAAGGCCAGGGGCTCGTTCATGGTTCACGATATAATCAGGGTAACCACCAGGAAAGCGTGGCTTGCCTTCTGCGTTAGTCATGCCGGGAAGACCAAGACGCGCGCCAAGATCAAGCAGCACGGTTTGGAATGGCCTTACATCGCGGTCCGGTTCGACAACGGGTTGGCGGATCGAATCGGCTGGGCCATCAGCCTCAGAAATCGGGCGATCGAGCATTGAGATACAATCCCAGCGCTCCAGATAGGTGGTATCTGGTAAAATCAAATCTGCGTAGTGAACCATCTCCGAAGCATAGGCGTCGGAGTAAATGATTTTCGGAATGACGTATTCACCGTCTTCGCGTTTGTTGGTTAGAGCAGCAATGGTGTCGGGCACATTCATGGCCGAGTTCCAGCTCATGTTGGCCATATACATAAACAGAACGTCGATAGTGTATGGATCACCTTTGGCGGCATTGTTGATGACCATGTGCATCATGCCATGGGCGGACAGGGGAGCATCCCATGAAAAGGCTTTGTCGATGCGCAGCGGTGTTCCGTGCGCATCCACGAGCAAATCTTCTGGGCTTGTGACAAAGCCGAGCGGCGGGCCGGGCAATGGCGTGTTGGGTTTTACTTGTCCCACTTTTCCAGCTGGTTTCACATTGGGAGGAATGGCTTTTGGGAAGGGAGGTTTATAACGCGAGCCTCCGGGCACATCGATGGTGCCAAGCATGATCTGCAAAATATGAATGGTGCGGCAGGTGTGGAAACCATTGGCATGGGCAGAAATTCCGCGCATCGCATGCATGGCCACCGGGCGGCCAATGGTTTTTTCATGCCGCCTGCCTTGATAATCCGTCCACGGAATATCAAGTTCCACTGTATCTTCAAAAGCTGTGTGCGCAAGTTCGGAAGCGATGCGGCTGATGGTTGCAGCTTTCACGCCGCAGCGTTCGGCTACAGCATCTGGCGAGTATTCATCTGCTGTGAAACGTTCGGCAATCAAAGTGAAGCTGGTCACAACGGTGCGGCCATCCTCCAGCGTGAAGCGGCCCATCAGTTTTGGTGTGGCATCCGACGTGTTAGCCACCACAGCACGATTGATGTGATGATCCCACACCAGCGGATTGCCAGCAGCATTGCGGGCGATGAGACCGTCATCAGGCCCGCCTTTGTTTTCAATCACCAGCCACGATGAATTGGTGTATCGCGCCAGATAATCGCCATCAATTTTTTGCGCGTGCAGCAATTCGTGGATGAGCGCTGCTACAAATAAACCATCCGTGCCCGGACGAATGCCAATCCATTCATCGGCTAACGCCGAGTATCCGGTTTTAACAGGATTGATCGAAACGATTTTTGTGCCCCGGGCTTTTAATTTTCCAAGGCCAGCTTTGATGGGGTTGGAGGCGTGATCTTCGGCGACACCGAATAACAGAAAATATTTTGTGTGTTTCCAATCGGGTTCGCCAAATTCCCAGAAGGAACCGCCGTAAGTGTACAAACCCGCCGCCGCCATGTTCACAGAACAAAAACCACCGTGGGCTGCATAATTGGGTGTGCCGAATTGCGAAGCCCACCACCCTGTGAGACCCTGGCTTTGATCACGCCCGGTGAAAAATGCGAGTTTGGCTGGGTTGGTGTTTCGCACTTCAGAAAGCCACAGTGTTGCGGTGCGCAGGGCTTCTTCCCATTCAATTTCGCGGAACTCACCAGAGCCGCGCTCGCCCACACGGATCAACGGCTTTGATAAACGCGCTGGTGAATAATGCTGCTTGATGCCCGCAGCACCTTTGCCGCAAATGACGCCTTTGTTGACGGGGTGATCGCGGTTGCCATCAATATATGTCACGCGACCATCTTTGAGATGAACTTTAATGCCGCAACGGCAGGCGCACATGTAACATGTGGTGGTTTTGATTTCGTCCCAGTTTTTGGGTGACGTGTTTATTTGCGGTTGTGCCATGGCAACAGACTACTTGCGAATTTGAGTCTGCGATATAGCCCAGTGTTATCAGGATATGGGGCCAGCTGGTTTTCGCTTCCTGTCTTGCCACAGCATATATAATCCGGCGCCCACGACAATGGCAGCGCCGATCCAGGTCCATTGATCCGGGAAATCGCCAAATACAGTCACTCCAAAAAGCACGGCCCAGAACATGGCTGTATATTCGAAAGGCGCTACGAAATTGGCTTCTGCGTTTTTATAGGCATTGAGATATAGCATCATAACCACCGCGGAAAGCAGCCCCATAATGGTGAGCAACATGCCATCACGAAAATTTGGCATAAGCACGGGGTGGGTGAGAAAACTTAGGGAATTGCTGCTGCTACCCTCCAATCCTAACGCCTGCACCACCAAGCCCATCACAATTGCAACTCCAAAATAAATCACATTCTGCCATGTTGCGATCACCACGGGGGGCACTGACTGCGCAAGGCGACGACTCATGATTTGCCCAAGCGCGTAACCCAATGCAGAAATCAAAGCGAAGATAGATGCAGGTTCAAAGCTCGCCGCTCCCGGGCGCACCATGATGAGAACGCCCGTGAAGCCTGCCGCAATCGCAAGCCAGCGATAGAGCGGCACGTGCTCACCCAATGTCCAGCCGACAAATCCCGCGACGAAGAATGGCATGGTGAAATAAATCGAAACAGCATTGGCCATGGGCATGGCGGCGATGGCCATAATGTAACAAAAATAAGCCCCGCACAGAACAAAACCCCGCAATAAAATATATTTCAACAAGGGTGTATTGAGGTCAGAAAAATTGGCGGTCATTTTCAGCCAAATTGCCATCACGGGCAATGTAATCACGCCACGGATGAATACGGTTTCATAGACTGGATAACTGCCAGATATATATTTAACGATGGCATCTTGGGTTGATGCAAACGCCACTGCGGCCAAAGCAAAACTCATGGCGCGCAAGCGGTTATCAGTTGCCAAAGTCATGAAATTGATTTCATGAGTTCAGCAAGCAGTTTTACACCGGGCTCAATCTTCTTTTCGTCAATTGACGAGAATGCAAGACGGAAATAATTTCTTGGTTTTTTGCTTTCGCCAAAATTCACACGGCCAGGTTCGATGAGAATTGATTTTTCGGCGGCGGCTTTGGCCAATACTTCGCTATCTAATTTCGCGGATCCCTTTACCCAAAAGCTGGTGCCACCGAAACTTGGAATGCGCGAGGAGCTGGGGAAATGTGTTTCCAAGGCTTTGCCCATCACTTCCCAGCGCGTGCGATAGGTTTTATGCAAGCGGCGAATGAGTGTGTCATGGTGACCAAGAGATAAGAACAGTGCAGCCGTGCGCTGATTGTTGTTGGGTGCATGGCGAACCATCAGACGGCGCAATGCGCGAGCCTCGGCGATGAGTGCTTTCGGAGCCACCATGAAACCAAGGCGCAAGCCCGGGAACAAGGTTTTTGAAAGCGAGCCAATGTAAATCACGCGACCATCATCATCGAGAGATTTGAGTGCGGGGCAAGGTTCATTCACGTAGTTGGTTTCGAATTCATAATCATCTTCAATGATGATGAAATCGTTTTCGTGCGCTTTTTTGAGCAGAGCCATGCGCCGTTCCAACGGCATGGTGACGGTGGTTGGAAATTGGTGGCTGGGTGTGGTGAAAACAAGGTTGGCCCCATCTGGAAGATTGCTTGGTACCAAGCCTTTTTCGTCCACTGGTACCAAGCTCACTTTATCGGTTGCAAGCTTAAAAATGTTGCGCATATCGGGATAGCCCGGGTCTTCCATGGCAACATGGGTTGTTTTGTCGATCAGCAGACTTGCTAAAATATAAAGCGCATTCTGCGCGCCCAAGGTGACGAGAATTTCATCATTGCTGGCCATAATGCCACGTCTGGGAAGAATGCGGCGACGGATTTGCTCGACCAACAGAGGATCATCCATGGCCGAGGTATCATTGGTCCAAGCGCCAAACCATTTTTTCCCCAAGGCCTGTCTGGTGCAATCGCGCCATTCGGCGAGTGGAAAGAGTGTGTGATCGACTTGGCCATAAATGAAGGGATATGTGTAATCCTGCCAATCCATGGGCTTACTTGTGTTTTCTTGCAAAGCAGGCCGCTGCTTTACGATGGCGGGCCAATTCAAACCTTCGCTTGCTATTTTTGGCTTGACGGAGCCTGCACGCGGTTTCACCATTGAATCTTCGATGGCTTTATCGGAGACGTAATAGCCGCTGCGCTCTTTTGCCAAGAGATATCCGTCATCAAGCAAGCCTTGATAGGCCAGCACCACAGTGTTGCGCGAAACGCCGAGGGACTTCGCCATTTTTCGCGTAGATGGGATAGGTTCGGAATGGTCGAGTTTACGATCCAATATCGCAGAAACTAGAGCTTCACGGATTTGAGATTGCAGAGATGCATATTCCCCACGTTTGATATGTATAAGCCAATCGCGCATGTGCCCGCTATACCATTGGCACTACTGTAGGTCCAGATCTAAGTAACTGGAAATCCACTCCACGCTTTCACTGTGCGCAAGGCTAGAGAAGATTGCAAACGTTGCAAGCCTGGCAGGCGTGAAAGTTTAGTCCGGTGGATGCGTTCATAGTCGGTTGAGTCAGCAGCAGCCACGCGAAGCAGATAATCGAATTGACCGCTCATCAAATGGCATTCAAGAATTTCTGCGACGCGCTGGACGGCCTTTTCAAATTTTTCAAAAGCTACTTCGGTTTGCGTTGCAAGAGATACCTCGACAAAAAACTCATTGGCGAGGCCCAAGCGCTTGCCATCCAGCGTTGCGGTGTAGCCGGTGATAATTCCGGCTTGTTCCAAAAGCTTTACGCGGCGGTGGCAAGATGATGGCGACAGCCCTGCCCTTTCTGCCAAATCTGCAATCGGCATGATGGCTTTGCGCTGCAACTCGATAAGAATTATTTTATCGATCTTGTCTAATTTTTCGACTTTCATTCTAATATTACAACATATATTAGAATTTTTGACCAGAAGTTTCGCAGATTTACCTTCATATTGAAAATTCTTTCCGGTATGTTGATTTATATTGGGCACATCAAGGAGAAATAAAATGCTCATCGGCGTTCCAAAAGAAATCAAGAACCATGAATATCGCGTGGGCTTTACGCCAACATCCGTGCGCGAAGCGGTGCGCCACGGGCATGAGGTTTGGGTGCAAGCCAATGCTGGTTCGGGCATAGGCTCTAGCGATGCCGATTACACGGCTGCTGGTGCCAAGATTGTGGCTGATGCTGCGGATATTTTCGCCAAGGCTGCTATGATTGTGAAAGTAAAGGAACCGCAGCAACACGAACGAGCCATGCTGCGCGAAGGCCAAATTCTTTACACATATTTGCATCTGGCTCCAGATCCTGAGCAAACCAAAGACCTGGTGAAATCTGGCGCAATCTGCATTGCCTATGAAACCGTTACGTCGGCGCGCGGTGGCTTGCCGTTGCTTGCGCCCATGAGCCAAGTTGCGGGCCGCATGTCGGTGCAGGCTGGTGCGCATTGTTTAGAGAAGGCCCAAGGCGGGCGCGGCATTTTGTTGGGAGGGGTGCCCGGCGTTTCGCCTGCAAAAGTGGTGATCCTTGGTGGCGGTGTAGTTGGCACCAATGCTGCGGCCATAGCCATTGGCATGGGTGCTGATGTGACAATCATTGAGCGCAATACAGAGCGTATGGAAGAATTGGTTTCACGATTTGGGTTTAGCATTAAAACGCATTATTCAACACAAGATGCGATCGAAGATGAATGTGCTGCGGCAGATTTAGTTATCGGTGGTGTGCTTATTCCAGGTGCTGCAGCGCCAAAGCTTGTGACAAGGAAAATGCTGAAAGATTGGAAGCCCGGTTCTGTGTTTGTGGATGTGGCAATTGACCAAGGCGGCTGTGCTGAAACTTCACACGCGACCACGCATGCTGAACCCACTTTTGTCGTGGACAATGTGGTACATTATTGCGTTGCCAATATGCCGGGCGGAGTAGCGCGCACCTCAACTTATGCTTTGAATAACGTCACGTTGCCATTTGCATTAAACATCGCCAACAAGGGCTGGAGGAAGGCGCTCTCGGATGACGCGCACTTACGCAACGGCCTCAATGTGGCTGGCGGCAAAATAACCTATAAAGCGGTGGCCGATGATTTGGGCTATGCCTATGTGGCGGCAGACACGCTGGTGGGATAATCTCTATAAATAGAGGCGATATTTACTCGCTTGAGCTCACGCAAAGGTCAGTTGCTTGCAGGTTATTTAGAAACTCCAGAGAAAAACCTTTGAATGCTTTTGGGATTGTAGCTACTTCCCACGCTTTGCTTTTGTCTCCAAATAATAGTTTGCCTTTTTCCCGAAAATCAATCCGCGCAAAATCCGCCTGGCGGTTTCGGATTTTCTAATGGGATCAAGCACGGCGCGCATGGCGTCGTGGAAGAAGACTTTGGCGGCATCCAGTGCTGGAGCTGCACCCGGTGGGCGCTGTGGGAGGCCGTAGCGGCGCAATGTGCCGTTCATCAAACGGATTTTGTTGAGACGTTTTACCTCTGGTGTTTTCCATGTCATGGCCATGGAGATTGAATAGGTGCTGCCGGTGCTCACCCAATGTGGAACCATATAAGGCATATGCACGGCATCGCCTGGCTTCAGGCTGTGCATTGTGGCGCGAGTTTCAAACCATTCTTCATAATGTTTGTTGCGATGTTGGGCCGGTGAAAATTCGAGATTTTCCTCGGAAATTAGGGCGCGATCGTCATTGTCAAAAGTGCGAACAAATTTATCGCCCTTGATTTGTATTAAGATATTTTCTTCGTCATCATTGTGAAATGGCGTTGTGGCCTTTGCTGAAGACACGAAAATGAAGCCTTGCAGATCAGAGTATTCAGATGGTTTGCGGCCTGCTGCTTCATTTGCTTCGCGAACGAAGGCTTCCAATATGGAGCGATATTCCGGATCATTTTCAACGAATTTTATGACCATCCACGCATTGGCTTTCTCAATCGAAGAGATCACCGTTTCAATAGGCATATCAAGTTTTGGCACGTCTTCGGGCTTTGCTCCGATGCTGACTTTGCCAGAGTTGTATTCGATAGCGTCACGTGGTTGTGATTTTGCCAATGCCACCAAACGCTGGAGCGAGAAGAGAGGATGATCGGCCAAGCTATGCTTTAGGCGGAAAGGCTTTTTCAAAAAATTTTCACGGGCAATTTTTTTATCAACGATGACGATGTTCATGAAGGTGCCTTTCCTTTGACTCTGTAATAGATGTTCCGAAGTTTTTTGCGCCATTTCAATTTCTGTTTGCAGATTGCCGCAATGAAAATAAAGCGACTGCTCGAAAGAGTTGCTGGGCCAACGAAAACAGAAATCATCGCAAGCCTATCGCGCCAGATGCGATCGATCAGGGGGTGGTTTGGAATCGCGCTGCTGTCAATTTGAATAATGCCCGGTTCGGCAAAAAATGATTGGGTGCAATCCAAGATAATCAACGCGCCCGGCGAGAATTTTGCAAAATTTTCATCGTATGCAATTTTTCCAAGCCAAGCTTGATTTCCTTCGACGATTGCAAATAGCGAAGCGATGGATTTGCCATTCAACATTAAACTCCAGAATCGCAACTTTCCTGCTGCGTGCAAGTGGGCAAGTGACTCGCGCAAGGCTTTGGCCATATTTGCATCGGTGTTGATTGCAGTTCCCTTTTTACCTTTCCAGCCGGATGCCTCCAAAGTTAGAAAGTCCTGGGTGAACTTATCGAGTGCAGCGTCCTTCTCTAGTGCAATCGTTTGGAGCGTGCCCTGCTCGCTCAAACGGTTGCGTTGGCGTTTAAATTCTTTGCGGCGCTTTTGATCGAAGTTGGTTTGCAGCCAGTCTTCATAAGAACCTTCGGGGCGCAAGCATGCCCGTTCCCATGAGTCGAGAATTCTATAACGAGCAGTCTGCTTTTTTAACTGTTGGTGAAATGGCCCGTCCGTCGGAATAGATTTAAACAGGAATGGTTTGGTTTGGGCAGCAAGGAATGCCATTAGTGCGGCTTCCTTTAGGCCCTCACTTAAATGCGGAGTGCCTGCTGCATTGAACGGCTTTCTCCAGGTGGTATTGTAGATGCCGCGCCCAATTATGGGGATGGCGAAATGTAGATTCGCTGCTTGCTGCACCGTTGCCAGTTTGGTGTGACGAGACTGTTTCAATATGGGAAGAACCAGCTCTGGTGCATTAAACCCAGATGATTCAAGTGCATTGGCCGCAAGGGCCTGCCATTTTGGCATCAGTTCGCCAGCTGCTTCAGCGCGCAACACTACAGATTTGAAATTTTGCCATTCACCAGCCAACATAATCATTCCAAAGCAAGCTTTGGGCCAATTTAGGGGGCTAGACCTAATATGACTTTGAGAAACGCGGTTAATGGGTCAAAAAAAAGGACCGGTTAATTCCGGTCCTTTTAATATTCAATTTAAGTAGAGGGTTATGCTTCAGTTTTTACGTCGAGGACTTGGCGTCCGCGATACATGCCGGTTTTGAGGTCTAAGTGATGTGGGCGACGCAATTCGCCAGACTTCTTGTCTTCGATCCAAGTTACAATTTGCATTTTTTGACCCGAGCGACGCATACCAGTGCGGCTTCTCGACATCTTTTTTCTTGGAACAGCCATAGTCTAAACCTCTGTAATATAATGATTCTTTGAAAACAGCTTAAATACAGCCATTTGTGTTGGGCGGCTTATAGCTGAGGTTATTTTGAGATACAAGTGAGATAGGCATCCATACTGCCCATACGAAACTGAATGCGCGATGCAATGGCTTTGACGCGGCGCGATGGTTTTCCGGCGCTGCGCTTGATTGGATTGGGCAATACGGCGGCCAATAATGCGGCTTCGCGCCGGGTTAACTTTGCGGCAGGTTTTTTGAAATGAAATTGCGAAGCAGCTTCTGCTCCATATACGCCTGGTCCCCATTCTACGATATTGAGATAAACCTCAATCATACGGCGCTTGGTCCAGATCATATCCATCCAGAGGGCAACAGGCATTTCCAAAACTTTGCGAAAGAGCGAGCGGCCATCCCACAGGAACAGGTTTTTTGCAGTTTGCATGGAAATGGTGCTGGCACCACGGGTTGGGCCTTCTTTATCATCGGTAGCATCTTCCACGGCTTCTTGGAATTCAACCCAATCAACGCCGTGGTGGTTACAAAAGCGCGCATCCTCGGAGGCTACTACTGCACGATATAGGTTTGGCGACATTTCATTCAAGCTCACCCAATCTTTGTTCAAACCATTGCCTGAGAAGAGCCGGAAGAATTGCAGGTTGCTGATGGGCGGCGGCACGATGCCGTAAACCAATGTCATCACAAAGGGCCAAACGAACATGCCGGCCAAAATGCTCAAGCTCCAGCGCTGCCACGGCACACGCCTTGACCAAAATGCCTTCAAGCGGTCTTGGATTCGGTCTCGGATTTGGACTGGGATTGCGAATTGCATCATTGAGGTTTCACGTTTACAGATGGCCCTCATAACACAGGATTTTTAGAAATGGCACCACCAAAGCCATCGAGTTTTGAACAGGCGCTGCGCCGCTCAGCCCACAGCGTCGAGGCCGCTTTGGATGCGGCTTTGCCCATGAATTTGGCCAGCCGGTTGCAATCCTCAATGCGCTATGCCGTGATGGGCCAAGGCAAACGCTTGCGGCCATTTTTTGTGTTGGAAAGCTGCAAACTTCATGAGGTGGACCCTGCCAAAGCCATGGCCGTGGCCACCGCGTTAGAATGTGTTCACTGCTATTCATTGGTGCATGATGATTTACCTGCCATGGACAATGATGATGTGCGACGCGGTCAACCTACGGTTCATAAAAAATTCGATGACGCAACTGCCATTCTCGCTGGCGATGGTTTGTTGACTTTTGCATTTGAGTTGGCTTCGGGTGCTGGCCCGCAGGTTATTGCGGCCTTGGCGCGTGCCGCTGGGCCATCGGGTATGGTTGGCGGGCAGATGTTGGATATTGAGGCGGCAACGCGGGGCTTCAACACATATGCTGACATTTCGCATATGCAAAGTTTGAAAACTGGCGCCTTGTTCGAATTTGCATGCACGGTGGGGCCCATCATTGCTGGAGCGGATTTTTCAGCCTTGAAAGCCTATGCACAAAACATTGGCTTAGCATTTCAGATTGCTGATGATGTTTTGGATGTGGAGGCCACAGCAGACGTTTTGGGCAAGGCCACGCAAAAAGACAAAGGCAAAGGCAAAGCAACTTTTGTGGATTTACTGGGATTAGAGCGCGCTAAAAAAGAAGCGTCGCGCTTGGCTGATGCAGCGGTTTCGGCATTATCGCCCTATGATCATCAAGCTGATATTTTACGTGAGGCCGCAGCGTTCATGGTCACGCGCCGGAAATAGTTTTTCTCGCTTCATCATAATTATTCACCTCATAAACCCAACCGCGCCGCACAGCATAAAGCCATTTTGGTTTTGTTGATTCTCCGATGTCTTGCGGTGAGATTGCAAGCAGACCACTGCGATCCTCGCTTGATAGGCCTTCTTTCAAAATGGCTGACGAAGGGTTCATCCCTTGCCTGCGCATAGCTTCCACCAAACCATATTGGATGAAACCGCTGCAGATAAATTGCGCTGGTACCCAATGTTTCAAGATTGAAAATGGGCGACCGGTTTTTGACCATTTGCGGCGCAAGCGGAAAAAAAGTGACAAACCCAAATTAATCGCACGGCCAAAATCGTATGACGTATTTACCTGATCCAACATCAATGCGCCCACTTGTTTGAAATAAGCATAATCAAAACCCCTGCCCTTCATGCGCAGAATTGCAATATCTTCGCTGGGCTTATTGCTGCCGATATAGGCCTTCAGATTGGCGAGGCCAATGCCCGATGGCATGCTTTCTAGAATGAACGTGTTGTTGAAACCATTTTGCCTTTGCGGCACCAGAAACACCAAAGCTGCGTGACTGTAGTAACTGCCAACGATGAAGCGAATTAAGCGGCTGGAAGATAATTGCCGCGCGTGAGAATTATATCGCCGCGGTTGAGATAGCGATCGGCCTCAGCCAAAAACTCGCTCACCCGCATCGGGAATTTTGGCTCATCCCCAGCGTTGTTTGATATAGCCTTCCACAATCTCTTGGAATTGAGCCGAGATATTTTCGCCGCGCAAGGTTTTCACTTTTTTACCATCGATGTAAATTGGCGCAGAAGGAAGTTCGCCAGTGCCGGGAAGGGAGATGCCAATATCGGCATGTTTGGATTCACCGGGGCCATTCACAATGCAGCCCATCACTGCAAGTGAAAGATTTTCAAAACCGGGATAGGCCTCGCGCCATTCTGGACTGCGCGCGCGCACATAGGATTGGATATCCTGCGCCAATTCTTGAAACACGGTTGATGTGGTTCGGCCACAGCCGGGGCATGCGATGACCATAGGGGCAAAGGCTCTTAGTCCCATGGTTTGCAAAATCTCTTGCGCGACAATCACTTCCTTGGTGCGGTCTCCGCCTGGTTCAGGGGTTAGCGAAATGCGGATGGTATCGCCAATGCCTTCCTGCAGCAAAACGGCTAGTGCTGCGGTGGAAGCCACGATTCCCTTAGACCCCATGCCGGCCTCGGTGAGGCCGAGATGCAGCGCATGATCGGAGCGAGTTGCCAGCAAGCGGTAGACCGCAATCAAATCTTGCACTTCAGAACATTTGGCTGAAATGATTATTTTATCGCGGGGCAAGCCGAGCTCTTCAGCATAAAGTGCTGACTGAATTCCCGATTGCACAATTGCCTCATGCATCACGGCGCGGGCGGATAATGGGGCACCTAACTTTGCATTTTCGTCCATCATCGAAGCCAACATGGCTTGATCGAGCGAGCCCCAGTTTACACCAATGCGAATGGGCTTGTTATGTTTGATCGCCACTTCAATCATGGTGGCGAAGTTACGATCTTTTTTTTCTTTAAAACCTACATTGCCGGGATTGATGCGATATTTCGCCAAGGCTTCAGCGCAGTCTGGATAGGCCGTGAGCAGCGTGTGGCCATTATAGTGAAAATCTCCCACGAGCGGCACGTTAACACCCATCTTATCGAGCATCTGGCGGATGGCGGGTACGGCGGCAGCGGATTCTTCGCGGTCTACCGTGATGCGCACCAGTTCTGATCCGGCCTTGGCAAGTTCGGCGCATTGTTGGGCTGTGGCCTCAGCATTTGCCGTATCCGTGTTGGTCATGGACTGAACAACAACGGCAGCGCCACCGCCCACTGTCACGTGGCCCACATTTACGCCAACAGATATTCGTTTTGAATTGATCGCTGAATAACTCATGCTGCTCTAATTGCGTTGTGGCGAAGCCAAGGTCAAGATGAAGATTAAACTGGCGCTCAATACGACAGACGGCCCAGCTATTGTACCCCAGAGTGCAGACATTACCAATCCAGCGACCAGAGCAATGCCTGCGAACAAACTAGACCAAACGGCCATGGCTTCTGGCGAGGTGGAAATACGGCGCGCGGCGGCGGCGGGGATAACTGTGAGTGCGGTGATGAGCAGCAAGCCCACGATCTTCATGGCAAAGGCTGTCATGGCGGCCATGGTGAGCATGAAAACCAATTCCACCCACGGCACATTGATGCCTTCGGCTTTCGCCAAGTCTTCGTGCACGGATATGGCAATCAGATCGCGCCACAGATAAATGATAACGGCCAGAACAGTTGCAGCCCCGGCCCAGACAATCTGCACATCATGGGTGGACACGGTGAGGATATCGCCAAACAATATATCAAGATGCCCACTCACTGCGCCGGTTACGAGGCCCACTGTGATCAGCCCTAAAGCCAATGCCGTGTGCGATAAAATGCCGAGCAATGTATCCACTGCTATTTGGCGTTGGCGTTTGAGCGCCAGCAGCAAAAGTGCCAGCAAAACTGCCGAAGCCACTGCTCCTAAGGTTATATTGATATTGAACAGCAATCCGAAACCAACACCTAGCAAGCCAGCATGGGCAAGTGTCTCACCAAAATAGGCCATGCGCCGCCACACAATGAAGCAACCGATGGGACCTGCGATCAGCGCAATGCCAAGGCCAGCGAGAAGAGCGCGGATGAAGAACGGTTCGGAGAGTATTTGAAACATTAAATCGCCTCACCCTGAGGTGCGAACTCTTGTGAGCCTCGAAGGGTTGCCAGCAGCAAGGTGCTTCGAGGCTCGCTTAAGAGCTCGCACCTCAGCATGAGGGTAATTGAAAATTCATCCATGCGAATGACTTTCATGGTCATGGTCATGATGGTGCGTGTAGGCTGCAATCATGCGCACAGCTGTGGGACCAAAAAGTTTTAGAAATTCAGGGTCCTTCTGCACAGTGGCAGGTTTGCCTTCGCAGCAAATGTGGCTGTTCAAACAGATGACACGGTCACTCTCGGCCATCACCATATGGAGATCATGGCTGACCATCAGAATGCCGCAACCCCGGCTTTTGCGAATTTTCGAAATGAGTTCGTAAAGTTTGATCTCGCCATCAAAATCGACAGCTTGCACGGGCTCATCCAACACCAGTAATTCAGGCTGGCGCAGCAAGGCTCTCGCCAAAAGTGCACGCTGCAATTCACCGCCGGAAAGATCCGCCACGCGGGCATTGATCAAATGTTCAATGCCAGTTTCGAACAAGGCTTGGTGCAACTCAGTTTCGGTTGCTCGGCGGGTGAGGGTTAACAACCGGCGCACTGAAAGCGGCACAGTACTGGTCACTGGAAAGCGCTGTGGCACATAGCCTACAGCCAAATTTTCGCGGCGCTCAATTGAACCAGAATAGTGTGGCACAAGGCCCAACATAGTTTTTACCAAGGTAGATTTGCCTGCACCGTTGGGTCCGATAATCGTGACGATTTCGCGCTCGCGCACTGTCATGTTCACGGCATCAAGAATTTTACGGTTGCCAATCGTCAACCCAAGATTATGCGTGGTGATCAGCGGCGGTATCAGCTTAAACATTGGCGCAGGCTTTGCAGGTGCCAGATAATTCAATCACGGTTCGGCTGATTTTAAAGCCGTTCGCAATGGCGGCCTTTTGCAGATTTTCTGCGGCTTGTGGCTGAAGAATTTCATCAACCACACCGCATCTATCACAGATCAAAAGTGCCGGAGTTGAATTGTCGTGGGCACAGGCGCAAGCCACAAAAGCATTGCGGCTTTCAATTTTATGAACGAGATTATGTTCCAATAAAAAATCCAGCGCCCGGTACACTGTAATGGGCGCAGGCCTTGGGCCTCGCTGCGCCATGCGCTCAATTACTTCATAAGCACCAACCGCCAAATGGCTTTCGGCAACACTTTCTAAAATATCCTTGCGTTGATCCGTCAGGCGCGTACCTTTCTCGGCACAGGCAAGCTCTGCCCGCGCAATCAGTTGGGCGGTACATCTGGCGTGGTTGTGGTGTGGCTTAAGCATGAGCGTTATATTATAACATAGTCAGCAATTTGCAATGGGAGAAGCAAAATGATTGGAACTGCGAAAGCCACGGTGCTCATTGAAAACGAAAAAGTGATTGTTACAGAATATCGTTTTGCGCCAGGACAGAACACAGGCTGGCA
>JANOUE010000103.1:0-49503 GCA_031416755.1 Hyphomicrobiales bacterium
GCCATTTGCGCCGTGCGCGCGAGGTTTCCGTTAAATTTACCCAAGAGGCCTTGAGGCCAGAATTGCTCTTGCCACCCAATTGCATATCGGCCAGAATATGCGGAATATGCTCGCTTGGATATTTGTGGATTTCAAACACGCGGATCATCCTATCATAATCAGCGCTGATCCTGTAGCCCGTATCGAATCCACCAACCTTGTCATAAACGCCGCGCAGCGCATAAGTGGTGGGGTGCGGAGCCATCCAGCCTTTTCTGAATGAACCAATTTTAAACGGTTCAAGCACCCATCGCCGCTGCACAACGCGGTTCACGTGGCTGTCCACAAAATCGATATTGCCAAACACCACAGGCGCCAGTGTCAAGCCTTCGGCAATGAGGCTGAGCGTTTTTGGTGAATGATAAATGTCATCGGCATTGAGAAACCCAACAGCGTCGCCAGAATAAAGCCTAAGCCCTTTGTTCATGGCATCATAAATGCCCTTGTCTTTGCCGCTGTGCAATGTGATCAAAGGCGAAGTGAATGAGTGCACAATATCCAAAGTACCATCTGTGGAAATGCCGTCCACAATCACCAGTTCTTTATCGGCATAATCTTGCGCCAGAAAAGATTCGATTGTTGAGCGAATAGTTTTCGCTGCATTCCAACACACACAAATGGCAGATATTTTCATAGGCAAAAGCCTTAAAACCCAAGCCTTACCCAACCGTTAAATCTCTAAGCGGCTGCGCGCCCGCCAGCCGTTTTGCTCCACGCCACACAACAGGCTTTTGCCAATTCGCGCACGCGGCCAATATAGGCGGCTCGCTCAGTCACCGAAATAACCCCGCGCGCATCCAGCAAATTGAACGCATGCGAGGCTTTAATGCATTGATCATAAGCGGGCAGGGCCAACTCATGTTTATCGGCGCACTCACCAGCAACAAGCAAAGCACCACATTCTTTTTCGGCATCAATAAAATGTTGGTGCAAAATTGCAGTGTCGGCATATTCAAAATTAAAACGTGAATATTCTTGTTCAGCCTGCAAAAACACATCGCCATATGTAATTTTACGGTCCCCTTCGAGACCGTTGAAATTCAAATCATAAACATTGTCCACACCCTGCACATACATGGCAAGGCGCTCTAAACCGTAAGTGAGTTCGCCCGAAACCGGCGCGCAATCAAGCCCACCCACCTGTTGAAAATATGTGAACTGCGAAACTTCCATGCCGTCGCACCACACTTCCCAGCCAAGGCCCCAAGCACCCAGCGTTGGGCTTTCCCAATCATCTTCAGCAAAGCGAATATCATGCAAGGACGAGTCAATACCAATGGCCTTGAGCGAGCCCAAATATAACCCTTGCAAATCCGGAGGTGACGGCTTCATGATCACTTGATATTGATAATAATGCTGCAAGCGATTGGGGTTCTCGCCATAGCGCCCATCCTTAGGGCGGCGTGATGGCTGCACATAGGCGGCTGCCCAATGCTTGGGTCCAACTGAACGCAAGGTAGTGGCTGGGTGAAATGTGCCAGCCCCCACTTCCATGTCATAAGGCTGCAAAATAACACAGCCCTGTGCCGCCCAATAATTATGTAAGGTCAGGATCAGGTCTTGGAATGATTTGGTCGGGTTCAGGCTCATGGGCGATCAATTAAAGGCGGAGGCAGTTTGGGTCAACACCCATTCCCACTATTGTCATTGCCGGACTTGTTCCGGCAACCCATAGGCCATGTGCAAGGTCAAAGATGGGTCCCCGCAACAAGTGCGGGGATGACAAATTTAGAAAATGAAAATTATATTCGCCGAACCACATGGGCCCTTGTGGTAAATCCGCTTTCGGTTTTGGAGACTGGCATGGGATGATAGATCGCCGTTGTCGCAATCTCCTCTATCAAACCACTCGCAACAAGTTCGGCAATTTTTGTGGCAAAGCCAGCTTCTTCCCAAACCACAGTGCCCACTGTGAAAATCAACACGCCGCGAGATTTAGTAATGCGCACCAATTCGTTAAATGCTGCGGCAGGTGCATGACCCGTGGTAAAAGTTCCCGTAGAGACAATGCAGTCCATGCCGCCCGTGACAAAATCCAGCGTCTCGCCCAAAACTTGATTTTTCAATTCTGCATAAATATTGCGGGCCTTTGCCTGTGCCAACATGCCGTCAGACATATCAATGCCAATGAGATTGGAATATCCGAGAATTGCAAGCAGCTGCCCAATTGTGCCAGTGCCAACACCAGCATCTAAAATCATTGCATCTCGTTTTTCAACATAACGCGCCACCAACCCAACGATCACTGCCGGATGCACATAACCAACGCCTTGCATATCGGCATCATAGGTTTCAGCCCATTGATCATAAGACTGCGCTAATGCCTCACGCGAGCTTGCGTGATAAACCGACTCTAAGCGCTGGTCGATTTTCACGGTTCGGGAACGTAAGCACCAGTCACCGGGTCAAGCTTCAAGCGTTTCATCGGTCCCATATCTTGTGGGTCCTGCACTTTGGCTTTGGCTTGCTGCGCTTCAACAGTCTTCATGGCGCGCTGCAAAGTTTTAACCGCGATATAACTTATCACCATCAGTGCCACTGTTCGAAAAAATCCCATCTAACCAATCCTCATTTACGCTAGACTATCACAGTCCGAAACGTGACCACAATGCCCGAGTTTCAAGAGCGTTAAGGGCAGCTTCTGGCAATTCTGTGGCGAAGCCACCAACATGAGTGGCAGAGCCGAAACCGAAACGTTTCAGTCCCCATCCCTTTGGCGCCGAAATTTCGACAATTTCAACCTTCTCGCCGAATTTGCGGGTTAAAATCTCATGCATATGGCCAAGTCCATCCACCAAGCCCAAATCCAATCCGCGGGCGCCAGTCCAGAATGCGCCCGTAAAAAGTTCACCTTCCTCATCCTTTAGTTTGCCCGCACGGCGGCCTCGAACATAGTTTTTAAAGCTTTCATGCACATCTTCCTGCAATTCCAAAAGCCGCTCCACATCTTCCTTTTTCTCGGCCTTAAACGGATCCAGGATATTCTTAGACGTGCCAGCAGTATAGACCCGTCGCTCCACGCCCAATTTTTTAAGCGCATCAACAAAGCCGAAGCCAGCCGCAATCACGCCGATGGAGCCCACGATAGAGCTTTGATCGGCATAAATCTCATCGGCAGCACAGGCCAGCCAATAACCACCAGAAGCCGCCACATCTTCGCAAAACGCATAAACAGGTATTTTATTTGCAGCGCTCAAAGTTCTGATTCGTGCAGCAATGAGAGCCGATTGCACTGGCGAGCCACCAGGGCAATTGATGGCCAGTGCCACGCCAGCAACGCCTTTGCGAAAAGCACGTTGCAGCAAAGGCTCTAAATCCTTGGCATTTAATCCCGAGCGCAAGCCACCAGCGGAAATGGCGCCCTGCAAGCGAATGACATTGATAACAGATTGTTTTGTGCGCAAGCGGGCTGGCACCAGCCTTAAAATTGTTTTGATCATGGCCAACATGTAGGGTTCTGCGCTAGGAATATCAACCATGTCCACCACACACCTTCCCGATAGTCGCTATGCTTGGATCAGGCTTGCGGCCTCACTTGCCTTATCCACCATTGGCGGCATTGGCCTGTGGGCGGGCGTTGTGGTTTTGCCTTTCATTCAAACCGATTTCGGAGTTGACCGCGCAGGAGCATCGCTGCCCTACACCATGACCATGATTGGTTTTGCACTAGGCGGCGTGTTGATGGGCAAGATGGCTGATAAATACGGCATTATGGTACCCATGATGATAGGCTCCTCCTTATTGGGCGTTGGTTTCATTGCAGCAGCATTTGCCCCTAACTACTGGTCTTATGTCGCAGCCTCTTCACTCTTGATTGGCCTCTTCGGGTGCGCCACTACATTTGGTCCCTTGGTGGCCGATGTTTCTCTGTGGTTTCAAAAACGCCGAGGCATTGCCGTGGCAATCGTTGCATCCGGAAATTATTTGGCAGGAACCATCTGGCCGCCAATTCTCACAAGGTCGGTTCAAGATTACGGCTGGCGCACCTCATTTATTTTTATTGGCGTTGCCTGCGTAGTGCTCATGTTGCCTTTGTCGCTCATGCTGCGCCAACGCTCTCCAACTCTAGATTTGGTAAGCCCGATCACCACAACTAAGACCACGGATGGCACCATTTACACGCAAGGTTTGCTTATGTTGGCAGGCCTTGCCTGTTGCGTGGCCATGGCCATGCCGCAAGTTCATATCATTGCCTATTGTGGCGATCTCGGTTTTGGCCCAGCGGCGGGGGCTCAAATGCTGTCTCTCATGCTGGGTTGCGGCGTGGTCAGCCGATTGGCGTCTGGCTTGCTCGCTGATAAAATTGGCGGCATTGGCACATTGATTATAGGATCAACCTTGCAATGCTTGGCCCTGCTTTTTTATGTTCCATTTGATGGTCTAGCCTCGCTTTATTTGGTCACAGCACTTTTCGGCTTGGCCCAAGGTGGCATTGTGCCAAGCTATGCTTTGATCGTGCGCGATCATTTCCCGGCCAGAGAAGCGGGCACCCGTATCAGCTTGGTCTTAACCATGACAGTTCTGGGCATGGCCTTGGGCGGCTGGCTATCTGGTGTGATATTCGATTACACCGGATCTTATAAAATGGCCTTCTTGCACGGCATTGCGTGGAATCTTGTTAACATGGCTATCGCTTTCTGGTTCATGATTGGAAAGCTCCGCCCGAAAATCCTTCACCCTATTACTATTTGATGGCTTGACGGCGCGCGCTTTCAAGTCTTTGCTGCAATGCAACAGAACCATGACACGAGCCGCGCACCCAGCACTTACCTATTTTGGCAAAGAACTCGCCAGAGAGCCGAACTTTGACGTGTCGCAGCTTGGTCAAAAAGGCGCAGGGCTGTGCTCAATGGCGTCTCTTGGCCTAGCTGTCCCGCCTGGTTTTGTACTGTCAGTTGAAACCTGCAAGGCGCTTGCGGCCAATCATCCTGCGTCAGTAGCGGCCCTCAAAGTCAATATTACCGAATTTCTGAATAGGCTTGCCAGCGAAACCGGCTGCGCAATTGGCGATTCGCACAATCTTTTGTTATTGGCGGTGCGACCAAGTGCTCCGGTCAAGTATCTCGGAACTTTGGATGCAGTCCTCAATCTTGGCCTCAATGATGAAACTGTGGAAGGCTTGGCAAAATCCTCAGGTGATGCCCGCTTTGCCCATGAGTGCTACCGACGCTTCATCCAAAATTATGCCCATGTCGTGATGGGAGATGACCCCGCGGCCTTTGAAGACTTGCTCAATTTATTCATTGAAGAGCGCGGCTATGTTTCAGCCTCTGAAATCCAAACCTCTGATGCCCGCGAGCTGACCTCTCGATTCAAATCGCAACTTGAAACCCATGGCGCTCAGGCTTTCCCACAAGATGTGAGCGAGCAGCTCTGGTCCACAATCACAGCCCTTGTGCGTGGCTGGAATGGTCCACGAGCTAGAACTCAAAGAAAGCTACATGGCGTTGACGCCGATGCTGGACTAGCCATTGTTGTGCAAGCCATGGTCTTCGGCAATCAATCTGAAAATTCCGGCGCAGGCTATGCCGCTTCGCGCCACCCGCAATCTGGCGAAGCACTGCTGCAAGGTGAATATGTCCAACAAGCCCAAGGGCCAGATTTGATTGCAAGGCTCCGGCAAAGTTGGTCATTGGCTGATGCCGCTGAAATGTTTGCGACCACAATGCCTAACGCTTTTGCTGAATTGCAGCAAACCGTAGCAAAATTAGAATTGCATAAACGTGATGCCGTGGAAATTGATTTTACGATTGCCCAAGGCCAACTTTGGTTTTTAGAGCTTCGCCCAGCTCGACGATCTACTGTTGCCGCAATAAAAATAGTAACTGATTTAGCAATGCTTGGCCACATCACTGAAAGCGAAGCCTTGCTCCGCATTGATCCATTATCACTTGATCAATTGCTCCACTCCACGCTCGATCCCGAAGCAAAACGCGAACTTGTGGCCCAAGGCTTGCCAGCTTCGCCAGGTGCAGCGACCGGCATGATCATATTTGATTCTGCTGAAGCGCGCGAGTTGGTGGGGCAAGGCCAGCATGTTATTTTAGTGCGCCCCGAAACAACACCCGAAGACATTAAAGGCGTTCACGTTGCTGATGGCGTTCTCACCACCAGAGGCGGCATGACCAGCCATGCGGCCGTGATAGCCAGAACCATGGGTAAGCCCTGCGTGGCCGGCGTATCAAGCCTTAAAATAGATGTGGGTGAAGGCACTCTAAAGGCCCCAGGTCTAACTCTTCGCAAAGGTGATTTAATCACCATTGATGGCAGCACCGGCCAGGTTTTGAAGGGTGAAGTGGCAGTCATAAAGCCCTCACTCTCCGGTGATTTTGCGACACTTTTAGGCTGGGCTGACAGAGCCCGCCGCATGGCTGTGCGCGCCAATGCTGAAACCCCGCATGATGTGCGCACGGCGCGTGACTTTGGCGCGCAAGGTATTGGCCTTTCTCGCACAGAACATATGTTCTTCGAAGGTGACCGCATTATTGCCATGCGTGAAATGATTTTGGCTGACAGCGAAAAAGATCGCCGCGCTGCCTTGGCAAAAATTCTTCCCATGTTGCGATCAGATTTTGAAGCCCTGTTTGAAATAATGGCAGGCCTGCCAGTGACCATCCGCCTGCTTGATCCTCCGCTCCATGAGTTTCTCCCAGGTGACGGCGATGATATGGTGCCGGTTGCCAAGGCACTGGGCGTGGCCCCCGCAGCGTTACGCAAACGTGTCGCAGAATTGCGCGAACAAAATCCCATGCTTGGCCATCGCGGAGTGCGCTTACTTTTGTCTTATCCGGAAATTACGGATATGCAAGCTCGCGCAATATTTGAAGCGGCGGTGAATATACAGAGATCAAGCGGTAAAGCCCCGGTTCCTGAAATCATGGTTCCACTTGTCTCCTCCCGCGCTGAACTTGATGCCGTGCGAAAACGCATTGATGCTGTGGCCGCCGAAGTAAAAAAAGAAACGGGTGAATCCATCACCTATTTGGTGGGCACCATGATCGAGCTGCCCCGAGCAGCTTTGCAGGCCACCGAGATTGCCCAGTCAGCAGAATTCTTCTCCTTCGGCACCAATGATTTGACCCAAACCACCTTTGGCATTAGCCGCGATGACAGCGCCAGGTTCATTTCCGAATATACTGCGCGGGGCATTTTCCCACGCGACCCCTTTGTTTCGCTCGATGTGGCCGGGGTTGGTGAACTTATTGGTTTTGCTGTGGAACGTGGCCGAAAGGGCAGGCCAGAGCTAAGCCTAGGTATTTGCGGTGAGCATGGCGGCGACCCCGATTCCATTTCCTTCTGCGAGAAGCTTGGTTTGGATTATGTCTCCTGCTCGCCCTACCGCGTGCCCATTGCAAGGTTGGCCGCCGCGCAAGCCACTCTTAGAAAATCAGATAAAACTGAGTAATTTCATGCGATTAACTATTGCATTAATTAATCGCTAATAAGGCAAAAAAATGTCTTCTTTGGGTTGTTCGCATGGTTAACCTATGCTAAACGCGGATCAGATATGGTCAGTCACAGGGAAAATTTGCCCTAACAGTGAAAGTGAGAACTCGAGCATTGGTACAAAATAATCGCCAACTTCAGCAGCGCCGCCGCACCGGACTTCATTTTGAAGAGCCAGTTCCCGTTCGCAATGGAGTGCGCGATTATGTACCCTTCGTCTTCGCCGGACTTATGTTGATCACGGCTTTTGCAGTTGCAGGCCATTACATTGGTCGCAATGCCAATGCTCATAACATCAATATTGATGACACTCAGCCTTTGATCAGCCCAACCTCAACTTTGGCCACAAAAGGCTCGCTTTTGCCTGAAAATGAATCCATGGCCATCATCAATATAAACCGCTTGCGATCGCAGACGGTACTAATTGAAGGCAAAGGTGATCTTGAGGGCCTCGACGTGATGGAGCCGGTGCCAGCTCCCTTGCCAAAACCTAAATTAAAAACCAAAATCGCAAAAATCGAAAAAGACGTGAAAATCATTCCTGCCAGTGTCGACCTCAAGAATCCTGAGGCTGACGCAGTGGCAACCAAGCGTCTGGCGGTTAACCCAGTCGAGCCAAATGTAGTCAAAACTCTCAAATTGAAGTCTGCTGAAAAGCAAAAAGTTGTGGCCCAGCGTAGGGTTCGTCTCGCTGAAGAAAATTGCTTGGCGCGGGCGATTTATTTCGAAGCCCGATCAGAAACAGATATGGGTCAATTGGCGGTGGCTAAGGTTATTCTCAACCGCGTTAAATCTCCGAAATTCCCTAAATCCATTTGTGGCGTAGTTTATCAAGGTTCCGGCAGCCGTAATTCCTGCCAATTCTCGTTCGCCTGCGATGGTCAACCAGATGACGTGAAACAACCAAGCTCTTGGGACCATGCCAAGAAAATTGCCCAACGTGCAATTGCTGGCGACCCTGCAGTTGCCATGATGGGGAGTGCCACGAATTATCACGCTGATTATGTGAAGCCCAAATGGGCCAAGAGCATGCGCCGCCTGACAAAAATTGGCCGCCACATTTTCTACGCAAACGGCTAAGGTTTAAGAATAAACGGCTTGCCTTCAAACGCATTGGTCCCGCGCCCGATGCATTCAACGGCTTCATTCATTCTCCCCTTGCGCCCCAGCAACTGATCAACCTGTGCGGTGATCATCCGGTTGGGCGTAGCAGTTGGTGATGCCGCGCGCAGGTCTTGCGCCAATTTCATTTCATTTGCTTCGGGCCGCAACACGCACAGGGCCGTAAAAGCAGAGGCCGTCGAACGGCTAATTCCTGCCCAACAATGAATGAGGAGTGGCGCTGCCTGATCCCAACCAGCAATAAAATCCACCAAGCGTTCGGCATCATGCAACTGCGGCGCAATCAACCCAGGTGTTGCTGTGTTAATGTCGTTGAACGTGAGCCGCAAATGACGTGCCACGTTAATGCCCGCAAAATCACGATGGGGCATTTCTGGCCCCAATATGCTGACCACCGACCTGGCGCCATGCAAGTCAATCTGCATTTGCGCTGCATCAAGTCCACACACAATAATCATGCTCTCCCCAATTTCTTGAAAACAGATAAAAACTTTGCTTTGGCATCATTGGTGGACATTGGCTCATTGCTCTGAAAAGCAGCGCTTAGTCCTTTTGGCCGCCCGAAAAATTTCTCCGATTCTGAAATGCTGAACCCCGCGAGCTGTGTGGCTTCCAAATACGCAGCCATCTTATCAGCCCGTTTCACCAATTGCTCTAATTCCGTTGAGGCTTGTGCTGCTAAACCAAAGCGCACATGAATGGCCGCCATTAAACGATGTTCAAACGCTTTATAATCCACACCCAGCGCCGCTTTGAACGGTGAAATCATGTCACCGATGACGTATTCCGGCGCATCATGCAAAAGTGCCACCAATCGATCGGCCTTTGATGCTGTCTTATTGCAGTAATGAAAAATCGCCTCGACCAATACGCAGTGCTGCGCAACCGAAAACGCATGATCACCACGCGTCTGGCCATTCCACCTCGCCACCCGCGCAAGACCATGGGCTATATCTTCGATCTCAACATCAAGCGGTGAAGGATCCAACAGATCAAGCCTTCGTCCAGAAAGCATCCGCTGCCATGCGCGAGGAGCCATCACCGCACTAATTTTTTTACAGCCTCATGGCGATGGCAATCGACCATGTGATCATTGTAAAAACCAGTCGCCTGCATGAAAGCATAAACAATAGTTGGGCCTACGAATTTAAAGCCGAGACTTTTCAATTCCTTGGAGATTTTCTCAGAAAGTGCTGTGGAGGTTGGCACCTGTTTCATATTTTCGAGTTTCCTGTTGATGGGTATGCCATCCACAAAGTTCCAAAGATATTTGGAAAAATCTTCGATTTCTAAATAGGCTTTGGCCCCTAAAACTGTGCCTTCAATTTTCAGGCGATTGCGCACAATGCCTGCATCCTGCATCAAGGCATCGGTCTTGCGAGCATCATACTTGGCAATCAACTCTGGCTTGAACCCATCAAACGAAGCGCGAAAACTTTCGCGCTTGCGCAAAATCGTAATCCACGAAAGCCCAGCCTGAAAGCCATCGAGAATGAGCTTTTCAAACAATGCCCGCGAATCATATTCCGGAACTCCCCAATCGGTGTCGTGATAGTGCACATAGAGCGGGTCTGTGCCGCACCAGCCGCAGCGGCAAATGCCATCGCCATGAATCATTGGATCACCTGAATAGAAATTGTTCCAGACAGAACTGGCCCAGAAACCTCAGCCAAACGATCTAAGCGAACCAGAGCCAAAGCCTGAGAACCCACTGAGGAAAGGACTTCACCAATCAATTTTTCACCACCGCGAATTTCGCTGCCCTTTGGGGGTGAAGTTGGCGAGCAAGTGATGCGCATGATCCTGCTGCGCGCAGTTCCCCGGTGCTGCATGCGTGAAACCACTTCTTGTCCCACATAACACCCTTTTGAAAAACTGACTGCCCCAATGCGGTCAAAATTTGCTTCATGGGGAAATAACATTCCCATTCCAATATCTAAAACACTATCCGCTAAGTTCAACGCAATACGCGCTGCATCGTAGCCATCTTCTTTTGCAAAACTACCCTTCGCCGCAAAAAACCTGCACCCCATCGCAGCCTCTCTCGGATCTACATATCCTTCGTCACCCACCGCAATTTCCAAATCATCGCGTGGCTCAATCTCAAGTTTCGCACGCATTTTATAGAGCATCAGCTTTTGCACCAGCCAAGCCCTCTGCTCTAAAGCACAATCAATCAACACCGCATCGCCCGTATTAAACACAAACATATCGTGCAAAATCTTGCCCTGCGGCGAAAGCAGCGCGCCATAGGCTGCAGCTCCTTTGCCAAGCCCCGCCACATCGCAAGTTAGCAAATTATGCAGAAACGCCAAAGCGCCTGCACCGCGAACGGAAATCACGGCGCGATCGGAACGAACTTGTTGGGGAAAGGGAAGCTTTGTCATGGCAATATCTCTTCTATTTAGGTAAGCTAAGCTAGCAGCGCAAGGAACCTATTTTGGCAACGAACATCGACCTCATTCTCTCTGGCGGAACCGTAGTCAACCAAGATGGCACGGTTGCGCGCGATATCGCCGTCCATCAAGGCCGCATTGTTGGGTTAGGAGACGTCTCGGCCTTCCGCGCTGCCGAGGTTTTGGATTGCCGCAATCTGCATATTCTGCCCGGCGTGATCGATAGCCAAGTGCATTTCCGTGAACCCGGTCTCACCCATAAGGAAGATTTGGAATCGGGCAGCCGGGCCGCAGTCATGGGCGGTGTGACAGCCGTTTTTGAAATGCCAAATACGAAACCGCAAACCACCACAGCCGAAGCACTCGCTGATAAAGTAGCGCGCGCCACGCACCGCATGTTCTGTGATTTTGCTTTTTTCGTTGGTGGCACACACCATAATTTTCATCAGATTGCTGAACTCGAAAAACTTCCAGGCGCTGCCGGCATAAAAGTTTTCATAGGCTCATCAACTGGCGACTTGCTCGTGGAAGACGATGCTGGCCTCGAAAACATCATCTCACATTTAGGTCGCAGAGCGGCCTTCCACAGTGAAGACGAATACCGTTTGCGCAACCGCATTTCCCATCAAGTCGCAGGCGATGTATCAAGCCACCCGATCTGGCGTGACGTGGAAGCAGCGCGCCTCTGCACTGAGCGCTTGCTCCGTATTGCCAAGAAGTATCAAAAGCGCATTCACGTGCTGCATATTTCCACCGCCGAAGAATTACCATTGCTTGCCTCCCACCGTGATGTGGCAAGCGTCGAAGTCACCCCGCAACATCTCACATTGAGCGCTGATGATTACGCACACCTCGGCACCAAACTGCAGATGAACCCGCCAGTGCGTGATAAACGCCACCGTGACGCATTGTGGCAGGCCGTCAACAGCGGCCTCGTTGATGTGCTAGGCTCTGATCACGCTCCCCATACGCTGGAAGAGAAAGCCAAAACTTATCCGCAAAGTCCATCGGGCATGACCGGCGTTCAAACTTTAGTCCCCATCATGCTCGATCATGTGAACAAAGGCCGGCTCACATTGGAGCGTTTTGTCGATCTCACCTCGCATGGCCCGCAACGCATTTTCAATATCAAGAACAAAGGCCGCATTGCTGAAGGCTATGATGCTGATTTCACTATCGTCGATTTAAAGCGCCGCGAAACCATCACAAATAAGTGGATTCAAAGCAAAGCCGGATGGACGCCTTATGATGGTGTGTCGGTGCAGGGTTGGGTGACTGGCACCTTCGTCCGCGGCCATTTAGCTATGTGGCAGGGCGAGCTTGCGGCTAAGGCATTTGGCGATACTGTTAAATTTTGAGGTTGCCCAAAAGATGTCCACGTTTCGCGCATTACTCGTCAGCAAAACTGAAACTGGTCAATCTCACGCCATCACTCTGTTAAACGAAGATGATCTCATGCAAGGCGATGTGACCATCGCTGTTTCGCACTCATCGGTGAATTATAAAGACGGCCTCGCCATCACTGGCACTTCGCCCATCATCCGCAAATATCCTTTAATCCCCGGTATCGATCTTGCGGGCACGGTGACCAAATCTACGCACAAGGATTATAAAGTCGGCGACCAAGTTGTGCTTGGTGGCTGGGGTGTTGGTGAAAGCCACCATGGTGGCTATGCTGAAATGGCCCGCGTCAATGGTGATTGGCTGGTGCCCTTGCCCAAATCTTTCACCCCATCAGATGCAATGGCAATTGGTGTGGCAGGTTACACCGCAATGCTCTGCGTCATGGCGCTGGAAGAGCAGGGCGTGACCCAAGCGCAAGGCGAAATATTAGTCACTGGTGCGGCAGGTGGTGTTGGCACTGTCGCCATCGCATTGCTATCGAAGCTCGGCTACACTGTTGTGGCTTCAACCGGCCGCATGGCAGAGGAAGCCTTCCTCAAATCATTGGGGGCCACCACAGTTATCAATCGTGCCGAGTTCAACACACCCGTAAAGCCGTTAGCGAAAACCCGCTGGGCTGGAGCCATTGATTCCGTTGGCTCCACCACCTTGGCAAATGTGCTTTCACAAGTAATCCCCGAAGGGGCCGTCGCCGCCTGCGGGTTGGCGCAAGGTACAGATCTCCCAACATCCGTGTTGCCCTTCATCTTGCGCGGTGTGCGCTTGATCGGCGTGAACTCTGTAACAACACCACAGGCGCGCAGACGTGCAACCTGGGCCAGATTAGAACGCGATCTTGATTTGAAAAAACTGCAGGCACTCACTACGCATGTAAAATTAGAAGATGTGCCGCGCGTGGGTGCTGATATTGTTGCCGGAAAAATCCGCGGTCGCGTGGTGGTGGATGTGCGGTGAAGGACACAGTTTTGTCATTTCTCAAGACCATCATTTCAGGCTTAAGCTAATCACTTTCGAGGGAGAAAATTATGGATCAGAAAATCATCACGCTTTTCGACATTTTCACCCATGGCGGCATGAACCGCCGCGACTTTATGGAGCGGTTGACTTTGCTGGCAGGTGGCACCGCCGCCGCCACCGCGATTTTACCTTTGCTTGAAAACAACTACGCATTTGCCGAAATTTTACCAGAAAATGACCCAAGCATTTCAGTCCTGTCGATTGAGTTTGCTGGTGGCAAAGGATATTTTGTAACACCATATGCTGCTGGAAAATATCCGGGCGTGATCGTCATTCACGAAAATCGTGGGCTTAACTCTCACATCAAGGATGTGACGCGCCGCCTTGCAGCAGCAGGCTTTGCGGCACTGGCTCCGGATTATCTTGCAGCCCTAGGTGGCACACCAGATGATGCCGACAAAGCCAGAGAAATGATTGGCACTTTGACGCCAGACGCTATTCTAGCGTCATCAAAAGCAGCATTGGCCGCAGTAGCGAGCAATCCTGCATCAAACGGAAAGTCTGGCGCTGTTGGATTTTGTTGGGGTGGCGGAGCAGTGAATAATCTGGCCGTCAATGATCAAACATTGAGCGCCGGCGTTGCCTATTATGGCAGCCAAGCCGCCGCAGCTGATGTTCCAAAAATCAAATCGCCTTTGCTTTTGCATTACGGCGCATTGGATGAACGCATCAACAAAGGCATTCCAGATTTTGAAGCGGCATTGAAGTCAGCGCAAAAATCTTATGAACTCTATATTTATGAAGGTGCAAATCATGCCTTCAATAATGATACCAACCAAGCGCGTTACAACCAAGCAACCGCTGAATTAGCGTGGTCGAGAACCATTGCATTTCTGAAAAAGAACGTAGCCTAAACAGCTATCACTGCGTCGTCTTGCCCACCGTAAACTCGCCAGAGAGAATGCGCTCTCGCAGTCTTTCGCACATAATTGCCACCGACTCTTCACCATAAGTTGCAATCATATCTGAAAGGGCAGCAAATATCGCCGCCGTTGCAATTGCATCAGGATCGAGGCCATCATAAATCGCCTCTTCCCAGGCTTCGAGAATAAATCGAAGGGCTGCTTGCTTGGCCTCTTGCGGCGCGCGTTCTTGTGCATTTTCTTCGGAATATTTGAACATTGTCGCAACGCCTATCTGCATCAGGGCCCACCCCCGCTGCAATAAAGTTAACATAGCAGGCAGCGTTAACCCCGCGAGTCATTCCTTAAGTAAAGGTTAACGAAGCACGTCGGATTTATCTGAAATCGTTAAGAACTGTTCTGATGTGGCAACAACTTGGGCAATATTTGCAGCAAGCGCTAGCGCACCAATCTCATGCACCTTCAACCAGCGCGCTTCGGCAGCGTCACTGCCAGCCAGAATAACCCCATCAGGATCCCGCGCAAAATAACAAGCAATCGCAAAATGCACATCCGCTTGAATCACTTCGTAAAGCCCAATCATCTTGCCGATTTGCGCCGAAATCCCACACTCTTCTTTGAGTTCGCGCAGCGCCGCTTGCATCGTTGTTTCACCAAATTTAACCTTCCCGCCGGGAAAAGCCCATTTGCCAAGCCCCGGCTGCTTGCCCCGCTGCACCAACAGAACCTCATCACCGCGCCTCACGCAAACCGAGGCTGCTAGAATTGGCAATTGTTGAATTGATGTCATGGCGCTAGAGTTACCTTATGTGTGGTCTCTATAGTTTCCGTAAATCGCCCGAAGAAACAAGGTCGCTGTTCAATTATCTGCAGCAGCCTAATTTTCCACCGCGTCAATATGTAACCCCGGGCTCGCCTATTGCGATCGTGCGGGCAGGCTATAACAAGCAACCGGAATTCGCAATTGTGCGCTGGGGCTTCGTTCCGAGTTGGACCAAAGAAATGCAAACTGGTCGCCCGCTCATCAATGCCCGCTGCGAAACCGTTCATGAAAAACCCACTTTCAAAAATGCTATCCGCCGCAGGCGCTGTCTGTTTCCAACTGATGGTTTTTATGAGTGGCAGGGCGATGTGCCCGGCAAGAAGCAAGCCTATTTCATCCACAGGCCGGATCACGGCTTGTTTGCATTCGGCGGCATTTGGGAACATTGGATGGCAGCCGAAGGTTCCGAATTGGAATCAGCAGCCATGTTAACAACTGAGCCAAACTTGCCAGTAGCAACAATTCATGATCGTAGCCCGGTGGTCATTCACCCCGAAAATTTTGAGCGCTGGCTTGATGGCAGCGAAGAGCAAGTGCAGGATTTATTGAAGGCGCCCGACGATGACTATTGGACCATGGAAAAAACTGTGATCACCAGAAATGCCCCACTGCCTAAACCACCTTCACCTCAAATGAGTTTGATTTAATGAAAAAGCAAAACGTCCCTCATGCTGAGGTGCGAGCACTTGCGAGCCTCGACGCACCCAGTCACAATCGCACCCTTCGAGGCATTGCAAAAGCAATGCACCTCAGGGTGAGGGATGAACGGAAATGACCGACCACCTGCGCGTGCTCACCCCGCACAAAAACATCTTGGCTTTCTATGATGGTCGCGTTGAAGGCTATCGGTTTTTGCCAGAGGATAATTGGGTCGATGATGGCGCGTTGTCGCTTGGCATTGCCAGCTATGTCATTATCAGTGGCAAGGAAGCTCTGGTCTATGACACGCACATATCGCCAACCTATGGCGCATATATTCGCGACCATTTGAAACACCTTGGCATTACAAAAATAACCGTGCTTCTCAGCCATTGGCATTTGGACCATGTGGCCGGCACAAAACTTTTTGCTGATTGCATGGTGATCTCAAACAAGAAAACTGCCGCTCATCTCGCAACGCATAAAGCAGCGATTGAAGATGGAACTTACCATGGTCTGCCCGTCATCAACCCTCTCATCTTGCCGACGCAAACCTTCGAGGGCGAATTAAATTTCAAACTTGGTGATCTGAATTTAGTTTTCATTGAAGCCAACATTCACAGCGATGATGCAACAGTGGTGTGGATTGAGGAACTTGAAATTTTGTTGGCCGGTGACACCATGGAAGACACGGTGACTTATGTTGGCCAACCAGAAGATTTTGAAACCCATTTGGCTGATCTGGATCGCCTTTGGGCTTTGGCTCCAAACCGCATATTGCCCAATCACGGCGACCCTGAGATCATCGCTTTGGGTGGTTATGAAAAAACTCTCGTCCGTGCCACGCAGCAATATATCCGAATGCTAAAACGCATGACTACCGAACCAGAACTTCGCGAAAAACCATTGCAAGAGATTATCGCAGGCCCATTGCAAATGGGCTGGGTAAACTTGTTCGGCCCCTATGAAGCAATCCACCAGCAAAACATAAAGCGTGTGCTCGAAGCGAAACTAAGCTGAAGGCAAAACCTTGCCCGGATTCATAATCCCCTTAGGGTCCAGCAGCGCCTTGATCCCCCGCATCATCTCAAGCTCCACTGGCGATTTAATCCGCACCATGTCGTGGCACTTCAATTGGCCAATGCCGTGCTCCGCACTGATTGATCCACCATGTTTCAACACCACATCAAATACGGCCCAATTCATCTCGTGCCATTGATCTAAAAACGTCTGCTTTTCCATGCCGCTGGGTTGCGTCACATTAAAATGCATATTGCCATCACCCATATGCCCAAAGCACATGAGCCTGGCCCCCGGCATAAAGCGCTGCACGGCGGCTGCACCTTCTTCGATAAAAGCCGGAATATGCGAAACCGGAACGCAAACATCATGCTTGATCGAACCGCCTTCATGCTTCTGAGATTCCGGCATCAATTCGCGAATAGCCCACAGCGCTTGGCGTTGCGCTTCCGATTGCGCGATGCTGGCATCGGTTACCAATCCGCGCTCCAGTGCCAATTCTAAAACGCTCTCAAAATTATCAGGCACGGCATCAGCCAATTCCGTCAACACAAACCATGGCGATGGAGTTTGAATGGGATGTGTTAGCCCCATATGTTTCACCGTAAATTCCATGCCAATCTGCGGCATCAATTCAAAGGCCACCACGCGGTTGCCGCTTTCTGCTTTCACCAAAGAGAGCAAATCCACCGCAGCCTGCGCTGAAGGCACGGCGATGAAAGCCGTGTCGTGGCGGCGTGGTTTTGGGTAAAGTTTCAAAACCGCCGCAGTGATAACGCCCAACGTGCCTTCCGCGCCGATAAATAAATCACGCAAATCATAGCCAGTATTATCTTTGCGTAATTTCTTCAGCCCATTCCAAATGCGGCCATCGGCCAGCACCACTTCCAACCCTAAACACAGGTCGCGCGCGTTGCCATAAGCCAGAACATTAAGCCCACCCGCATTGGATGAAAGATTGCCGCCAATGCGGCATGATCCTTCTGATGCGAGGCTCAGTGGGAACAAGCGCTCAACGGCATCTGCCGCTTCTTGCACCGATTTTAAGATCACACCGGCCTCAACTGTAATAGTGTGATCAGCTGCATCGACCTCAATAATTTTAGTCATGCGGTCGAGCGATAGAACAATCTCTGGACCGGTGGGAACTTGCCCACCCACCAACCCGGTATTGCCAGATTGCGGCACAACAGCGGTGCCTGTAGAATTGCACAATTCTAGAATCTTTGAAACGTCATCAGTGCAGGAGGGTCGAAGCACGAGGGGAGATTTACCGGGCCAAAGGTCGCGCCGCTCAATCATATATGTTTGCATGTCGGCAACATTGGTAATGGCATTTTTAGGGCCAACGATTGCGATGAGTTTCTCAAGTGTAGAGGTGGAAATCATCGTGGTGCCGCAGCTCTCATCAATCGGTCATTGATCGCTTCGCCTAAACCACTGCCGGGAATGGGAGCAACTGCGATACGTTCAGGCTTCAGTGCGTCCAACTCATGCAGCATGCGAAATAAATTTGCCGCCGCCTCAACAACATTACCCGAAGCCGAAAGATTATGCGCACCACCTGAAGGTCCAAATCCCAAATAAATTTCACCAGCTTCAGCTTGAACAGCATTCAACCGCATCGCAGCGATCGGCGCATAATGGCTTTCAAGTTGGCCGGGTGCATGCAACGCCCCACCCGTTTGCGCATCATCAAGCCTATAGCCCAACGCATTTTCAATTGTCTTTCTCGCCAAACCGCCGGGCCGCAGCAAGCGCGGGCGGTCAATGAAACTCACCACGGTAGACTCCACACCAACCGCACTTGGCCCGCCATCCAATATCATATCTGGTGTTAAAGCGGCCCGCACATGATCCGCCGTCGTCGGACTAATGCGACCAGAGGGATTGGCACTGGGTGCCACCACAGGCCGGCCCACGGCGCGCAATAATTCCAAGGCAATTGGGTGCGCCGGAACCCGCAATGCCAAACTGCGAAGGCCAGCCGATGCCAAAAGTGAAACGCTACAATCAACCCGCCGAGGCACCACGAGAGTTAAAGGCCCCGGCCAGAACTGCGCCGCCAGTTTCAAAGCATCCGCTGAAAACTCAGCCAATGCAAAAGCCGCTTCCACATCTTCAACATGGGCAATCAGGGGGTTAAACTGCGGCCTGCCTTTGGCGGCATAAATTTTGGCCACGGCATGGTCTTGCGTGGCGTCTGCACCCAGCCCGTAAACGGTCTCTGTCGGAAACGCCACCAGACCACCTTGCAAAATCAGGCGGGCAGCAGTCGCAATATCATTGGCACTGGTCATGGTGAGCGGCTATAGCATCATCAAATAATTTGAGCTACCCAACAGCAATGGCAACCTTTGTTTTTTCACATCCCGCCTCCATGGCGCATGTCACCCCAGACGGGCACCCCGAACGGATTGACCGCATTCGGGCCGTACATGATGTGCTGCGCTCTCCCCATTTTAAGTCCATTGTGCACCGCGAGGCGCCATTGGGCCTGGCCGAAGATATCATCCGCGCTCACACTGAAGAGCATTACCAACATATTTTGGCATCTTCCCCAGAGCACGGTTTTGAATATCTCGACTCTGATACCGTAATGTCTGAAGGCTCGCTTGCCGCCGCTTTGCGCGCCGTGGGCGGCGCCAATGCCGCCGTTGATGCGGTATTTAAGGGCGAGGCGCAAAATGCCTTTCTTGCCATGCGCCCTCCCGGCCATCATGCCGAGCATAACCGCGCCATGGGCTTTTGCTTGTTCAACTATGCCGCAATTGCCGCACATTATGCCAGACACACGTATGCTGCTGAACGCGTTGCTGTGATTGATTTTGACGTGCATCACGGCAATGGCACGCAAGATATTTTCTGGTCTGACGCAGATTTATTTTATGGCTCCACCCACCAAATGCCGCTTTATCCGGGCTCTGGTGCGGCAAGCGAAACTGGTGTTGGCAATATCTTTAACGCGCCACTTAAGGCAGGAGATGACGGCAAAGCTTTTCGCATTGCCATGCGAGATAAAATTCTCACCAACCTCAATGCCTTTGAACCTGATCTCATAATTATCTCGGCAGGTTTTGATGCGCATATACGCGATCCCTTAGGGTCGCTTGAGCTCGTGGAAGAAGATTTCGCTTGGGCCACATTGCAGCTGATGGAAATTGCTGACACGCATTGCGAAGGCCGAATTGTCTCGGTGCTGGAAGGCGGCTATGATTTGCAAGGACTGGCTGGCGGCGTTGGTATTCATTTGCAAACCCTTATGCATGGCAACGCCATCATGGGCGACGAAGAACAAGACGAGGAAGTTTAATGGCTGACGAACTGGATATCAAAACGCTGTCATTCGAAAAGGCTTTAGCGCTTCTTGAAGAGATCGTTGCAAAGTTGGAATCAGGCCGCGTTGATTTGGAAGAGTCGATCAAGATTTATGAGCGCGGCGAAGCGCTTCGCAAACATTGCGAAACCAAATTGGCTGAAGCCGAAGCCCGCATCGAAAAAATAACTTTAGGTGCCAATGGCAAACCCACCGGCACAGTTGCGTTGGATGTCGAGTGATCCGTCAGCGCCTTGATGAGGCCTTGGTTGCGCGCCAGCTCTACCCCAGCCGCGCCCGGGCCCGTGATGCAATTTTGCGTGGCACAATTTTGGTGGATGGCGAGCCCGCGCGAAAGCCATCACAAATGGTGCTGCAAGATGCAGTGTTGACCACTGCCGATGAAGCGCAAAAATATGTATCGCGTTCAGCCCTTAAACTCATTCACGCCTTAGATCATTTCAACATAATTCCTGAAGGCCGCATCTGTTTAGATATCGGCGCATCAACCGGTGGCTTCACCCAAGTGCTGCTGCAGCGTGGGTGCAAGCATGTGTTTGCAATTGATGTGGGCCACGGCCAAATGATGTTGGAAGGCCCGCGTATCACCTTGCATGAGGGCCTCAATGCCAGAGATTTAGAACTTGAACATATATCTGAGGATGTATCGCTAATCCTTTGTGATGTAAGCTTTATTCCACTTCACATTGCCTTGCCACGCGCCTTGGATTTGGTGAAAAGTGGGTGTGAAATCATAGCCCTCATCAAACCGCAATTTGAAGTAGGCAGACAAGGTGTAACGCGTGGCGGCATGGTGAAAGATGAAACGGCCCATGCACGCGTGTGCGCCGAAGTTGCTGCATTTCTTGTGAGCAATAATTGGTCAGTACACGGAACAATTTCATCGCCCATGGACGGCGGCGATGGCAATGTGGAGTTTCTGATTGCGGCGAGGAAAAACTAAATCCCTAGAAGCGCTTGCTGAATATCCTCCACCAAGTCATTCACATTCTCAATGCCAATAGAAAGTCGAACCAAATTATCGGGCAGGTTGCTGGTTGGCCCTTCAACGGTTTTGCGATGCTCCGCCAAGCTTTCAACACCACCAAGCGAAGTTGCAGGCACGATGACTTTGAGCAAAGTACAAAATTTCTGCGCACCAGAAAAATCAGTTTTCAACAACAGGCTCATCATGCCGCCATAACCTTGGGTCATCTGCCGCCTTGCAATATCATGGCTGGGATGGGTCGCAAGACCAGGATATAAAACCCGCTCCAATTTTGGATGGTTGGAAAAATGCCGTGCAATGGCAAGTGCATTGTTTGATGCTTGCGCATAGCGCACAAACAATGTGCGCATTCCGCGCATCAGCAGCCAGCATTCAAAAGGCGAAAGTGGTGAACTTGCCTTGGTGCGCAGCCATTTAATTTCCGTCCAGCGCGCATTCAGGCTGCGGGTAATCAAAGCGCCCGCCAATATATCAGAATGACCATTGAGATATTTAGTCGCGGAATGAAACACAATATCCGCACCCAATTGCAAAGGCTGGGTCGTAACTGCAGCAGTGGCTGTTGCATCCACCGCCAAAATCGCCCCCACTTTATGGGCGGCCTGCGCAAATGCTTCGATGTCGATAACCTCCCACGTGGGATTAACCGGCGTTTCAATCCACACTAAATCTGTGTTCGGGCGCAGTGCCTTTTCCAGCGTGCTCAAATCTGTCTGTTCAATCAAAGTGAGACTAATGCGGCCCTTGTCCGCCAAGCGCTGCAACCATTCACGGGTATTGTAATACATGACTGACAGTGCAACCACATGCGCGCCATGTGGAATTGTCTCAAACAAAACTGTAATACCCGCCATGCCTGATGAAAATAGCAAAGCCCCCTCACCTTTTTCGAGAGCGGCAATTGTTTCTTCAGCTTGCCACAAACTGGGGCTGCCATTGCGGACATAATTTTCTTTGAGCAAAGGCGCATAATTCTCATCACGCGCATAAGTCGAGGAAAGATAGAGTGGCGGCACCACAGCCCCAGTAGTCGGATCAACGGCCCGCAACGCATGCGCAGCAATCGTCTCAGGGCGAAGTTTATCGTTGGACATTCAGACCTCAGTCCCGTTCCGCAAAACGGCCGTTTACATATTTGTGAAGAATTGAGTTGATCAAAGTTTGATATGGAATACCTTGATCGCGGGCCTTCAACTTCAAACGATTGACGATACGACTAGAAACTCGCAGGCTGATTGGCGTTTTGCGGTCGGTATTTTCAAGCGCTTCGCGCCAAGCTTGCATACGCTCTTCAAACCTATCGTCGCGTTTAAATCGGCCAGCCTTTAGGCCATCCTCTATCTCTTGCTCTTCAGGTGCAAGAACTTGGCGAGCAATCAACTCATCCATTTCCTGAGCTGTCATCTCAACTGCCAATTTAGTCATTTTGTCCTCCAAACTCCGCGTCAAAATTGCGGCTGAAATACATAGTCTTCAAAAAATATCCATTCACGGTTTCAACATAAGGTACGGCGACGCACCGTCCATGCAAGCGAAAGACCAAGATGCGCTGATGTTCCCGCTCAGGATTGGGATGTTTAACATCAGCAATGATCTCATGAAGTTCAATCGCCTCTTCGACCATTTGAAATGAAAGACCGCGTACGCTTCTCAACCACGCATCTTTCTCAACACTCCAGTCGATTTCTTTCATTATAATATTTTAGTAAATGAAACATACATTGTCAATACAATGTATTTACGGATACAATCTCGCCTTTGCCCAAGCCACAGTCTGATTCTCCCGCCGGAACACCACGCGGTCATGCAAACGAAACGGCCGGTCGTGCCAAAATTCAATCGATAGCGGCAACACGCGATACCCACTCCAATGTGGCGGCCGCGGCACATTGCCGATAGCATATTTCGCGGTATACATTGCAACAGCAGTTTCCAAAGCAAAGCGTCCTTCAAGCGGCCTTGATTGCGCGCTCGCCCAGGCCCCAATGCGGGAATCGCGCGGGCGTGAATTAAAATAGGTATCAGCCTCCGCATCCGTCACCGTCTCAACAATCCCACGCACGCGAATTTGCCGCCGCAAGGATTTCCAGTGCCACATCAAAGCTGCCTTCAAAGTGGCCTGAATTTCTTGGCCTTTCTGGCTTTCGGTATTGGTATAAAAAACAAAACCACGTTCGTCGAAGTTTTTTAGCAACACCATGCGCGCATTTGGCAGGCCTTCTTCATCCACAGTGGCAAGAGTCATCGCATTGGGATCGTTGGGTTCCGATTTTTCCGCATCATGCATCCATTCGGAAAACAAGCCGAATGGATCATTGCGATCAGTAAAGCCTTGCTGCGCAGTGGTAATGGCGAGGCGTTCTAAGTCCATCAGCGTTCAACAATGGTTTTCAATTTGGCAAGGCCCTTTTCAAAATCCTTGCCAACCAAACCATCCATATCCATAAATAAATGCATGAGACGCATGAGTAAATTGAGTGGCCCGCGCATTTCCCAATTGAGGTGAGTGCCGCTGGCAACCGGCGTCAATTTGAACTCGGTCACATTGTTGGCTTTGAATGGCTTTAAGAAATTCAAATCCAATAAAATATTACTGTTTGCAACCGAGCGCGTGATTTCCATATTGCCTACGCCCACTTTTTTGTTGCCAACCCAAGCATATTTTGCACCCTTGCCAGAACCTGCCCCAGTAAAATTACGTTGCAGATTTGGATCCATTTCTTCCCATGGCGACCATGCTGCCCAATTTCTAAAGTCATTAAGTTGCGCAAATACCTTTTCTGGTGCAGCGCGAAATTCGGCACTGCGCACCAGTGAGAATGTATTTGGCCGTGTCGCCGCGATAATTAAAAGCGCCAAAATCAAAGTGGCTACAAATAAGAATGCAGATAACATGATCAACTCCTTCAGTTTAAGTGAGGCAAGCATAGGGCTTGTCTTGTGTCTCAGTCCAGCCCGCAACGGTGGATAATGGCCTAGGTCTTTTTGTAGACGAGATGCAAGGCTCCCTCACCGGGTGTAACTTCAACGCTCTCATAGCCAAGTCTCGGCAAGTCAATGCCCGAAAGCAAGTTCTCACCAGCTCTCATGACGATAGGAGAAACGGCGAGGTGCAGATGATCAACCAAACCCGCCTGAAGAAAATGACGCAGGGTTTCAACACCCCCGCTCAGACGAACGTCTTTTCCAGCAGCAGCGGCTTTCGCTTTATTCAGCACTTCAGCGGGATTACCCGTGACAAATTCAAAGACCGTTCCGCCCTCCATGATGATCGTCGGTCTGGGATAATGCGTCATCACAAATACTGGCGCATGATAAGGCGGGTTAGGCCCCCACCAGCCCTTCCAGGTTTCATCGAGCCATTCACCACGATGCGGCGAGAACATATTGCGGCCCATGATCGCCGCACCAACATTCTCAAACCCACGTGAGGCGAATGAATTATCAACGCCGGTCGTGCCTTGCGCTTTGCCGAACATTTTTTGAAATGTTTCGGTAGCTAGGAACCATTTGCTCAATTCCATGCCGCCTTCGCCGAATGGGTTTTCGAAACTTTGGTTAGGGGCAGCCGAAAACCCATCCACCGAAACCATAAAGCTTTCCACACGCAACTTGCTCATTTTTATTCTCCTGGTTTTTTGTAAGGTAGCGGTAAAGACTATCGAGCGAACCTGTCCAGCCTTGAGTGATGCCAGTATGTGCGCCAGCAAATGACCGCTCAATCACAAATTTAGTAAGCGGATGCACCAGTGGTGCCACATAAGTCGCAAGACCTGTCATTTTTCTGTTTCCTTCAAGTTTTCAAGATGGTTTTCCAAACGATCCAGTCTCTGCTCCCACATCAGATGATAGTCGTGGAGCCATGACGCCACGTCATTCAACCCGCCTTCGGCAAGTTTGCAGGGCCGAGATTGCGCATTGCGTCCGCGCGTAATTAATCCAGCGGTTTCTAAAACTTTGAGATGCTTGGAGATCGCAGGCAGGCTCATGGCAAATGGCTTTGCCAATTCATTCACCGCAGTCTCTCCAGTTTTCAGTCGAGCTAAAATTGCCCGCCTTGTTGGGTCGGCCAGTGCATGCAGTTTGAGACCGAGGGTGTCTGGCATAATTTAATCAATCAGTTAAATAACTGAAAAGTTAAATGCAATCTGTACGGCGCAGTGTCAAGCATATAGCGATGCGCAAACGTAATTTTTCGTAACCTGCCGTTACTTCCTTTCTGCAGGTAACTATGCCAGAAGGCGGCACGAAGGTGCTTCGGGCCAAACTTAAAGCGGTGGGATTATAATGACTTTGAAATCTGGTATAATGGCTGGCAAACGCGGCCTCATCATGGGTGTGGCCAACAATAGGTCTATTGCATGGGGAATTGCCAGGGCATGTGCAGACCATGGCGCTGAACTCGCTTTCACCTATCAAGGTGATGCCTTGAAAAAGCGCGTTGAACCCTTGGCCGCTGAAGTCAATTCACCTTTAGTTTTGCCTTGTGATGTGAGCGATATGGCCTCAATCGATGCCACGTTTGCTGCAATTAAAGAAAAATGGGATTCGATTGACTTCGTGGTTCACGCCATTGGTTTTTCCGACAAGAATGAACTGAGCGGCCGTTACGTTGATACCAGTCCAGAAAATTTCAACACCACCATGTTCATCAGCGTCTACAGCTTCACAGCCGTTGCCCAGCGGGCCGAAAAAATGATGCCCAATGGCGGTTCCCTTCTTACCCTCACCTATTACGGCGCCGAAAAATGGATGCCACATTATAATGTTATGGGCGTTGCCAAGGCGGGCCTTGAAGCCTCGGTGCGCTATATGGCAGCCGACTTAGGGGTGAAAAACATCCGCGTGAATGCAATTTCCGCCGGGCCCATCAAAACTCTCGCAGCTTCAGGCATCAGTGATTTCCGCTATATCCTCAAATGGAATGAATATAATTCACCGCTCCGGCGCACAGTCACAACTGAAGAGGTGGGCGATGCTGGCATGTATTTCTTGTCTGATTTATCACGCGGCGTAACTGGCGAAATTCACCATGTAGATTCAGGATATCATGTTGTTGGCATGAAAAACCCCGAAGCCCCTGATATGTCGGTTGCTAATGCTCCAGAATAATCTGCCGCCAATCTATTTCATCCGACATGGTGAAACTGATTGGAACAAGCAAGGCCTTATCCAGGGCTCGGTTGAAACTGATTTGAATGATCGCGGTCGAAGCCAAGCCCAAGATCTAGCCACAGCTTTGCTGCAAAAGCAGGAAGAGCTATTCAGCTTCCAGTTTGTGGTTAGCCCGCAAAAGCGTGCTCAACAAACCATGGCTTATATTGCGTCTACCTTGGGACTTGCGCCGAGTGCCATCCAAACTGATCACCGCGTGCGCGAGTTAGGTTTTGGCGTGTGGGAAAATCACCCGTTCTGGGAACTTAAGGACTCGCCAATTTTCCCAGCCGATGCTGAGGCTCGTTATAGCTGGCGTCCTGAAGGCGGCGAGTCATATGCCGATGGCGTGGCGCGCGTAGATGATTGGCTGTCGACGATATTGCAACCTACTTTGGTAGTATCCCATGGCGCTGTGGGGCGCTGCATTATGGGCCGCGTTGCAGGATTATCGCCAGAAAAGATCGTCACCCTCAAAACTCCGCAAGGCTGCTATTGCCGCTTACAAAATGGCCAGATTGATTGGTTTGACGCCAACCACGATGCAGCTTAATTAGGGTCTATGTCACACAATACATTTGGCCATCTTTTCCGCATTACAACCTTTGGCGAAAGCCATGGACCCGCTATCGGCTGCGTTGTCGATGGCTGCCCACCTGGAATTTTGCTCACACCGGCGGACATTCAGGGATTTCTTGATAAACGCAAGCCCGGCCAAAACCGCTTCACCACACAGCGCCGCGAGGCCGACGAAGTAAAAATCCTTTCTGGCATTTTTGAAGACGAACGCACTGGCGGCCCGCGCACCACTGGTGCACCCATAATGCTGATGATCGAAAACACCGATCAACGTTCAAAAGATTATTCCGAAATCCGCGACTCATACCGTCCCGGCCATGCTGATTTCACCTATGATGCAAAATATGGTATCCGTGATTATCGCGGCGGCGGCAGATCATCTGCACGCGAAACTGCATCACGTGTGGCGGGTGGCGCTGTGGCGCGCAAAGTTATCCCAAACGTCACAATTCGTGGCGCTCTGGTGCAAATGGGTCCACACAAGATCGATAACAAAAATTGGGATTGGTCAGAAGTTGATCGCAACCCCTTCTTCTGCCCAGATGCGAAGGCCGCAGCCCAATGGGAAATCTATTTGGATGGCATTCGCAAATCAGGCTCATCGTGTGGTGCAGTTATTGAAGTCACAGCATCAGGTGTTCCCGCTGGGTGGGGCGCACCATTATACGCAAAGCTCGATTCCGAACTGGCAGCAGCCATGATGAGCATCAACGCCGTCAAAGCTGTTGAGATCGGTGATGGTTTTGCCTCGGCGGCACTCACCGGCGAAACCAATGCCGACGAAATTCGCATGCGCCATGGCAAGCCCGAATTTTTATCAAACCATGCGGGCGGAATTTTGGGCGGAATTTCTTCTGGCCAAGATGTTGTCGTGCGCTTTGCTGTAAAACCCACATCGTCAATTCTCACATCTCGCAAAACAGTAACGGCAACGGGCGAGGACACCGATATCATCACCAAAGGCCGCCATGATCCTTGCGTCGGAATTCGCGCAGTTCCAGTGGGTGAAGCGATGATGGCGATTGTGTTGGCCGATCAGTTTTTACGGCATCGCGGACAGATGGGTTCTTGAACCAGAATTGGCCATGAAATATCTAACATGCACAAGCCAAGGTCAAACTCAGGTATTTGAAACTCAAATTCCGCAAGCAGGCTCTGGCGAAATCATTGTGCAACTTGTGTTCTGTGGCGTGTGCGGCACTGACACAGAGAAAATTTTTGGCGCTTATCCAAAACCGCAAAAACTTGGTCACGAAGTGGTAGCGACTGTGTATCAGCTTGGCAAAACTGTCACGCAATTTGAAATCGGCCAGCGCGTGGCTTTGGCCCATCATGTGCCCGATCATAACTCGCATTATGCCAAGCGCGGCAGCGAAACTATGGATGCAGATTTTAAAAGCAGCAATATCGAACCGGGCGGTTTCTCGCAGTTCATCCGCGTGCCTGCGCCACATGTGGCTAACACAGTTGTTGCCATTCCTGATCATGTGCCAAATGAACGTGCCGTATTCATGGAGCCCCTTGCCTGTTGTTTGCGCGCCTGGGACCGTATGAATTTAGAAAAAGGTGATAGCGCCTTGGTGGTGGGCGTGGGTGCTGTGGGTATTTTGTTTGTGCCACTGCTTTGCAATTTCGAAGTCACCGTATTGGTAACGGACATCAGAGCTGAACGCATCGAACTTGCTAAGTCGTGGGGCGCAAAAGCGGGCAGCACAAGAGATGTGCCGAACATGTGCAAATCCCACAGTGAAGCCAGGGGCGTTGACGCCGTCATCCTCACCATTGTCAATGCAGCCACCATCACTCTTGCTTTGCAAGCGGTCCGTGATGGTGGAACCCTCATGATTTTCGGCGGCAAACCAGAGAGCCAAATTGAGTTGCCCATGTGGGATATTTGGCTGCGCGAAATCAACCTCATCACCAGTTATTCCGCAACACCCAAAGGCCTGCACCGCGCCATGGCGCTGCTCCGCGGCAAGGCATTTGAGGGGTTTGAAGCTCTCATCAGCCACAAATTTCCACTTGCGAAAGCGCAATCCGGATTCGAACTCGCCCACATAGGTCAAGCTTCAAAAGTAGTGATAACGCCTTAGTATCTAGTTCCCGAGCACCGCCGCTTCAAGAATATCCAAACCTTCGGTGATAATCATTTCGCTCGCAGTCAGTGGCGTGAGCAACCGCACCACATCGCCGTAAATACCGCAGGTCAAAATCAACAACCCGCGCTCCAAACATTTTGCTGCCAGCGCTTTGGCGGCAGCGCCATCGGGCTGAGTGCCGCCATGTTCGGTGACAAGTTCAAATGCGCACATAGCACCAAGGCCACGCACATCGCCAATCGCCATGCCCTTCTTTTTGGCTTTGATCGCGTTGAGGCGCTTTACCATCATCTCGCCTTGCTTCACAGATTTTTCCAACAAGTTCTCAGTTTCAAAAGCTTCAAACACCCCAAGCGCTGCGGCGCAGGCAATGGGGTTTCCTGCATAAGTTCCACCAATGGCGCCTGGGTCTGGCGCATCCATAATCTTGGCCCGGCCGGTCACAGCAGCCAGCGGAAAACCACCTGCGAGTGACTTAGCAGATGTTACCAAATCAGGTTCCACACCATAATGTTCCATCGCAAAGAATTTGCCAGTCCGGCCAAAGCCAGTTTGAATTTCGTCGGCGATCAACAAAATGCCATGCTCATCACAAAGCTGGCGCAGGCGCACCATCAGGTCCTGTGGTGCAATATAAAATCCACCTTCGCCTTGCACGGGCTCAATAATAATGGCGGCCACACGGGCTGGCTCAACATCGCATTTGAACAAAAGCTCAATGGCATGAATTGAATCTTCTACGCTGATGCCCTTATGCGCTACTGGAAATGGCACATGCCAAATGCCACTAGGCATGGGTCCAAATTTTGCTTTGTAAGGGGCAACCTTGCCAGTCAACGCCATGCCCAACAAAGTCCGGCCATGAAAGCCACCATGAAATGCAATCACATCCGAACGGCCGGTGTAGCAGCGCGCATATTTTACGGCATTCTCAACTGCTTCAGCACCCGTGGTGACGAGGGCCGATTTTTTTTCGCCCGAAATAGGCACAACCGCATTCAGCTTTTCGCACACTTCAATGAAAGACTCATATGGCATTACCATGGCGCACGTGTGGGTGAATTTTTCCAACTGCTCATAAACGCGGGCCATCACCGACGGATGGCGATGGCCAGTGTTGACCACGGCAATGCCGCCGCCAAAATCTATATAGCGATTGCCTTCAATATCCCAAATTTCAGAATTCTCAGCCCTAGCCGCCATTACAGCAGCCCCCATGCCAATGCCACGCGAAACCGCTTTAGCGCGGCGCTCAACCCAAGCTTTGTTAGAACCAGCAGGTTGGGTGTGAAGGGGTGCGTTCATGGAAATTCTCCTCAAAATCGATCACGCTATTTAACCCTGTTGACCTTTCCACCGCAAACGGATTCAGTGGAGCCAGATGGAGCAATAAAAATGCACTCACAAAACTGGCATAACCTGCAATATCTGCCCAGCCTCACGGTGGCCAATGCGGGTGACATAATTCCGAATTGGGAAAAGCGTTCTGCTGCCTCTCGTACGCAATATCCGTTCATCGCCGACATTGCCTATGGCCCTCACCAACGTGAAGTAATCGATCTCTTTCGTGTGCCAAATGCCAAGGCCACACTTATTTATATTCATGGCGGCTATTGGCGCATGCTTTCTAAAGTGGAAACGTCATTCGTGGTCGATGGGTTTTTAGAGCAGGGCGTGACAGTGGCGCTGATCAATTATCCGCTTTGCCCCGAAGTTTCGATTGGCGAAATTCGAACATCAATTCAAAACGCATTTACCTATCTTTATAAAAAGATCCTCACCGAAGATGAGCGCAAATCCATTGTGGTCACGGGCCATTCGGCGGGGGGGCACTTGGCAGCTTTGCATTTGGCAACAGATTGGAAAATCTTTGGCTTGCCAGAAGATCCAATGGCGGGCGTCATCTCGCTGTCTGGTGTTTTTGATGTGGCGCCGTTGATGCACACAACTCTTAATGACCTTCTGCGCATCACCGAGACGTCCGCAGCAATTCTCAATCTAAACTCTGCTTTCATCAGATCAAAAGCAAAGTTAGTTTTTGCTGTTGGTGGCGATGAGCCCAGTGAGTTCCACCGCCAATCATCTGACCAGGCCAAAGCCTGGGCCAGCCTCAATCCAAAAATCATAACGCTGCCGGGCACCAATCATTTTACCATTGTCGACAGCTTGGCCACTGCCGGTGGAGTGTTAAACACCCTAGCCCAAACCATGTTTTCCACATAGAAGGAACCAGGGCTTGCGCCCCAACTGGACCTATCATATGCAACTTCTGGACTTAATGAAAATAAGGGGACACCTCAATGATTTCTTCCACTACGCTTGCCAACCGCATTTGGCCACAGGCAAACACCAATGGTTTGCTGCGCAATGCAGCACTCGCCATTGCTGGCAGCTTGCTCGTGGCTTTGGCTGCACAAATCAACATACCAATGTATCCAGTGCCAATGACGCTCCAAACATTGGCCGTTCTTGCCATTGGTGCGGCATTTGGCGCGCGGCTGGGTGCTGCAACTTTGGCACTCTATGCTGTTGAAGGCGCAGTGGGCCTGCCATTCTTTGCGGAAATGAAATCGGGCCTCACGGTAATTTCCGGCCCATCGGGAGGCTATATTATTGGCTTCATTTTGGCCGCTGCCCTTGTTGGCCATTTGGCAGAACGCGGCTGGGACAAAAGCCTTCCAAAGATGATAGCTGCGTGCCTATTGGGTGCGGTGGTGCTTTATATTCCGGGCCTCATCTGGTTGCACAATGTGGCCGCTGATTGGGCTCAAACATTTGCTTGGGGTCTCACACCTTTTATACTTGGTGATATTGTAAAAGCCGTTCTTGCGGCCCTTGGTTTCCAAGCCGCATGGATGGGCCTTGGTAAGAAATAAGTCATAGACATATTCAAATGAACCCGCCTTCAGCATAAGAAGGCGGGTTTTTTTGCGCCGGTGATTGAAACTCATGAACCGGTGGTTGAATTGTCAGAGACACAAAGCATCGTAACTTTGCCGCAGAACTGGTAGACCAGCGATATGAATGCAAAATTTGAAGCAAATCAGCTCACGGCAATCGCCTCAGCCTTATCCGATCCAGCCGTAATCGTCGACCAGATGGGAGTTATTCGCGGTGCAAATATTCCAGCTTACGAATTATTCGACGTAGATACAGTTGGCAAACATCTCACTGTGGCTTTACGTGCCCCAGCAATTTTGCATGCAATAAACCAAGCAAATTTAAATGGCGTAACATCAAGCGTTGAACATGCAATCCGTTTTCCGGCAGTCCGCAAAATTGAAGTTCATATCGCTCCACTCGGTTTTGATGTGAGCGACAAGCGCTTGGCGTTGGTAGTTTTGCATGACCGAACCCACGAAGAACAAATTGAACGCATGCGCGCGGATTTTGTGGCTAATGCCAGCCATGAACTGCGAACACCGCTTGCATCAATCTCCGGCTTCATTGAAACCATGCAAGGGTCAGCAAAAAACGATGCCACAGCCCGCGCGACATTTCTGAAAGTCATGAAGGCCCAAGCCGACCGCATGGCCCTTCTCATTGACGATCTCCTTTCACTAAGCCGTATTGAAATCACCGAGCACCTTGCGCCAAGCGAAAAAGCAGATCTCACACAAATCGTAAAACAGGCCTGCGATTTATTATTGCCGTTAGCAAAGAACCTAAAATGCGAATTGCAAATCAATCTACCAAACACCATGCCTGTAACCGGGGATACCAACCAACTTTCTCAAGTGGTTCACAACTTGATTGAGAATGCCCTTAAATATGCTGCGTCAGGCCAAAAAATTTTGGTCGATGGTGTCATCACTGAAGACCAAACAAATCTAACAGTGCGCGACTTTGGTCCGGGCATCGCACCAGAACATGTGCCGCGCCTTACAGAAAGATTTTACCGTGTGAGTGCCGAAGACAGCCGCAGCCGTGGCGGCACAGGTTTGGGGCTTGCCATTGCCAAACACATCATTAACCGCCATCGCGGCCGCTTAGTCATCGAGTCGGTCCTTGGCCAAGGCAGCCAGTTTTCCATTCATATTCCAAATTAAATACATATATAACAATGATATAAACTGTCACATTATTGTTATTGAATGGTTGCATAAGCGACACAAGGAAAAACTAGAAGCTTATACGTAAAACCAATTCGGAGTTTAATATGATGAAGAAACTAGCCCTAACAGTCAGCCTCATTGCTCTCAGCGCTGTCCCGGCATTTGCAGCCCGCGATCAAATTCGCATTGTCGGTTCCTCGACAGTCTATCCTTTCACGACAACGGTTGCAGAAGCCTTTGGCAAAGCGTCTGGCATGAAAACCCCTGTTGTTGAATCAACCGGAACTGGCGGCGGCATAAAACTGTTCTGTGCCGGTGTTGGCGAAGATACGCCAGATTTTACCAATGCCTCACGCGCCATCAAGAAATCTGAATTCGAAACCTGTGTAAAGAACGGCGTAACTGACATTGTAGAAATCAAAGTCGGCTTTGATGGTCTTTCTCTGGCTCAGTCTAAAGACGCAAAGCCATTTGAATTGAGCAAGTTGCAAATTTTCTTGGCCCTTGCCAAAGAAATTCCTGATAAGGATGGAAAGTTGGTTGCCAATCCAAACAAACTCTGGAGCGATGTTGATGCCTCGTTGCCAGCCGTAAAGATCGAAGTTCTTGGCCCGCCAAAAACATCTGGCACACGTGATAGTTTTGCGGAATTGGCGATGAGCGCAGGTGCTGAAAAAATTGAGTCGCTGAAAGTTTTAAAGGGAAAAGACGTAAAGGCGTTCGACGCAATTTGGAAAGCAATGCGCGAAGATGGTGCGTTTGTTGAAGCTGGTGAAAACGATAACCTCATCGTGCAAAAGCTTCAAGCTAATCCAGATGCAGTTGGCATTTTTGGGTTCTCATTCCTTGAAGAAAATTCTAAGACTATCAATGATATTAAAGTTGATGGCGTTGCAGCAACTTACGAAACCATCGCCGATGGCAGTTACAAAATGTCGCGTCCTTTGTTCGTTTACGCAAAGAAGCAACACATGGACGTAATTCCCGGCATGAAAGAATTCATCGTTGAATACGCATCAGAAAAAGCGCTCGGCCCAGATGGTTATCTCGCCGACAAAGGCCTGATCACATTGCCCGACGATCAAGCTGCTAAAACTATGGAAGCTGCTAAATCACTGGCCGTTATTTCTGCCGATGGCTTGAAGTAATAGCTCATGGTGTGAGGGAGAGTCCGCGGATGAACCGGCTCTCCCATTGCGCTTTGGTTTGATATATAGATTGAATAAATAAAACCAGGTGGCCCGCGTGAATCCTTGGAACCTCATATTAGTTGTTGTTTTTGCTCTTGGCGCATATGTGTTAGCGCGCAGCAAAGCGATGAGTCTGAAAGCAGGCAGCGAGACCGGACTGTTGCATTCCCTTCCAACCTACCACGGGCTATTGGCTGGCAGTCTCGTGTTCTTTGCGGGTCTGGTCACCTCAATAGTGGTTTCACCTTTCTCTGCCTTGCCAACATGGTTAGCGACCTGTGCTGTTGCAGTGGTCTGTGCCGCATTGGCCTATTATTCACTCTCACGCATCACCATCAAATTCAGAGCCCGCAATGTTTTTGAAATAATCACGCTGGGTGTTCTGATCGCAAGTTCAATCGTGGCAATTCTCACCACGCTCGGCATCTTTGCGTCAGTCGCATTCGAAACCTTTACCTTTTTCCGTGAAGCCAGCGCCATCGAATTTTTCACCGGTTTCAAGTGGGCGCCAACTGGTGAGCCTCCAACTTTCGGCTTCATTCCGCTATTGGTGGGAACCTTGTTAATCACCGTGATTGCAATTGCGGTTGCAACACCACTCGGTCTGTTCTCAGCCATCTATATGGCCGAATATTCCAGCCCGTCGATGCGCAGGGTTTTAAAGCCCATGCTTGAATTGCTCGCAGGCGTTCCAACTGTTGTGCTCGGCTTTTTTGCAGCTCTGACTATTGCCCCCCTCATTCGCAATACGGGTGAATCTTTCGGTTTGGTCGTGGCTTCAGAATCTGCCCTTGCAGCAGGCTTGGTGATGGGCATGATGATTGTGCCGCTTATTTCTTCATTGTCCGATGATATCATAAATGCCGTGCCGCAATCTTTGCGTGATGGCTCATACGCAATGGGTGCGACCAAATCTGAAACCATCAAAAAGGTCGTGTTGCCCGCAGCGCTCCCCGGCATCGTTTCGGCCATCATGCTCGCCATTTCGCGCGCCGTGGGTGAAACTATGATCGTGGTTATGGCCGCAGGCCTTGCCGCAAATCTTTCGATAAACCCACTTGCTGCTGTCACCACCTTCACAGTTCAAATCGCCACATTACTGGTGGGCGATCAAGAATTTGACTCCGCCAAAACCCTCTCAGCATTTGCATTAGGTTTCGTGTTGTTCTTCTTCACCTTAGCTCTCAACTACATCGCATTGCGCTTCGTACAGAAATATAAGGAACAATATGACTGACACGCAATTGAAAGACAGCAAAGCATTTCTTGCCAAGCGCTATAGCGCCGAGCGCCGCTTTAAAATTTATGGTGCCGCCGCTTTAGCAATAACAACAGCATTTTTGCTGTTCCTCTTGCTCGATATCGCGCGCAAAGGCCTGCCTGCCTTTTTTGAACACCGCGCAACACTAGAAGTGCTGATTGATCCCGCTAAAATCGACGCGGCCGATCCGGCAGCCAGTGATTTTGAAAGCTTGGTGAGAGAGTCATTCTACGCGCAATTCCCTAGCATGACATCTCGCGCAGACCGCAAGCAACTCAAGTCAATTTTATCACAAAGTGCCTCCGACGATTTGCGCGCCGCAGTGATTAGTGATCCATCGCTGATCGGCAAAACCATTGCGACAAAAGCACTGTTATCTGACAATGCCGATCTTTATTTGAAGGGCATGGCTGCTGACGAAAAAATTCCGGCCCTTGATAGCTTGCGTGAAAAGAATCTCATCGAAAAACGCATCGCCTGGCGCTTCTTCGAAAATGGAGACTCACGCGAACCAGAGCAAGCAGGCATCCGTGGTGCACTTGTTGGCTCCTTACTCACCGTTGCCATCGCCTTGGCTTTAGGCTTGCCGCTAGGTGTTGCGGCAGCGGTTTATCTCGAGCAATTTGCGCCAAAAAACCACTGGACGGATATAATTGAAATCAACATCAACAATCTCGCAGCTGTGCCTTCGATCATATTTGGTCTGCTCGGACTTGCGATATTCCTCAATGTCTTCGGCATGCCGCGTTCGGCCCCGGTGGTTGGTGGCCTTGTTTTGGCGCTGCTGGTTCTTCCCACCATCATCATTGCCTCTCGTGCAGCTTTACGCGCTGTGCCGCCTTCAATTAAAGAAGCAGCACTGGGCGTGGGCGCCTCACAGCAACAAGCCGTCTTCCACCATATCTTGCCACTCGCAATTCCCGGAATTTTGACCGGAGCCATTCTCGGCCTAGCCCGCGCCTTTGGCGAAACTGCGCCGCTTCTGATGATCGGCATGGTGGCCTTCATCGCTGATGTGCCGCAAGGTTTCACTGATGCTGCTGCCGTGCTGCCGGTGCAGGTCTATCTCTGGTCAGATTTGCCTGAACTGGCTTTCCAATCAAAAACCGCCGCAGCTATTATCGTTCTTATTGTCGTTCTTTTCGCCCTCAACGCAATTGCCATATATTTGCGCCGCAAATTTGAGCGGCGCTGGTAAAACAGGATCAACCATGGATCAAATTAGCCTAATGCCCGATCTAAACACCCAGCCAATTCCACGCATCATGCACGGACGCGATGTGCGCATTTCTGCGCGCAACGTGAACATTTATTATGGTGACAAACACGCAATCAAAGATCTCTCCGTTGAGATTCCCGATCGTGCAGTTTCAGCTTTCATTGGCCCATCGGGTTGTGGCAAATCCACATTCTTGCGCGCCATTAACCGAATGAATGACACTATCCCCAGCTGCCGCATGACGGGTGATGTGCTGTTGGATGGCAAGAGCATTTATGACAAGGAAATCGACGTCGTGCAGCTGCGATCGCACGTGGGCATGGTGTTCCAAAAGCCAAATCCATTTCCAAAATCGATCTTTGAAAACGTAGCCTATGGTCCTCGCATTCATGGCTTGGCCAAAAACAAAACTGATCTTGAAGAAATGGTTGTCGCCAGTCTGAAAAAAGCTGGCCTCTTCGAAGAAGTGAAAGATCGCATTCACGCATCAGGTACGGGCCTCTCCGGCGGACAACAGCAGCGCTTATGTATCGCTCGCGCCATTGCAGTTAATCCAGAAGTTATTTTAATGGATGAGCCTTGTTCAGCACTCGATCCAATAGCAACAGCCCGCATCGAAGAATTAATCGACGAGCTCCGCCAAAATTACTGCATCATCATCGTCACCCACTCCATGCAACAAGCAGCGCGTGTTTCGCAACTCACAGCCTTCTTTCATTTGGGCACACTTGTGGAAACCGGCGACACTGACGAAATGTTCACCAGCCCCAAAGATAAGCGCACCCAAGATTATATCACTGGCCGTTTCGGTTAACCATTTGACGAGGAAAATCCAATGAGCGATCACATAGTCAAAGCCTACGACAGCGAAATTTCGTCTCTCAAGACCATGCTTGCTGAGATGGGCGGCCTTGCTGAAGAGCAACTCACCAATGCCATCACGGCACTTTCCAAACGTGATGTGGCACTCGCAGATCAGGTGATAGCCCGCGATGAAAAACTTGACCTCTTGGAACGCGAGATCGAAGAAAAAGCCATATTGACGATCGCCAAACGCCAGCCCATGGCTATGGACCTGCGCGAAATCATGGTGGCCATCCGTGTGTCGTCAGACATTGAGCGTATTGGCGATCTCGCGAAGAATACTGCCAAACGCACCCATGCAATTTCCGAAGCATTGCCACGCCGTTTGGCAACAGGTCTTTCGCGCATGGGCTCCATGGCGCAAGCCCAACTTAAAAATGTGCTTGATGCTTATGGCCTAAAAGACGATGAGAAGGCGATGAAAGTGTGGCGTGCCGATGAAGATTTGGACGCACTCTACAATTCCATTTTCCGTGAGCTCCTCACCTATATGATGGAAGACCCACGCAATATCAGCCTTTGCACTCATTTGCTTTTCGGCGCAAAAAATCTCGAACGCATTGGCGATCACACAACAAATATTGCCGAAAATATTCATTATCTTGTTCACGGAAAGACCATCAGTGAAAGCCGTCCGAAAAAGGATGTGACCGCGATGATGTCAGCAGAAGTAAAGTAACTATGAGTGCCTCTATCATTATTATCGAAGACGAAGAGCCCATTCAGATTCTTCTTAAATATAATTTGGAGGCAGAGGGTTACCGCGTGCGCTGTTCGGCAATTGGTGAAGACATCAATTTCCTCATCGCAGATGAACGACCGAACTTGATTTTGTTAGATTGGATGCTCCCCGGAATTTCTGGCATTGAAGTGTGCAGGTTGTTGCGCGCCAAACCCGAATCCAGAGACATACCAATTATCATGTTGACAGCCCGCAGCGAAGAAAACGAGCGCGTGCGCGGTCTTGCAACTGGCGCTGATGATTATCTGGTAAAACCATTTTCTGTGCCGGAACTCCTAGCGCGCATAAAAACCATTCTGCGCCGTGTCAATCCAGATGTTGTCGAAGATAAACTCAAAGCCGGAGACTTGACTCTGGATCGCAAAACTCGGCGCATCAATCGTGGCCCACGCGATATTAGTCTTTCGCCCACGGAGTTTAGGCTGCTTGAACAACTGATGCAAAACCCGGGCCGGGTGTATTCCAGAGGTCAATTGTTAGACACTGTCTGGGGTCGTGATTCATATGTCGATGAGCGCACAGTTGATGTTCACGTCGGTCGCCTGCGCAAATCCCTTTCACGGGGTAAGGAAAATGACCCCATCCGCACCGTGCGTGCTTCAGGCTATTCGTTTGACGAGAGATTTGGCCGCTAGTCTAATCTTGCCCCAAACTTCCAACCGAATTTAGGGTGCACGCAAATCAATTGCCAACAATCTTCGGCACTTTTAATCTGTGCAAGGCCTCACCATCAGCGCTGAACAGATGGCATGAATTTGCAGCGAAACTTAAATTTGTAACTTGGCCCATTTTTACAATGGCCTCACCGTCGATCAATCCCGTGAAACTCGTACCCATATTACTTTTCGCCTCAACGAAAGTTTCGTGGCCAAGATGCTCCACGAGTTCAACCTTGCCAGAGATTTTGATATCGCCCTTGCCATTTGCGAGCATATTTTCTGGGCGAATGCCGAGAGTGAGGTGGTCGCCTTTTTTTACATCTCCAGCTTTTACCGGAATTAGATGCTTGGCGAAATCGGGCGATTTCACAGTGACGCCCAAATCTGAAACTGCTACCGCGTCAACCTTCATGAAATTCATCTTAGGCGAACCGATAAAGCCAGCCACAAAAAGATTTTGCGGCATATGATAAAGCGCCAGCGGCGAACCCACCTGCCGAATTTTCCCAGCATCAAGCACTACAATTTTATCTGCCAGTGTCATGGCCTCCACTTGATCATGGGTGACATAGATCATGGTAGCACCCAAATCATTGTGGAGTTTCGCAATTTCAGCACGCGTGTTCACACGCAACGCGGCATCCAGATTGGACAGCGGTTCGTCAAACAAAAACACTTCTGGATTGCGCACAATTGCTCGGCCTATGGCCACGCGCTGGCGCTGACCGCCGGAAAGTTGCGAGGGTTTACGCGCCAGTAAATCTTCCATTTTAAGAATGCGCGCAGCTTCGCGCACACGTCTATCAAGCTCATCTTTTGGCGTGCCATTGATGCGCAAACCGAATGCCACATTATCATAGACCGTCATGTGCGGAAACAGCGCATAAGATTGAAACACCATGGCAATGCCACGGTCTTTGGGGGGCAGTTCATTCACCACGCGGTCTGAGATCGATATGGTTCCAGCCGAGATATCTTCGAGCCCGGCAATCATGCGCAACAGAGTAGACTTGCCACAGCCCGAAGGACCAACGAACACCACAAATTCGCCATGCGCTATAGCAAGGCTCAAGCCCTTTATGATCTCTGTGGACCCAAAGGATTTTCGAACATCCGTGAGCTGCAAATTTGCCATTGTTAATCCTCCACCACACGCAAAGTGCCGTCAACATTTACTGCGAGAGCAACCGGGTCACTCACTTTGCCAATGAACTTTCCATCCTCATCGTAATACAAAAAGCCCAAGATAAAGAGCTTACCATGCTGCTCAACAATTTTGCCTGCATAACGCTTGCAGGGGTTAGCACCGTCTAAAAATGGCTTGACTGCAGTCCATGGTCCTAAATGCGAAGTGGCCATCAGATAAGAATTGCCAGTGACTGGTATTTGCGGATTGTCAGCTCTATAACTTTCAGACCAGTGTTCAGCCGCAGTGCAGAACGTGCAATACCAAAGCTCACCAAATTTGAAAACTTGCGGCACTTCCAGTTGGCCAAAGGCGCCACCCGTGTAGATGGGAGGCTGCAAGGTCCAGTTTTCGAGATCAGGCGATGTGGCAAAGCCTATGGCTCCACCTGCATTAGGCTCTTTTCGACCAGGCACGCGCGCCGTAAAATACATCAACCAGCCATCGCCTTCTGGGTTCTTGATCACCCAAGGGTCACGCATGGCGCGGTCATGCCAATGACCAAGCGTATATTCTTCGTAATGATGCGCATGAGCACCTGTGAGATCAAGGCACAAGCCATTGCCAACCCGCACCCAGGAATGCATGTCGTTTGAAGTTGCATGACCGATACGTTGGTGCATCCCTTCGTTCGCGTGCTGTGTGCCAGTGTAAAATAAGTGCCACAGTCCATCAGGTCCTTGCAGCACCGAGCCTGTCCACGTGGTCCAATCATCCCATGCCTCAGCAACTGATGGTTTGAAACAGGTGCCAAGCAGCGTCCAATTCACCAGGTCTTGAGAAACTGCGTGGCCTTGCGTTACATTGCGGTGGCGCATTTCTGGATCTGGCAAAGTGTTGTCTGCCTGCAAGAAGTAAATATGCCAATCGGCGCCATTCTTCGCCAACCAAAAATCCCAGATCCATTTGTCATGAAGTGAAAGCACGTGTGTTTAACCTTTGATGCCAGTTGATGCGATAGATGCGATGAAGGCGGTGACCTTGCCCCAGACTTCTATCCAGCTTTGAGTTCGCTCCGGCTGTTATTTATGCCCTGTTGAGCTTGTGATGCAATGGCCTCTCCTTCGTAAGAGTGTGGCGCGTAGACATGAAGTATCGCAGCGTCCAAGGCCATTGCTTGTTTGGACATTGCGGATTTGGCGAACGCAGATGGCGTGAGCCAGCCGAGCCCTGAATGCGGGCGGTGATGGTTGTAATCGTTCTTCCATGCAGCCAGTTCCATACGAGCCTGCTGCAATGAGCTGAACAAAGTGTCGTTGAGCTTTTCATCTCTGAACTTGCCGTTGAAGCTTTCAATGAAGCCATTCTGTTGCGGCTTGCCGGGTGCGATATAGTGCCAATTGACCTTTGTGTGCAGTCATCAACCACAGTCAACACCCTGAACCTGCGGCAATCGGTGAACTGATCAGAGACAAGATCAAGGCTCCAGCGCTGGTTCGGCATGAGTGGCACAAGCATCGGAGCGCAGGTGCCAAGGGCGCGTTTGCGGCCTGCCATTGCCCGGCAGGCAATTGCGAAGCAAATGCCGAGAGGGGCGCTTACGAACCGAAAGCTTTTCCTCGCGGTAAAGCCGGAACAGCCGCTTGTGGTTTACAACTGTGCCTTCGCGCCACAGCAACACATGGATACAACGGTAGCCAAAGCGGCGGCGATCAATTGCAATCGCCTTCATTCGGTCACGCAAGGTTTTCTGAAATCGAGGTTTAGAGGACACCCATGCAAGTGTTGCTAGCTAGAAAGTGAAGGATTTCTGCTCCTGGCCCTCATTGACGTTTTCGCGAGAAAGCGAAACCATCAGCTTTTTGCTGAAAGGTGGCCAAAGTCCATTTTCAGATGAAAAAAATCAATCAGATTAAAAATCTGGTGCCGCTTAGGTGACTCGAACACCTGACCCCCGCATTACGAATGCGGTGCTCTACCAACTGAGCTAAAGCGGCATCGGCCTGAGGGTTCGAAAAATAGACCGGTTCTGCTGCTATTTCAACCAAACTCACTCCACCCCAGGGTCGTCAGGCAAACGCGCAGTTTCTTTAGGTTGTGGAGTCTCAGCGCGGGTTTCTAAAAGTGGCGCTTCTGCTGCGGAACTCATCTGCCACTGCGGTGCTGGGGTCATTTCAAAAGGCGGCTTCCACTCGCACGGAACAATTTCACCAGTCACCGGAGAAACCGGCGTCCACTTCGAAGAGGCAACGCCATCTGAAACCCAAATCGGATCACGCGGTGCATGAAGAGCACGCGCCAACCATTCGCGCGATCGGCCCTTGTCGCCTTGGGCATCCTCAATCTCAGCCATCATCCCGCAAACGCGCGCCTGTGGCTGATTGTCAGCAAAGGGTTCCAATGTTGATTTTGCAACATCAATGCGTTTGGCATTGATAGCTGCACGTGCCAAAGCGCAGGCCGCTTCAACTTGCGTTTCAGTTTGACCAACAAAGTCGCGCACGCGCTCAAAGCGATCTTCAGCACTTTCAGCAGGCTTAGCATCCGAAAAAACCTGCACCAGTTCGGGATGCGGAGAGATCGCCCAGCAATTCCGCAATAACTTTACGGCCTTGCGCGGATTGCTTGACGCAATTTGCCCCCTTGCCGCCACCAGTGCCGCAGGCACCAATGCGCCATCAAGTCCAATCGCCTGCTGCGCCAGATCTAGAGCTCGCGCCGGATTCACATCTTCGTCCAGCAAGGCTTGCGCTGCCAAAAGTGCGGCCTGCTTCTTGGCGGCATCAGCCCGCGGTAACAAGCCAGCCTTAGCTTGATTTGCCAAAGTAGCGGCAGCCGCAGCCCAATCCTTTGCTGTCGTTTGCACTTGTAGAATTGCAGTGGAGGCCCAAGGCAATCTCGAATTTTTGGCCAAAGCTCTTTCAGCAAGTGTGCGTGCAGTTGCCCAATCTCCAATCTGCTTTGCTTCTGCAAACAAACCGCGCAAACCCAATAATTCAGTATCAGCGGATTTGGTCATATCTTCAAAGGCACGTTTAACTCCGGCGCGATCACCCTTCAGCTGCGCTGCTTGGGCCGTAAGCAATGTCACCAGCGGCTCGTGGCGCAAAATATCGCCAGCAATGTTGGCATGGCGGGCAGCTGCTAGCGCGTCTCCTGCTCCGGCAGCAATAATGCCGCGTGAGAGTGAATCATAAGCTTTGCGGTGCTTTCGAAAACGCCAATACTCACGCGCCGCCGAAGGGCTCCGCCAAATTCTATTTGATACGCGCCACACAAAATAAACCACGAGCAGCCCAAGCGACAGCAAGGCCACAGCCACCAATACCGACAAATGAATTTCGCGCCCAAGCCAGACGATCGTTACTTGTCCTGGCCTATCAGCCAGCCAAGCAAAGCCAAGTGCAGCAGCAACCAGCAAACCAAACCGCCAAAGCAATTTCAGCATGGCTCTCAGCCCTTCGCAGCAATTTGGCGCAAAACCGCAGCGGATGTTTTTTCAACTGCTCGTTCAACATCAAGTCGCGCCAGAGCACGATCATACCATTTTTGCAATTCCACTGGCAAAGTACCTTCATTGTTTTTGAGGGCACTGACTGCGGAACCTAAGTCACCTTGCTCCGATAAAGCGGCAGCCTGTAACGCCAACTGTTCCCAATCTTCCGTGCCGGCGGATTTGATAGTGACAATCCCAGCCAACAGTGAACCAGCATAACCCCACCAACTATCATCGGGCGGAGTCGCAGATTTTACTTTGGGCAAACTGCCAGCAGCAAGTTTCAACTCAGCCGCAAGTCCTGCAGCGTTTGGAATACCAATGGCCGCATGGGCTCGCAAAACATCCAAACCATCGGCAGCAGGCACAATTAATGCGATCCGATCAATTTCACTTTGATAACCAGTGCCTGCTGCAATTTTCGCTTTCAGGTCGGCCAAGTTTTGTGAGAGCAAGGTGGAATCCGTTGCAGACTGGTCAACGTTCTTTAAACTTGCCACATCTTTTTCAAGGGCATCGATTCGCGCGACAAGGTCTAAACTTGCCGAGCCATTAACGACGACAGGACCACCTGCAGCCAGCTGCGCCTTTAAGTCTTCAAGCGAAGTGGTGGCAGCGGCCAAAGTTTTTTGCACATCGGCAACAGCAAACTTTAAGGCTTTAGAGTCCGATTGAACATTCGCAATTTCTGAAACACCAGCCTGCGCCGCTGCCAGTTGCGATTTCATTTCATCATTAAAAACAATAATGGCATCAATTCTTGTATTCAAATCATCAGCGCGCTTTTCCAGCCCCTCCATGCGGGTGGCCATGGCTTGCAGCTGATCTGATGGCATATAACTCGAAAGTAAGTCGCGGTAAGCCCATCCGCCGCCAACCGCACCAAGCAAAAGCGCAACCACAGCCAACCCAATTATGCCGCGCCGCGACCTGGCTGGCCTAGGTTCAATTTTCGGATCAACACGACCCTCAATAATATTTTCGGGTTCAATGTCGATGATCTCAGCGTTGTTATTATTGTCACTCATGATCTACTCACCTATTCCGCTTTTGCTTCGCAATCAAGCGCTGCAATTAAAGCCGCTTCTGTTGGATATTTTGCGATGTGTTTAGGCCAACTTTGCGGCAAACAATCAGCAATCACTTGCGATAAGCAAATATGATTGAGTGTGGTTGCAGTATTCTGCAACTGAAGGTTCTTGATTGCCAATGCCCATAGGTTTGCACTGCGCGGCGAATAAAGCAAAACCGCGTGTGAAGATTGAATGTCATCAGTAAAGCCGTTCAGATTCGCAGGCCGCGCATCATAAGTGATGATGCGGTCAACATCAAAATCTGAAGACCGCAACTTTCCTTCAAGATCACCAGAAGTGGTAGAGCCAGAGATATAAAGAATTGGTCCTGCGGCGGGCTTAAGATTCTCAGCCACATAAGCCGCCAGCCCCACAACATCACCACCCACGGCCTGCACCTTTTCAAATCCAAAACCAAGTGCCATTTGCATTGATTGTGGCCCCACTGCCAAAACCGAAAATTGTTTCAACGCTTCAATATCTTTTAAAACCCGAACCCCGTTCGCACTGGTCAAACATATCGCTTGATAATCACGCTGCGGAAACACAACTCCTTCGCGGGCAACAATTTCCAACACGGGTGCAATAACAATCTCATGTCCAAGAGCCCTCAGTTTAGAGGCCAATGGCAAAGCATCTTCGACAGGCCTTGTGATGATGATTTTCATCAATAAGCAATCAACTTTCCACCACGGCGTTTCACGTCTTCGCCTGCGTCATAGCCTAAGCGCTTTGCATCAGCAGCAGCGCCGCTGCAGTCCACTGTAAAACTATGCACGCCATCAAGCGTGAGGGCCTCCCCACGAAAATGAATAATGCCATTTTGAAGTGTTGCGTGTCCTGCAATAGGCGTGCGGCATGAACCATCAAGGGCCGCCATAAAACCTCGTTCGCAAATAACAGCTATGGCTGTTGCTTCGTGATTGAGGGGGGCTAGAATTTTTCGCAAAGACGCATTGCTTTCTTTAATTTGAAGCCCAATGGCACCCTGCGCCACAGCAGGTAACATCTCATCCATCGATATCAAACTGGTAATTTTATCCGCAAGGCCAAGGCGGTTGAGCCCGGCACTGGCGAGAAATGTGGCATGTGCCACTCCATCTTGCAGTTTTTGCAAACGCGTATGCACATTGCCGCGAAATGAAACAGGTTTGAGATCAGGCCTAACGCGAAGAGCCTGCGCTGTGCGGCGCACAGAAGACGAACCAAGAATTGCGTCAATCGGGAGCGATTTCAAATCAGGTGCAACAAAACTGATAAAAGCATCACGCGCATCCTCGCGCGGTAAATAGGCAACCACGTCCAAACCACTCGGCATTTTTGCAGGCATATCTTTCATCGAATGCACTGCCAAATCAATCACGTCGGCAAATAAAGCTTCTTCCAATTCTTTGGTGAAGAGACCCTTGCCACCAATCTCGCTTAAGGGCCGATCACGGATGATATCTCCAGTCGTCGTGAAAGTTTTAATCTCAATTGCGTCAGCCGCCCATCCATGCGCAGCCATCAGCCGATCACGGGCTTCATGTGCTTGCACCAATGCCAAGGGTGAACCGCGGGTTCCAATGCGAATTCTGTTCATTTGCCAAGTTTAGGCGTGTGATGCTAGAGCGGCAACCCTTGAGATTAAATTCGAATTGGACTGATGGCCGCAGCACCCACTTATATACTCGGTATTGAAACCTCCTGCGACGAAACCGCTGCAGCAGTGGTGCGCCGTGATAATGATGGCCATGGCGAGTTGTTGAGCAACGTGGTGCTGTCGCAACTCAAAGAGCACGCGCCTTTTGGTGGCGTTGTGCCAGAGATCGCAGCGCGCGCCCATGTGGCCCATCTTGATCGCTTGATTGCGCAAGCCATGTCTGAAGCCAAATTGAACTTCGACCAATTGAGCGCAGTTGCCGCAACGGCTGGTCCCGGCTTGCTTGGTGGATTAATTGTTGGTCTCACGGCGGGCAAGGCCATTTCTATGGCGCATGATATTCCGTTCCTCGCCATAAATCATCTTGAAGGCCACGCGCTAACACCGCGTTTGTTGGGCGACTGTCAATTTCCATATCTACTCTTGCTCATTTCCGGTGGGCACACGCAAGTTCAACTTGTTGAAGGTGTAGGTCATTATAAGCGCCTCGGCACCACCATCGATGATGCCTTAGGCGAAGCCTTCGATAAAACCGCTAAGCTCTTGGGATTAGGTTATCCCGGCGGCCCACGCGTGGAAGCCTATGCCACGCGCGGCGATGCCAAACGCTTTAATTTCCCGCGCCCTTTGAAAGGCCGCAAAGATTGCAATTTTTCTTTCTCCGGATTGAAAACAGCCGTGCGCGAAGTTGTCCATAGCCTTGGCACGTTGAGTGATGCAGATGTGGCAGATGTCTGTGCCAGTTTTGAATTGGCAGTGGTTGAAACTCTGTCTGATCGTTTGAGCCGAGCCTTTGCCCAATTCATAGAAATTCATCCAAACCTGAGCAATCCAACACTGGTTGTAGCAGGCGGCGTTGCCGCCAATGCCAAATTGCGCGGGGCAATGGAACAAACCTGTAAAAAATATAATTTCACACTTAGCGTTCCGCCATTTCATCTGTGTACGGATAATGCCGCGATGATTGCTTGGGCAGGTGCGGAACGGCTGGCTCTTGGCCTTACTGATGGCATTGATTTTAAAGCCCGCCCGCGCTGGCCGCTGGATACAGTGTCAGCTCCAATCTATGGTTCAGGTCGCTTAGGAGCAAAAGCATGAAGATAGTTGTAATGGGGCCGGGAGCTTGGGGGCAGGCGTTAGCAAATGTTGCCAGCAAAGCCGGGCATGATGTAGCGCTATGGTCGCGTGCATCCGTAACGGTGGAAAAATCCGATGCTGTAATTATTGCAGTTCCAGCGCAAGCCGTTCGTCAAATTCTAAAAGCAATAAATGCGCCAATCATCATCTCAGCAGCCAAAGGTATTGAGCGCGAAACCGGATTAACCATGGCCGAAGTTGTGCATGTCGCTTTTCCCACGCATGAATTTTATGCGCTATCTGGCCCAAGTTTTGCTGCCGATGTGTTGGCAGGTTTGCCTACCGCCATCACTTTGGCGGGGCACGATTTAAACACGACCGCAAAACTTGCCGCCGCATTATCTCTGCCCACATTTCGCATTTATGCGTCTGATGATGTGATCGGGGTTGAATTGGGGGGTGCGCTAAAAAACGTTCTCGCCATCGCTTGTGGTGTGGCCGATGGCCGGGGCCTTGGCGAAAGTGCCAGAGCCAGTTTGATCACGCGCGGCTTTGCCGAGTTGACGCGTTTTGCTAGGTCACGCGGTGCCAAGCCTGAAACTCTCATGGGGTTATCGGGTCTTGGAGATTTGCTGCTCACCTGTTCAAGCCCAAAATCCCGCAACTATTCTTTTGGCTTTGCTTTGGGCAAAGGCCTGTCAACCGAGCAGGCTCTTGCCAATTCCAGCGGTGTGGTTGAAGGCGCTTTCACGGCCCGCATCGCGGCGAAACTTGCAAGCCTGCACAAGGTTGATATGCCAATTGTGAGTGCCGTAAATTCCATCATTGACGGCACTTCAAATCCGGAACAAGAGATTACAAAATTATTGGCCCGTCCGGTGGGCGCAGAAAACAAATAGAGGATCACACATGCTTTTTGCTTTGCTTTGCACCGATAAACCAAACAATCTTGAACTTCGCATGAAAGTCAGGGCGGACCATCTCGCCTATCTCGGCCGCCTTGAAAACAAACTGAAAGCCGCAGGTCCATTTTTAGATGAGGCTGGCAATCCCTGTGGCAGCTTGGTTATTATCGAAGCTGAAAACCGCGCCGAAGCAGAATCCATGGCGGCCAGCGACCCTTATGCAAGTGCCGGCCTGTTTGCGAATGTGGAAATTAAACCTTGGCGCTGGGCCCTAAAAAATCCGGATGCTGCATAGTGGCCTATTGGCTTTTCAAATCTGAACCCGATGTTTTGTCATTCGCTGATCTCGTGAAAAAAGGCGCAAATGGCGATGAGTGGACCGGCATCCGCAACTATCAAGCGCGCAACAATATGCGCATGATGAAGCTTGGCGACAAAGGCTTTTTCTATCATTCAAACATCGGCAAAGCCGTTGTCGGTGTAGTTGAAGTCTGCAAACTCATTCACCCAGATTCAACTGCCGATAAGCCTGCGTGGGAATGCGTTGATATTCGCGGGCTGGTTGCCATGCCGCGCGAAATTACCTTAGACGAAATCAAACTTGATCAACGCTTGAGCGAAATGGTGTTGGTGAAAAACTCCAGACTGTCGGTGCAGCCGGTTTTACCCGATGCATGGAAAATAATATGTGAGCTGGGCGGCCTAAAACTTCCACCGAAATTTACGTGAACCACGAGGCTTTCATTCGAGAAAACACCAGTATTCTTTCACCACCTTTGGTGCCCGAAATAAAACTGCATTTGGCCCACGAAGCCGTTCCAATTTGGCAGAAAACTGAAGATGAACTGGGTGAAATCGGCTTGCCACCGCCCTTCTGGGCATTCGCATGGGCGGGTGGGCAAGCTTTGGCGCGCTATATATTAGACAATCCAGAAATAGTCGCAGGCAAGCGCGTGATTGACATTGCTTCAGGTTCGGGTTTGGTAGCCATTGCCGCACAGAAAGCGGGTGCTGCATCGGTGTTGGCTGCGGATATTGATGATTTTTCAATTGCCGCAATTCTACTCAACTCGAATTTAAATTCTGTGTCACTTTCCACCACAGCCGAAAATCTATTAGGCAAAAGTCCACCTGATATTGACGTGATTTTGGTGGGCGACCTGTTCTATGAAAAACATGTGGCCGAGCTTTGCCTCGCTTGGTTGCAGCAAGCGACATCAAACATTTTTATCGGAGACCCAGGCCGCAGTTATTTGCCAAAAGACCAA
>JANOUE010000104.1:0-10913 GCA_031416755.1 Hyphomicrobiales bacterium
GAATCAGTGAGGGATTTTTCTCCTTGTTGGAACTCATTCGCAAGTGCTTGCACTCCACCAATTGGCGTTAAGGTCAAACGCGAATTCGCGAGAAAGGCGATAAAGTCTTCCACATCGAGAAGTGAAACATCTGCTGCTTCGGCAACTGCACCCACTTTTCCTAAATGCCAGTGCTGCAACATGCGCGCGGCATCCTGTGGCACTCGAAAAAATCTGTGCCGCACTGGGTCGTAGATTATGTGACCCGCTGCACCGGTCACATCTATGCCAGCGTCACTCATGGTGATATCTAAGCGCAAGCGCGGCAGAATTGTTTCGCCGCTGAACTCAGGCGCGGCCAAACCTCAATATCCGAAATATTGCCGCAGCGCCGCTATTGGTCGCCGCAACAGATAGAACCCAAGGCTAACAGTATCACCACTGAGCTGCGCCGTTCCGCGCAGACCAATGCGAACCGGCTCAGAGTTGTCAGATGGTGCAACTCTAATGCCATAAGCCATTGCACCACCAGCTTTTTGCGTGGCATGATAACTCATCTCGGTGATGGCGCCTCTGCGCGGGTTTAAGGGATCTGAATCGAGAAACAATTTCACTTGCGATCCAGACTGCAACGATATTGAATCATGCACTGCAAGGTCTAAACGATATTCAACCTTGGCGGGGTCGGCCACTTCCATGATCTTCTCACCCACGCGCACCGGCTTGCCCACCCACTCACTTTTGGAAGAAAAAACCAAAAGCCCATCTCTGGCCGCAACCACAATAGAGCGTTGCAAAAGGCTTGCCGCAAAATCTCGCTCGGCTTCTGCCAACTCAACTTCACTTTTAAGCTCGGCCAACGAACGCTTCATGTCGAGATCGGAAAATGCGCCATTGGTTGCAGTTGCCAATTTGGCCGCAGCAACAAGGGCCCTTTGCCGCGCTATTTCGGCCTCAGCTGTTAAAATAGTATCCTCAAAGCGGAAAAGCACATCGCCTTTTTTGACCAGTGAATTTGGCTCGGCAATAACTTCCGCAATCGCTCCATCAAGTGGAGCGGAAACAACAGCAGCATCTTTTGCACCCACTTCAAAAGGCGCCAGCGAAGTCATGGCAACCGGAATGAAAATCAGGCCCAATGTAACAAGCAGTGCTGACCACCTGAGCCAGTTCGGCACGGTGAAAACTCGCAACAGGCTTGGCGGTGTTAAAGCTAGAAATGCATGCGCATAGGTCTGCCCTAAGCGCTCGGCGATTGCGCCGTCGGACTCTTCAAACGGCCTTGCTCGGGCAAACAGCAATCCCGAAAAACAACGAGTTTTCTTATCAAGCAGCGGCACCCATAGGCCATGCGGAAACGGATAATCTTCCGCATGCTGCGCATAATCCAAGCCAACTCCACAGCGTTTATCAAGGGCGGGCAAGGTCCGAATAACTTTAGTAATCGCCTGTGAAAGTGGCGCATGTAATTCAACCCGCGAAACACTCGACGCCATATCGAGAATGGGTTTGCCATTGCTATTCAAGCGAAACAAAAAAGCTTGTTCAAATTCCAGCAAAGCCCTCGTTTCATTTAACGCATGCAAAGCCAAAGAGCTACGTTTCGGCTGCTGCCTAATATCAGCTTCCAAACTCAACAGCCGTTCAAGTTTACTTGGAACAACTGGTTTGGGTGGAGCGGGTGGAGCGGGTGCTCGAAACGCAATAGTATTGTCCCGCTCGTGAAGAGGTAAGGTCGGATGCGCGCGGTAAGGGCTGTTCATGATTAAAAGAGCCGCTTTTTCTGGGGAGAGAGTACGCGCATCCGTGCCTCAGCTTCCGAGTGAGTTGAACGTTGCGGTTCCGCTCATTCCCGGGAGAACTGAAATATCTTTAGTTTTTAAAACGCCATATGCTTTAATTGATTGACTAACAGCATCAACGGTGGCCCCTACACGCACCACCTCAGCGGTCACAGTTTGTCCCGTTTCATCAATCGTAAAAGTGAAGGCCACACCTGGCTTCACCCAATTCAACCATTTCGACGGAATAATCGTTTCAATTTCTAGCTTAGTGGTATCAACAATGCGAATGAGAGGCTGGTTAGGTGCCGGGCTTTCTTGCTCCTGTACAATTCGTTGCACCATACGCCCACTGAAAGGCGCTTTGAAATTGCAGGTGCCTGTGCGGGCCTGCGAGGCCTGCACTTCAGCATCAGCTTTTGCCATTTGCGCTTGTGATATTTCAACTTCATTGCTGCCAATGGCCCCACGCGCCAGCAGCTTGCGGTTATTGCTGTGAACCAGGTGCGCCGCACGCGCTCCCGCCCGCAGAGCATTGGTTTCCGCATTATATTTGCGGCAATCAAAAGCGATGAGCAGGTCGCCAGTTTTGAATGCCTGCCCATCCAAAACCGGTAATTTCATCACGCGTGCTGAATAGTCAATCGCAATGGTGGCCTCCGTCACTGCCTTAATGAGTCCGCGCACCTGCTGGACTTCAGCATGCGCCATTCCTCCGAATGAGAGGCAAGCCGCGGTTATCAATACACGTTTCAACAAAATCCTCGCTCCCCGTTGCAAGTGAAATGAATTAAGTCCCAGATCGATCGCCGCGTTCAACCCACGTTGAACGCAAAGCCTGACTCAAAACTTTCACACTTTCGTTTCCTGAAATATTTTCGCCAAACGGATCAATCCCAACCGAGCTGTAGACATTCGCGAAGGCATTCTGCAAATCAGCATAGGCGACGTCATATCTGACCGAGGACAATAGCGTATTCATCTCTTCGCGGATCAAGGCCTGCTCGCTTGCAGCATTTTCTAAAGCAGAGCTTTTCACCTGCGCCAGAATTTTCTTCTGAATACTGTAGGAGTCACTTGCATCATGTAAAATTTCAGAAGAGTGAGCAAAGCGCGCACGGGCTGCATGCACTTGAGTAAACACCGCCATTGTCATCGCCAAAGCTTGGACGCGGCCTAGATCTTTGCGCGCCTTGCCTTCTTTCTTGATAGCAGGATATTGCAGCACCCGCATTGCATTCCAACTCGCCTTGGCACCCCATGTCACCCAATTATTACTGAATAACAAATCATTGGAGTCCCAGTTTGTCCCGCCGTAAACTTGAATGCCAGGAAGCAAACTGAGCAGAGCAGCACTGGCTTCCTTGGAAGAAATTCGCTCTTTCAACAAAGCTTCATGTAATTCCGGACGATGAATCATCGCCGTCTCAACCAAACTTTCGGCATTCTGCGACAGAGTCAATTTAACCGCTCCGCGTTGCGGAACGACCAAACTGAATTTACTGTTTGGAGGGATGTTCATCAAAGCAGCAAGTTGAATTTTCGCAGTGTTGAGATCGCGTTCCAACTCGTGGATTTGTTTGCGAATATCAACCAACTCGCGTTGATAAGTGAGGGCGGTCAAAGGTGCTAACACACCTTCGTGCGACAAAGACCGAGAGTTGGCCAAAGCATTATTGACGCGACCCTCCAGCACCATAAGACCACCAAGCAAACGCTCACTAGAGGCAGCGCGCCAATAAACCGTGCGCACATCCTCAACGATGCGGTTCACAATTTTCCGCTTGTTTTCTTGCGCTATTAAAGCCTGATCACCAGCTTGCTTGGCCCGAACATAAGACAAACCAAAATCTAAGATGTTCCAAGAGGCCGTAATATTCGCGTCAAAATTTTTAGATTGCGACGATGTCGACGCATCTGCTGATTTCAAACCTGTTGTCAATGATCGCGAGTAACCACCAGATTGCGGATCGCGCCCAGCATATCCCCAGTTGCTGGCCACTTGCGGTAACATATCGGCGGACTTCACATCAGCTGCCCGCGCCGCCAATGTGGCACTCATCATCTCAACCTTATAGTCAAGATTGTATTTCAGTGCCCGCGCCATGGCCTCATAAAGACCGATACTGCCCTGCACGGGCTCTTGGTCCGCAATTAATCCTTCAGCGTTGCGGCTGACGAAATTATTGATTTCATCTGGCGTCAACAAATCCGGTTTGACTGAACACCCCACCAACAGGCTGGCGCTCAAAAGCAGGGCAAATGTGAAGTTTTTTCTTATCATGATTGATTCTCGCAATGAGTGTAATGTGTAAACATTAATATATCTATAGTTGTATACCTAGGCGTGACTCTATCTTTCATGACACTTGCCCTATCCTGTCAGCGTTCTGCTGAGACTGTTAATTTTGAGAAGCGCTTCAGCTTGCACGTGCTGCAACTCTTGCAGCGTTGAGCTTTCTGAAACACGGGTGTCCTTGGTAACTGGCAAGACTTCGCCAGTGTCCATATTCACCAAAATGTTCCAACTTTCCAACTTGCCAGAAGCGATTCGCCCTTTCAGAGTGAGCTCAATCCAGCCACCAGTTGGCGGCACATTGATAACGATGTCTTGCGCTCCAATTTGCGCGGCAAAGCTTGGCAAACCACCATAGCCTGATTCACTCACCTGCCGCACAACTGCTCCCGCCGCAACACTGTCAATGCCGATGAATAATGCACCGCCATGGATTAATGTATGAATTTCAAACTGATCGCCGCTGCCGCTTGCAAGTGCCAGTGCTGCTTGGTCACCCAAATAAGGTGCTCGTTCAAGGGCATCAAACAAGCCTTCAATCCAAGTTGAATTTCGCCCTTGCATGCCAAGCCATTCCACCAGCTTGGTGATGCGATCTGGGCTATTTTCCAAATCAATCACCGAGTTCACATCAGCTAGACTCTGCACAACCCGAGAAATTACAAAGTTATGCAAGTCTGGCAAACTACCAGTGTCACCCAACTTGTTCACGGTCCGGCTGATCTCATGATCAACAATCGGCAATGGCATACCAAGTGGAGGTATAATAACCGGAGGCGGTACCGGTAGTGGACTTGATGGGCCTGCCGGAACTTTGACTTCGAATGTAAACGGCACCGTCACAGTCCCCCCATGATGATCATCAGCAGTAACAAAAACCGTGTATGGACCTCCTGCTGAAGCACCAAGGGTAATTGTTCCAGATATAACACCGCTATCAGGATCAATGGAAAGTCCAGCCGGTAATCCAGTTGCCGAATAGGTCAAAATATCAGGCTTATCCAGATCAGAGAAATGCAGCGCAGTTGGCAATCTGAATGGTGATCCTTCAAATTCCTCTTGGTCGTCAATTGGCGTTGCCACTGGCACATCATTCACGCCCACAATATTAATTGTGAGAGTTGCATCAGCAGTGCCACCATTTCCGTCTGAGACAGTATAAGTAACACTATGCTGCATCGTTGTGCCGATGGGTAAAGCATTGGCCAATGCGTTAGGCGTGAAGGTCCAATCACCCGTGGCACTCAAAACCAGCGTTCCATAGGTGAGCGCAAGTGGTGAACCAACCGTCCCACCTGTTACTGCCGAAACCTGTAATGGGTCACTATCAGGTGCTGTATCATAGTCACCAGTTGCAGTGTCCAAACCTGCGCCATCGGTATCAGTGTCAGTCAACACATTGCCACTTTGCGCAGTGTCTTCATCACCCGTTGCAACATCATTAATCGCGATTGGCGGTAAGTTGCTGAACGTGAAGGTCACATATTGCGTAACTGAATTGCCATTCTCATCAGTTGCGGTAACTGGCACAACATAGGTGCCCACAGGCTCTCCTGGTGTTGCGCCCTGCGATGCGTCATTTGCTGCAGTGCCTTCAAACTGATTGGTGACTGGGTTGAAACTAATGCCTGGCGGCAGAGCGCTTTCGTCAATCAAGAAGACCAGCGGACCAGTCGAGTCTTGATCGCCAAATATCGCAGCGACCGGAACCGGATCAATCAATTCGCCATCAGTTGCAGTTGTTGTAGGCGCAGCAGGCAGAGCTCCAAAGCCCGTCTGTGGCCCAACACTCATGGTCACAGTCGCCGTATCCGTGCCACCCTGACCATCGGAGATGAGATAGGTGAAAGTGTCAGGGCCAACATAGCCAGCATTTGGCGTATAGGTGATCGTGCCATTAGGGTTGACGAGAACCGTGCCATGCAAAGGTTGAACAGTGCCAAGACCCGTCATCGCTACGCTAAGCGGATCACGATCAAGCGAACCATCTATATCATTGGCAAGCACATCAATGATGATCGGTTGATCAGCAGGTGTGCCAGCAATATCATGTGAAGCAACCGGGGCAACATTTACAACTGTCAACATGAACGCAATGCCAATCTGAGCACCTGTCGTGTCGGTGACAAACACTTGGATCATGTAAGCCCCATCAACCGAGGCGTCAGCTGCCAGCGTGCCGGTGATGATGCCGCTATCTGGATCAATGCTCAGGCCCGGCGGCAGACCAACAGCCGCGTAAACTAGCGGACCATCAGGATCAGTCACCGCACCAAGAGTGGCAATATCAATTGCTAGTGTTGCACCATCTTCACTGGCTTGCGGACCAACTGTGCTTGCTGTCGGTTGCTCAGGATCAACCGCTCCAACTGTGACATTGACCGTGGCGATATCTACGCCACCCTGGCCATCAGACACTGAATAAGTGAATGTATCTGGACCAGTATAGGAGGTGTTTGGCGTGTAGGTAACTGTGCCATCAGCATTGATAACCACACTGCCATGTGCAGGCTGAGTGACAGCCGTCACACCAAGTGCATCGCCATCAGGGTCCACATCATTGCCCAGAACACCAACCACAACTGGTGTATTTACAGCAGTCGAAGTCGTGTCATCGGCAGCCGCTGGAGCTGGGTTGGAGACTGCAATAATCAAAGGCAATGTCACTTGATTGCCATCAGGATCCGTGGCCGTCACATACACTGTGTAAGGCCCATCAACTGAGGCATCATTCTCCAAGCTGCCGGTAATTTGGCCGCTTGGGCTCATGACCAAACCATTTGGCAAACCTGTGGCTGTGAAGGTTAGAACATCGCCGCTGTTTGGATCGGTGAAGTTACCAGCCACATCAATCACAGCAATCGGCAAGCCATCAACACCCGACGCTGGATCAAGTGGCGTTCCAGTTGGTGTCACTGCATCAGGCGGACCTACATTGATGGTCACAGTCGCAGTCGAAGTGCCACCTTGGCTATCAGTCACCGTATAGTCAAAGCTGTCAGGCCCCATATAACCAGCACTAGGCGTATAGCTCAGCGTACCATCCGCATTGATCACAACCGTGCCATGCGCTGGAAGGGTTGTCGAAGCCACACTCAAGGTGTCGCCATCAGCATCAGTGTCATTGCCAAGTGGAGCAATGACCACTTGTGTATCGACCAGTGTTTGCACAGCATCGTCAACTGCGATTGGCGCAGGGTTGAACACATTAATCTGCACCACAATACTGGCCGTCTCACCATTTGGGCCTGTACCAGTTACTGTCACAATATAAGGACCAGCAATCGAAGCATCATTGGCCAGAGTGCCAGTGATAATGCCAGTGTCTGGGTCAATGCTCAGGCCCGGCGGTAAACCACTTGCGCTAAACACCAAAGGCAGATCATCTGGATTGTTAAATTCAGACCCAACATTAATGTCGGGAACAGGTTCCCCATCAACCCCATCAACCGCAGGTATTGAACCAAGGGCAATTGGCGCATCAACAGAGCCTGTAACAGTCACGCTGACTGTCGCCTCATCCGTGCCACCCTGCCCGTCAGAGACGCGGTAGGTAATCGTTGTAACGCGGGTGTCTCCCACATTCAAATTTTGGAAGTCAGAACCCGGATCAAAACTCCACGTGCCGTCCGCAGCAACAATAAATGTGCCGCCTGTAGAACCGTGGACAGGTTGCCCCAACAATCCAACATCGCCATTAACCGCAGCCACCATAAGCCCATCGCTGTCAGGCGAAGTGTCATAGTCATCAAGGCCATCTGTCAGCACATTGCCAATTGCTGATGCTGCATCTTCATCAACCGTTGCAACATCATCAATGGCAACCGGAGGCAAGTTAGTGAATGTGAACGTCACATATTGCGTGGCTGAAAGCCCTAAACTATCAACAGCCGTCACTGGCACAATATAAGTGCCCACAGGTTCACCAGGCGTCGAGCCTTGTGATGCAAAGTTAGACGCTGTGCCCTCAAATTGTTGAGTTGTCGTGTTGAATGTAATGCCAGGCGGCAAAGCTGAAATATCTACCGTAGCAAGAAGCGGCCCGGTCGTATCAGGATCGCCAAACAAAGCCGCAACCGGAACCGGATCAATCAACTCGCCATCAGTTCCAACAATTGGATCAATTGCCGGAGAAGCCGACAATGACGTCGGCACGCCGATATTAATCGTCACCTCCGCGCTGGACCTAGCACCTTGAGCGTCTGTGATTTGATAGGTGAATGTATCTGAGCCTATGAAGCCTGCTGCTGGTGTATATTTCACCGTGCCATCAGTATTGAGCGAAACTGTCCCATGCAGTGGGGCAACAGTGCCAATGCCAGTCAGTGTAACAGTCAATGCGTCGCGATCAGCATCACTATCATTGGCCAGCACTTCAATGTTTACTGCTTGATCAACCGCTGTGGTTGCACGATCAGCAACTGCCAATGGCTCTGGATTGGTTACAGTGAGCAAGAACGGAATGCCAATCGAAGCACCTGAAGGATCCGTTGCAAACACTTGCACCAGATACGGTCCAAGGGCTGAGGCATCATTTAGCAATGTGCCTGAGATGACACCTAGCGCATCAATGGCAAGACCGGGCGGCAAACCAACTGCTGAGTAAACCAGTGGATCACTATTTGGATCAGTAATAGCCGCTAAGGTTTTTACATCAATCGAAACCATCGCCCCATCAACACCGAGCTGACCGAGCAGTGGACCAGCGGTCGGTGCATCTGGATTTGTGGCCCCAACCCCAATTGAAACAGTTGCAGTATCAACCCCACCCTGCCCGTCTGAAATGGCATAGGTGAAACTATCGGGCCCAGTATAACCTGTGGTCGGAGTGTAGGTTACGGTGCAATCAGGATTGATCACCACGGTGCCATGCGCTGGCTGAGTGACTGCCGAAACTGCTAGTGGATCAAGATCAGGATCAGTATCATTGCCGGCAATATTCAAAGTCACGGGCGTATCAAGCGGTGTGGTTGCACTATCAGCAACGGCAACCGGAGCTGGATTGCCAATGGTGATCACCAGCGGCAATGTGACTTGGTTGCCAGCAGGATCAGTTGCCGTCACATAAACTGTGTAAGGTCCATGGGCCGAAGCATCATTTGGCGGCGTTCCAGTCACTTCACCCGAAGGTGAAAGAGTAAGGCCCGGTGGCAAACCTGTTGCCGTAAATTGCAACGGATCAGAATTTGGATCACTAAAATTCGCAGCGACACTGAATGGCACAATGGTTGAACCATCGGTGCCAGATGCTGGCGCAAGCGCTGTGCCCGTCGGTGTAACCAGATCAGGCCCACCTACATTCACACTTACAGTGGCAGTCGAAGTTCCCCCTTGGCTGTCAGTCACTGTATAAGTGAAACTGTCTGGGCCTGCGTAACCTGCAATCGGCGTATAAGTGATCGTACCATCAGAGTTGATCACAACCGTGCCATGGGCTGGAGCAGTTATCGAAGCCACACTCAAGCTGTCGCCATCAGGATCAATATCATTGCCAAGTGGTGCAATGACCACGGCTGTATCAGCCGCTGTTTGCACACCATCATCAACGGCTATTGGTGCTGGGTTTACAACATTAAATTGAACCGGAATTGTAGCGGTGGAGCCGTCTGGCGCCGTCGCAGTCACATTCACAATATAAGGGCCAGTGACCGACGCAGCATTATCCAATGTGCCAGAAATCACCCCCGTTGCAGGATCGAGAACCAGCCCAGGTGGCAAATTATTAGCAGTAAATGTTAGAACCAATCCCGTTGGATTGTAAAATTCAGCGCCCACATTAACGGCAACAATTGCCTCGCCATCCACACCATTCACGGGTGGAATTGGCCCAAGCGCAACTGGCGCATCATTGCTGCCTGTCACTGTTACAGTCACAGTCGCATCAGAGAACCCACCTTGGCCATCTGAAACTTTATAGGTAATCGTCGTATCGCGGGTTTGTCCCCCATTGAGGTTTTGGAAATCAAGGCCGGGATCAAACGAAACTGAGCCATCCGCATTGACTACGAATGTGCCGCCGGTTGAACCAGCAACAGGTTGACCAAGATTGGCAGCAGCACCATTGACCGCGGCAACATGCAACACATCACTGTCAGGCAGCGTGTCGTGATCGGCAGCTGAACCAAGTCCCGAAATCACATTGCCAATGATTAACGCTGCAGCATCTTCACCAATTGTTGCAACATCATTTAACGCCACAGGTTCAAGATTAATAACGCCGATCACAAAAGTCTGAGTGGTGGATGCCGTGCCGTCGCTGGCAGTCACCACAACATTATACGGGCCGAGTTGGCTAGCACCGGCAGCCACTGTGCCTGCAATCATGCCCGTTGTAGCATTGAGCACCAAGCCTGGTGGCAAACCAGTTGCAGTGTAAGTCAGCGGCTCGACATCGAGGTCAGTGAACGCTGTTGTCACGTTGATTGCAACAATCGTTTGACCATCGGTCATGTTGGCATTTGCGATTGTGCCAACTGCAATTGGCGCATCATTGCTTCCGTTGAGTGTAATTGTAAGAACTGCATCAGCAGTGCCACCATTTCCGTCTGAAACAGTATAAGTCACAGTTTCAGTAACCACTTCACTATCATCCAAAGCATTGGCAGCAGCATTTGGCGTGAAGGTCCACACGCCTGTGCTTTCGAGCTTCAATGTGCCGTAGGTCAACGGCATATCCGCGCCCACAGTTCCACCTGTAATCCCCGAAACGCTCAACACATCAGAGTCAGGCGCTGTATCGTGATCATTCGCAAGCAGAGGGAAAAGCGGATCAGCCACACCAGAAATTACATTGCCAACTTGAATAACATCTTCGGCCGCTGCAGTGGGATGATCATCAACAGCAACTGGTGGTGGGT
>JANOUE010000105.1:0-13447 GCA_031416755.1 Hyphomicrobiales bacterium
CGAATTGATTTTGGCGTAATTTCCACCAACTCGTCTTCACCCACATAAGCCAGCGCTTTTTCGAGCGACATCTTGATCGGTGGTGTGAGCACCACAGCTTCATCCTTGCCCGATGCGCGCACGTTGGTGAGCTTCTTGCCCTTGATCACATTCAGTTCAAGATCATTGCCGCGTGTATGCTCACCGATAATCATGCCAGCATAAACCTTGGTGCCATGCTCAATGAACATTGGGCCACGATCTTGCAGGTTGAAAATCGCATAAGCCACAGCATCGCCATCAGAGTTAGAAAGCAGAGCACCGGTATGGCGGCTCGGAATTTCACCCACATGTGGCGCATAGGCGTGGAACAAGCGGTTCATGATCGCGGTGCCGCGTGTATCCGACATCAACTCGCCTTGATAGCCGATGAGGCCGCGCGTTGGCGCGTGGAACACAATGCGTTGGCGGCCTTGACCTGAAGGGCGCATGTCGCGCATTTCGGCGCGGCGCTCAGAAAGCTTTTGCACCACGATGCCAGTATATTCTTCATCAACGTCCACAACAACTTCTTCAATAGGCTCCAGCTTTTCGCCAGTGGCTTCATCCATCTTGAACACAACGCGTGGCCTGCCCACAGTAAGTTCAAAACCTTCGCGGCGCATGGTTTCAATCAGAATGCCCAATTGCAATTCGCCGCGCCCTGCAACTTCAAACGCGTCAGTTTCGGTTTCAGAAGCCGTCACCTTCAAAGCAACATTGCCTTCCGCTTCGCGCAACAAACGATCACGAATTACGCGTGATTGAACTTTGTCGCCTTCTTTCCCAGCCAATGGGCCGTCATTAATACGGAACGTCATGGTGAGAGTTGGCGGATCAATCGGTTGGGCTTGAATAGGCTCAGAAACTGCAGGATCACAAATCGTGTCGGCAACTGTTGTTGTCACCAAACCAGAGATCGCAATAATATCGCCAGCAAATGCTTCTTCAGTTGGAATACGCTCCAAACCACGGAACGACAAAACTTTTGAAACGCGGCCGGTTTCAACAACCATGCCATCACGAGCCAAGGACTTAACTGCTTGGTTGGTTTTGACCGAACCCGAGCGAATGCGGCCGGTGAGAACACGGCCCAAAAACGGGTTGGCTTCAATAGTTGTAACCAGCAAACGAAACGGACCAGGTTCAATAACCGGCGGTTTGAAATGCGAAACAATCACATCAAACAATGCTGCCATATTGTCTTCTTGCTTTTCCGGCGTTGTGCTCATCCAGCCTTGCTTGGCTGACCCATAAACAATCGGGAAATCAAGTTGCTCGTCAGTGGCTTCCAAAGCTGCAAACAAGTCGAACACTTCATTCACAACTTCAACATGGCGACCATCCGGGCGGTCAATCTTGTTGATCAAAACAATTGGCTTCAAGCCAAGTTTCAAAGCCTTTTGCAAAACAAACTTTGTTTGCGGCATCGGGCCTTCGGCAGCATCCACCAAGAGCACAGCGCCATCCACCATGTTCAAAATACGTTCAACTTCACCGCCGAAATCGGCGTGGCCAGGCGTATCAACAATATTGATGCGCGTGTCTTTCCAGTTTAGCGAAGTCACCTTCGCCAAAATAGTAATGCCGCGTTCACGTTCCAAATCATTGGAATCCATGGCGCGTTCAGCCACTTTCTGGTTTTCACGGAAAGACCCCGATTGCGCAAGCAACCGATCAATCAGTGTGGTTTTGCCGTGGTCTACGTGGGCAATAATCGCAATATTGCGCAAATTCATGAAGCGCCAACTCTCATTAAGCGTGAAGGATTGGGCAGCGCTTAGCACGTGCAACATGGATTAGCAATTTATAGGTTGCGGCTAATTATCAAAGCCCATAAACGAGTCAAAAGCTGCCAAAAATTTCTCACGTATCAAATTGGTTTCATTCAATATTTCATGCCGAGAAGTGGGAATGGAAAGCATCGAAATTCCAGGCACACGGTCCACAAAATGCCGAATTCCCAAGTTATTCACCACACGGTCCTGCCCAGCCATCACTATCATTGTCGGGCAAGTTGGGCCTTTGTGCCACGACCAATTGTGCAGTTCAGACAAACTTTTCATTGCCGCGCGCAGCCAAGCATAGGTGGGGCCACCAACGCCAATTTCCGGGTGAACTTCAAGTGTCGTGGTATCACGGTTCCACCGCCCCCGATCTGACGTCAGTGGGTTGTCTGGAAATTCTGCTCGTCGCATAGGGCCACGCGCATAACCCGGCAAATACATCCAGTCCAGCAAAGTAAGCGTCGCAAGAAAATTTAAAACATGAACCACCGGCAACGGCCAACGGCCATAGTTAAATCCAAGCAATGGTGATGTTATCACTGCACGCTTGAAATAAGTTTTGTCCCGTAACGCCCGCAGCAGAATGTGCCCACCTGTTGAATGTGCCAAAGCATAATAGGGTTCAGGCAAGTCCAAGCGTTGGGCCAAAGCGAACATCGCTTCCAGATCTAAATCATAGCCAGCGAAATTCTTGATATAACTCGGCTGTGGGTCTTCCAACAATCGCTGCGACCCCCCCTGTCCGCGCCAATCAAAAGTCACAACAGCAAGCCTACGCTTACTCATATCGCGCATAGTCTCAAAATAGCGCTCCAGAAAATCTGCGCGACCATTCAGAATGAAAATTGTGCCGCGTGCCCGCGATTGGCGTGCCACCACAGCCCGAAGATGCACGCCGTCTGCAGTGCGCACATCATGACAGATAGCACCTTCTGGCGCTTGATTTTCAGCAGTGGTAAAAAACTTCATGTGAGCTTTATCCTAGCGGCTGCGTTTAGCTGCTCGCAACACCTAGAACAAGCCGCAACACCTAGAACAAGCAATGAAAACATTAAGAGGTGGGTCAATTCAAAACAATTAAACCCAAGTCGCTGGTTTATGGATTGCAGTGCCATTGGCCAAATTGATTGGAGACGGGAACTGTGAGGCGGCAAGGTGTCCCGGCCTAATGTGAAGATGAAACGAGGCCACTTTTGTAAGGCTGTTATTTGGATATTTGACAGGAACCAAAAGACCAACTCTCTTGCCCACCTCAGCGGTAACAATTCGTATTGGTTCGACCAAATCAGAGTCATTTGTTAAAACAATTGCGACATCAAATTTGTTCATAAATGCATCGCGCACAAGGTGAACCCCCAAGTTTACATCGCTTCCTTTTTCTTCTGATTTTATCACCTTAACCATGTTTGGCGCAGGCAAGGACCAAGCATAGTTATTTGGTTTTGCTTGAGGTGGCGATGCAAGTGGCATCCAAAGTTCGCTTATCATAAAGCTACCTTCGTGTATTGCAATTTCGGGAACTGAAGACAGCGCATTAAGATAAGTGGCTTGCCTTGCTGGTGCATAAGGGTCATGTGCGCGGGCCGAAACTCTTGCAATATAATAGTTCACCGCTTCGATTTTATGCTCAGATTGGAGTATCTGAGAAACAAGGATTTTCGGATTTAGCCACTTCACAGAGGGGCGTTGCTTGAGCATTCGATAGTATAGGTTGAAACCATCAATATAAACAGAAGTTCTCATCAATGTTTGTTCTCATATCACAAAAAGCAAAGGCCGCTCAGGATTGCTCCCTCGCGGCCTCTGAGCCTACAGCAAGCTGTAGGTGGGTGATAGAGGACAGATTAGGAGAGCACTACTTAACGGCAATTGGGCATATTGTCACATGCCTCTAGTGTGTAGGTCGTATGTTCGGTCTGCTTTTGCTTTTTCGTTTTGCACAAATGAAACAACCAAGCACTCCCAAGTTTATCATAAAACTTAGGTAACACAGAATTGTTAACAGGATTAGACTTCGGGTTGACCCATTTCAAACTTAAAGTTTTTTGACGTTTGTCAATTCACCACTGGCCGCGCTCACTTGAATTTCAAAATTCTTGCCGCTGCGCGTGGCGCCGTAAACCAAAGTGCTTCCGGTGCAAGATTTACTAGTCACTGTGCTAAAGCCATAGCCTGCCACAATGCTTGCACCTTGTGAGCAGCCAACTTTCTTCGCAACGACTTTGTTGTCTGTAGGTTTAGAAAAAGAAGCCGTTTGAATTGTTTTATCGCTAGGCGGCAAAGCTTTTGCAACGGGCTTTGCAGCTGCAACTTTTGCAACAACCTTCTTCTTCACCTTTTTGGGTGTAGGCTTTTTATAAACTGGCTCATCAAATTGCCGATCATCATATGTCTCCACCAAGCGCTGGCGGCGGGGATGACCCATCTCTCGCATATAAAGATCAAATTGAGCTTGGTTGAACTGGTCCTCAACATCAGCATTTTGGCCATCGTAATATTCGCTGTCATCATAGCTGTCATATTGCGACTGATCATAGTTCCGGTCATTCTGCCACCAGAAAAGGCGCTTGCGCGCTTCTGCTGGCGCCGAAGTTAACACGGCCAAACTTAACGCCGTCAGCACCAAGCTTCCAAGCAATTTACGAGTCATATCCCACCTCTAGTCTCAACTGATCTATGCCGTGTCTGCTCTTAGTTCAGAGCAAAAAAACGGCACGATTGCGGCAATCCAAAGAAAAAGGCGGAGAGAAAAATCTCTCCGCCCCTTATATTACCAGATTGGGCGAACCGAGATAATGCGGCCATTATAGCTCACTTTAACCTTGAACAGGTCACCATGACGCCAAGCTTTATAGCCATAAGTTGGTGCCGAGCAATCATAAGCAGTCACGCGGCGAAAACCGGCTTCGCGCACAATTTGACGACCAGCACCACAGCTCACACCATAATGCATAGGACGTGGACGTGGGCCACCATAATAGCCATGGCCTGGGTAGTCATCATAACCGCCATAGCCATAGCCATCACCATAACCTGGCCCAAAACCACCAAAACCAAAGCCAAAATTAAGATCGACATTTGTTTCTGCTTGGGCTGGTGCCGAAGTAAATGAAACCATTGAAGCAATTGCTGCTGCTGCGATAAGGGACTTTGTAAGCATTTGAACTCTCCTGAGTTGTTTGATCGATGCCACCCACCGATCTTTCATGTTGCCTTTCTAGCCAACCCAACTTGAACGTAATCCCAATAGCCCGTTCATCTGCCGTTCATAATGGCAGGAGACCCCCTTGAAAGCCAAAAACCCATTCCTATCTCTCAGCCTGTGGATGCCATTCTGGGTTCACATTTGAAAAGTTTATATTGCTTCAAGGAGAATATGACATGTTTGACTATACCCCCCTCTACCGTTCATCAATAGGTTTTGATCGCTTGTTCCGTTTGCTGGATGAAGCTGCGTCAGGAGAGACCAACTCTTACCCACCATACAATATTGAGCGCTTAGCCGATGATGAATATCGCATCACAATGGCCATTGCGGGCTTTGGTCCCAATGACGTAAACATTGAAGCCAAGGGCAACACGCTCACTGTGAGTGGCAAGAAAGCCGATAAGCAAACCAATGCCGCCGAAGTTCTGCATCAAGGCATTGCAGCGCGTGGTTTCGAACGCCGTTTCCAATTGGCTGATCATGTGGAGGTGAAAGGTGCAGATATGGACAATGGCCTGCTGCACATTGCCTTAAAGCGTGAAGTGCCCGAAGCCTTAAAGCCCCGCCTAATTCCAATTGGCAATGGCGCTACAAAGCTGAAGGCTATTGAAAGCACCAAAGCGGCTTAACTTGCACGCCCTTCGAGGCTGCTTCGCAGCACCTCAGGGTGAGGGATTTCCCTCATGCTGGGGTGCGCGGTAAGCGCCTCGAAACATTGCCCGAAACAGGTCATGTCAAAGCAGCCTCAGTTTTTGAAAACGTCGTCACAATAATCATCAACGCTGTGGCTGAGACCAATGCCGTTACGATAAACACTGAGCTCAAACCATAGTTCTGCGCCACAGCTCCCAGCACCCATGGCAAGACCACGCGGGGTGTTCCACCAATCATTGCAAAATATCCCATGGCCGCAGCTTTGCGATCTGGCACCAGTCGAGCTGCCAATGAAAACAGGCACGGAAACACTACTGAAAGGCCAATGCCCACCGCCGCAAATGCCAAAACCGAAACTGCAAAACTTGGCGCAAAACTCAAGACGACAAACCCTAAAATTCCGATTGATAAGCACACCACCATCACGATGCGGTCACCATATGTGGCGCGAATGCGGTCACTGAACAGCCGCATCACTCCGCTGCACAAGCCATAAAATGCCAAGCCTAAACCAGAATAAGCCGCCAGACTGGGCGCAATGGAATTGAGCAATTGTCCGGCCCATTGCACGCAGGCAACCTCACTCGTCACCCCAAAGCCAGCAGCAAGGCCTATAAAAGTGAGAAGCCTATAAGGCAATTTTTTGGACCCTTTTTCAACATCATGCACAACAACAGCACGATGAGGAATATTTTTGTAAATGGCTGCATAAGCAAGCGCCACCGGCACAATTGTAAACACCATTACAAACCAAGGCGCCAACCAAACCGAAACAATGCTGCTGATGATTGCAAAAAGGCCCATCATCAACGATGCACTTCCATGATAGGCGCTGAAAATCGAATTCTTATATTGCTGATCAATTTCGGCCCCCTCCGCATTCATGAAAAGATCCATCGTGCCCAAAGCCATGCTGATGAAGATTGCCGTGAGCACAAAGCTTAATGGCGAGAATGCCAGTTGGGCCACTAAAACTGAAATGAAGGCAACCGGCACAATCCACAGCAACACTGTGCGGTGATCAAAATAGCGGTTGATCACGCCACCCATTGCCATCAACAAGATATTGGCGAGCATGCCAATGGCCCCCACCAAGCCAAACAACTCAGAAGAAACACCAGCATGCGCTAAGATTGTTGGAAACGCCCCAACATTGGTTCCAATAAATGCACCAAAGGCTGCAAAGGTCAGCAGCATGGTTCCACGTTCACTGATTTTCATTTAGCCGCGACCCACAAATGGCATCTTGGTTGCCATCACTGTCATCGTCAGAACATTTGACTCAAGCGGCAGCGACGCCATAAAAACCACTGAACGCGCAACATCTTCCACATCCATCGTAGGTTCCGGCTTCACAGTGCCATCGGCTTGCGGCACACCGCCACTCATGCGCGCTGTCATAGCAGAAGCAGCATTGCCAATATCAATTTGGCCAGCTGCAATATTATATTTGCGACCATCAAGAGCAGTGGATTTTGTTAGTCCGGTAATGGCATGCTTGGTCGCTGTATAGGGTGCTGAATTGGGCCGTGGTGCATGTGCTGAAATCGAGCCATTGTTAATGATGCGCCCACCTTGTGGGCTTTGCGCCTTCATAATTTTGAAAGCTTCCTGCGTGCATAAAAATGGCCCGGTGAGATTGACATTCACCACATTTTGCCATTGCTCAAATGTTAAATCCTCCAACATCACCGTGCCTGGTGCGCCTGTGCCTGCGTTGTTGAACAGCACATCGAGCCGCCCGAATTTTGCCTTGGTCGCAGCAAACAATGCCGCTACAGAAATCGGATCAGACACATCGGTGGAAACACATAAAGTCTCAGCACTGATCATTTTCGCCACGTCTTGCAGCGCATCCAAACGGCGGCCAGCCAGCACCACAGCATAGCCCGCACTCCCCAAGGCCACGGCACAGGCTTTGCCAATGCCTGAACCTGCACCTGTTACCACCGCAACTTTCATCTTATTTTCCCTTCGCTCTATTCCACGCAGAAACCAGCGTGCTTGCCGCATTGTGCACAGCTTCAACACCCATTCCCGGCTTATAAATGCTGGATCCAATACCAAAACCACGAGCCCCTGCAGCCAGCCATTCACCCATATTCTCTGGCGTTATGCCGCCAACCGCAAAAATTTTGACGTCCCGCGGCAAAACCGCTTTCCAAGCCTTGATAACCAGAGGGCTTGCCGCCTCTGCTGGAAATAATTTGAGATGTGTAGCCCCGGCTCGCAGTGCAGAGAAAGCTTCGGTTGGTGTGAATACACCGGGCAGCGGCACCATACCAAGCTCCACAGCCCGCGCAATCACTGCTTCATTGCAATCAGGTGAAACCGAAATTTCACCACCAGATGATTTGAGCATATTGACATCTTGAACGGTCAGCACCGTGCCCGCCCCAACAATCATGCGACCAGAAAATTCCTTGGCTAATTTTGCAATTGATAAAAATGGTGCCGGCGAATTGAGCGGCACTTCGACCACACGAACGCCAGCATCAAATAGCGCCTGCCCCATTGCGATGGCTTCATCTGGCGAAACCCCTCGCAGAATTGCAACAATGCCGCAAGCATCCAACCCATCTTCAAGCTTCATCTAAATAATTCCTGCCATTCGCGCCACAACAGCTTCACCTTTAATTATGGCCAATGGATCGCCCATCACCACATCAAGACCAACATGTTTCAGTGCGCGCACATAGCGGCCGCCAATGCCTGGCGATGCTAAAACCACATAGCGCGCGGCTCTATCATTGTGCAAAGTGGCATGCGCCACTTCGGTTCCGATCACAATGCCAGAAAGATATGACGCCAAACTGTCAGCAGGCACTGCATTAAACAAACCCAGACTGCGCACTGAAAACAGCGAGTGAAGAAACCCAGCTGGGTCTGCCATGGCGCGGTCTACACCTTTCAGAAACTGCACTTCATCATCTTGATCAGATGTCATCAGACGACCCAATATGGAGTGGTTGCGCAACAGCGAAAACATTTCGCCAGTAATGTAAGTCGCAAAATTCACAATGCGCCCATCAACCACATCAATCCATTTGCTATGCGTGCCAGGCGTTACAAAATGTGCAGCACCCAAATCTAGTGAGCCAAATACTTGCGTCTCCTCACTGCGCATCACATCATGCCCAAGATCGCCTCCAGCCAAGTGCAACCCTGTCAGAAAATGAATAACGCGGCCACTCTTCGCTTTAAAAACATGAATATGTTTGGCCAAATCTGCAGGCCCAGCCGGGCATTCCGTATAAGGCAATTCAATCCAACCCTGACGGCTTGTAATCATGCCAGCGGCAACCACCGGCAGTGACTTGTCCCAGGGGCCAATATGGCTCTCTAACACTGCTTCAAAACCACCATCACTCACGGCGAGAATACCCTCCGCAGCTGCAAATTTATTTTGCAACGTGCCATCGGCATCGACAAGATAAGCACGGAATGAAGTTGTGCCCCAGTCGAGAGCGATGAATGGGTGGTGCATCACAATGCTTTCACACCACCGGGCTTGAATGTCTGCTTCATGGCTTTCAGGGGATTGCGAAGTGCCGCCCCAAAAGGTGCAGCGCTAATTTCAAACACATCACCATCTTCGGTCGAAACCCCATCGGCAATGGAAAGTGTTGCGGTGCCAAAGAAGTGAATATGAATATCACCTGGAACCCGAAACGCGTCATATTTGAAATGGTGATATTCCAAGTTCGCAATTGAGTGGCTCATATTGCCTTCGCCCGTGAGAAACGGCTTTTCCCAAATAGTTTTACCCTTGCGCAAAATCCGGCTCATGCCTTCAATATGCGAAGGCACTTGGCCCACCACCATCTCCGGCCCAACTGAACAGTGGCGCAATTTCGAATGCGCCAAAAGCAAATAATTCTGCCGTTCTGTAATGTGATCAGAATATTCATTGCCCAAGGCAAAACCAAGCCGAACTGGGCGGCCCTTCGCATCAATCAAATAAAGCCCTGCAAGCTCTGGCTCCTCTCCACCATCCAGCGCAAATGAAGGTTGAGGAAGCGGAGCCCCGGGTGGCACCAACCAGCGGCCATCTCCCTTGTAAAACCATTCTGGTTGCACCCCAGCCGCACCTTTTGCTGGCTTGCCACCTTCAAGCCCCTGCTTGAACATGCGCAGCGAATCCGTAAGGGCGACTTCGCCATCTAATTTCTTATGCATTGAATCCCGCGCTGAAGCGGAACCCAAATGCGTAAGCCCGGTGCCGGTAATAATGCAATGTGCCGGATCATCATGGGTGAGCGGCGAAAGCACCCGCTTTTCTTTCAGCGCGGCAGAAAAATCTTCCGCAGTCGATGTCGCCAAACCAGTTGCCATGCGCGAAAGTGACATACCATCCTTCAGCGCCAATTCTGCCAAAGCCTTGGTGCTTTGAACCCGCTTCAATTTAATGAGTTTCCCGCCAGCCACCAGACCAACAGAATGCTTATTCTTCATGTCAATAAACTGTACGATATTCATTTGCCAAAACCCTCCCACTAAATATCATACAAATAGCGACCCTTCCAGTAATTGGCAAAGGTCAATATTGTGAGCCAACATCAAATGATTCGTAGAGACATACCCATGAAAAAACTAGAACATGCCGTTGAATCCGTCATCCTGGCTTCACGCTGGTTGTTGGTTGTTTTTTATTTGGGACTAACCGTAGCTTTGGGATTGTACTGCATTTCGTTCATCAAAAAACTCTGGGAATACTCATTGGATGTGGTAAATATTTCCGAGACCGAGTCAATTCTCAAAATTCTAAGCTTGATCGATGCAAGTTTGGTCGCAAGTCTCGTGGTAATGGTCATTATTTCAGGATACGAAAACTTCGTCAGCAAATTCGACAGTGTCGACGGCGATTTAAGTTTGGTTGGTAAAATCGATGCAAGCTCTTTGAAAATAAAAGTCGCTTCAACCATCGTGGCGATTTCGTCAATTCACCTGCTGCAAGTATTCTTGAACGCTGAGCAATTCACCAGCGAAAAGCTCATGTGGCTCACCATTGTGCACATGGCATTCGTCGTTTCCGCATTGCTGTTGGCATATATTGACCGTGTGATGACCAGCACCAAAAAAGTAAAAGGCGGGGAGTGACCCCCGCCTTCAATCTACACCGTCCGCAAATACCATTCAAAATCCCGAATAGTCGGCTCCGCAAAGAACCGATCAGCTTCAACTTCTTTAAGAGTTGCAAATGTATCGACAAATTCTTTGCCGAAATATTCTTTCAAAATCGAAGCACGATAAAACGCATCAATCGCTTCAAACCAATTGCCCGGAATATGTTTGGCGCGGCGCCCATAGCCATTGCCAGTGATTGGCGCACCCGGATCAATTTTCTCGGTAATGCCATAATGCATGCCCGCCAAAATGGCCCCCATCACCAGATAGGGATTGGCATCAGCCCCAGAAGGGCGGTGCTCAATGCGGCAGGAATTGGCATTACCAGCCGGAACTCGCAATGCCACTGTGCGGTTGTTAATGCCCCATGTGGCAGCAACCGGCGCATAGGATGAACGGCGGAACCGGCGATAAGAATTGGCATTGGGCGCAAAAATCAACATCGATTCAGCCATGGTGGTTTTCAACCCGCCAATCGCGTTGAGCAACAATTCATTTTGCGTTGGATCATCAGCCGCAAAAAGGTTTTGGCCATCTTCACCTTCCAAGCTCACATGAATATGCATGCCAGAGCCCGTCCAATCGGCATATGGCTTGGCCATAAATGTGGCGCACAACCCATGCTTTTCAGCGGTGGCCTTAATCAGCCGCTTCAACATAATGCCTTCATCACACGCATCCAAAATATCGGTGCGGTGGCGCAGAACAATTTCCATCTGGCCGGGGCCATATTCAGAAATCAAAGTTTTGGCTGGCAAATCCTGAATTTCGCAAAAGGCATAAAGGTCTTTGAAGAACGGTGCAAAATCATCGGTGTCTTGCAAAAGATAGGCTTGGTGATGTTTCGGCCTGTGTTCATTGATCAACGCCTTTGGCGAAACCGGAACACCTTCAAGCGCACTCTTGCGGTCCATCAAATAAAATTCAAGTTCAACAGCCCCAACCGGGTTCATATTCAACTCTTCCTTGAAACGCTTCACAATGCGCTGCAAAGCATTGCGTGGGTCGGCATAATGCGGCGTACCATCAAGATCATGCACATGGCCGGTATATTGCGCCGTGGGCTCTTCCAACCATGGCACCCGCACAAATGTGCCGGGCACTGGCCACAGCACCATGTCGCGGTCACCCTCATCAAACACCAGTCCAGTTTCAGGAACATCTTGTCCGGTCACATCGAGAACCAGCGCAGATATCGGTAAGAACCGCCCATCATTCCACGCCGGGATCACTTCATCTCGGCGCAAAACTTTTCCACGGATCACGCCGCACATATCAGTCCAGATTACTTGGACAGAAACAATATCAAGATTAGCCTCAAGAAATCTTTGCGCTTCGGCTCCAAGCTTTGGCGTTACGATAGGCATTTTTAGTCTCCAATTTTAAATCAGCTCTGAAATGCAATGATCCAATTCATTGATCAGTGTACTGACATTTTTCTCAAGTGTCGCTGGACAAATGAGCATCATATTATGAAACGGCGTGATCACCACACCGCGGTTAAGGAGATAGTGATGCACCGCCTGATCGATCGGCTGGTGGATCACTTTTGAAGCTTCATAGCCATTTCTGGGCGGAGCTTCGCAACACATAAACTCCACGCGGGCACCCACGCGGGTCACATGCCATGGCAAATCATATTTGATGATAACTTCTGCAATTCCCCGTTCTAACCTGCGCGCCAGAACGATAAGGGAAGCAAAAGTCTCCTCAGTGAAAAATTCTTTCAACACGGCTTTAATCAAAGCCAGTTGAATGCGCGAACCTGAAAGCGTGGTGCCAATGCCGGAACGGCCATCCGCGCGTATTTCCAGATAATTTTGAATGCGCAAAGCCACATCCGCGCTGAAACCATAAACTGCCGCCGGAATGCCACCGGCAATGGGTTTGCCAAACACCAATCCATCAGGCTTCAAACCATAAGAATATCCGCGCGGGCCTGAAGACAACGTATGGGTTTCATCAAAAATCAACAGCGTGCCATATTTAATCGTCAGTGCACGGAGTGTTTCCAAAAAACCTGCATCCGGCAGCACCATGCCCACATTGGTCATAATCGGTTCGGCCAACACACACGCCACATCACGTGTCGCAAGTGCAGCCTCAAGTGCCGCCACATCATTAAACTCAACCACTTTGGTGTGCAGCGTTAAGTCTCGCGGCTCGCCCACCAAACTTTCCACCATGCTAACCACACCATGATCGGCGGTCACAAACGTATCATCCACACAACCGTGGTAACAATGGTTGAAAACCAAAATTTGGGAACGCCCGGTGACGGCGCGGGCCCAGCGCAGAACGGCACGGTTGGCGTCCGATGCGGTAGTCGTTACTTGCCAAAACGGGAGACCAAATCGCTCCGCCAGCAACGCGCCCACGTCAAGTGCATCGGGTGAAGGCAGCATGGTGGTGAAGCCATTTTGCGCTTCGGCAGCCAAAACCTCAGCCACCACATTCGGCGCATGGCCAAACATGGCCCCGGTGTCACCTAAACAAAAATCGGAATAGTCATGGCCATCAACATCAGTCAGCGTGGCACCCTGCGCCTTTTCCACAAACAGCGGATAGGGCAAGCCCCAATCCACCATCCAATGCATGGGAACGCCACGCAGCCAATTGCTTGAAGCCTTCACGGAGAGTGCGAGAGATTTGG
>JANOUE010000106.1:0-1536 GCA_031416755.1 Hyphomicrobiales bacterium
GGAAGCTGTTGATATGATTTACCATTAACGTTGTCAGCTCCACTGCGCCACCAAACAAATGCACATGGCCTTCAATGATTCCAGGCATAACGGTTTTGCCTTTGGCATCCACCACGCGGGTGGGTTTGGCGCGAAGTTGCAACACATCATTGTTGCTGCCCACCGCCATAATTTTGTTGCCAGAAACGGCGAGACTTTGCGCAAAGGGCTGCACTTCATCCATGGTGATAACGCGGGCGTTGATGATGATGAGATCGGCGTGGTTCATGATTTCCTCAGGAGTCGGTTTAGTCAAATTGTCCTCTTGAAAATCATTTGGCAAGGGCGCAACTTATAAGTGTCGTCAACAATTGAAAGGAGGTGATCCCATGTCGAGTGAGTTCAACGCTAATGAGGCCCAGACATTGCGGATTAATTCCGTTGGGGTAACCGCCTGACAGAATGCAATGTTCGAAGCTTCAGGAAGCTTCTCACGGTAAAGGCCACTGATCGCATCAGTGGCCTTTGCTTTTTGGTGGTGCTAGAGGAAGCGGATGACGATTTGGAACATCCTTACTTTAGATCACAGGTTTTATCCGATTCCGCTGCGGCATTATTTTTCGTGGGTGCGATTTGCGCGCGAAGATGCGCGGGTTAAAAATTTTCCGCTCCAAGCATTTCCCGAAGTTGATGGTGCGCTACCAATGGGCGGGGCGGGGCCTGTGCTTTTTGCAGTGGCGGATGCTGGCTATTTCAATCGCTTTGCCAATATATTTGTCAGCTCAGCGGCCATTTCCAGCCCGCAGAGCGCTGTGCATATTCATGTGATTGGCGTGGATAAGGCGGTGGCGCTGCCGCTGATTGAACATCTGCCCAAGCATTTCGCAGTCACCTCTGAGACCGCCGATTTTTCGAAAATGCCAAGCGGATTAAGGAGCCGTTATTGCCAGTGCATGCGCTTTATTCGGTTGGCAGAGTTTGTAAAGCAAACGGCACGCGATTATGTGGCGTTTGATATTGATGGTTTGTTTCAAAAATCATTTGCGAATTTTGCGCATGAATTTGAAGGAGATGTGGGCCTCATCTTGCGACCGGAATTTGCCGATCCGGCCTTGCGCGTAAATGCTGGCGTGGTGTTTATGCGCGAGACTGCGGCGGCGCAAAAATTTATGAATGCAGCTACGCAGCATATGGCCAGCCATTTGCAGCACGCACCTTACATTGAAAAACTTGATCAGCGCTGTTTGGCTTTAGCTGTGGATGAAGCCGTACAGCCTCTGCCCAAATCTCTCTATGGTTTTGAACCGGGGCAGGGGGCATTTTACTCGGCCAAGGGGTCGCGCAAAAATGAAACACTGGTGCGGGTTTTTCGTGAGCTGCAAGCCCAGAAGCGGGCATGATGCGATTGCCGCGTCGGTGGTAGTTGTTGCAGGTTTTTTTGTCTATCATCTGGTTTTCAGCAGCACGGCCACAGGCGCTGTTGTAATTTCGGACTCGGAGCGATTCAAACACTTGGTGCGCTGGTTTTATCCGCGCGTAATTGTCAGTGAGGCTACG
>JANOUE010000107.1:0-2780 GCA_031416755.1 Hyphomicrobiales bacterium
TTCTGCCGCAGGGCCAAGATCCGGATGATCTTTTGAAGGCTGAGGGGCCGGAGGCTGTGAAGGCGGTGATTGTTGCCTCTGAACCCATGGCCGCGGTTTTGTGGCGGCGCGCCCTTGATGAGAATGATCGCGCAACACCGGAGCGCCGCGCTTTGTTTGAGCGCGACTTGAAAACGCAACTTCGGCTTATTCAAGATGAAACCGTGCAGAAGCATTACCTCGCGGATTTGCAAGAACGTTTGAATACGCTTTTCAAAAGCCAGCATGTGGCGCGGGCGGGCTTCACCAAAACTGGGCGAGCTGCTCCCCGTTTGAAATGGGGCCAAAAGCCTTGGGAGCTGGCTCAGCCTGCCTCCCAAGCGCTGAAAGCCTTGGCTAGTAAAACGGGATTTGCCAGCACTTCTGAGCGGCGCGAGCGGATGATTGTTTTATCGGTGATCAACCATCCTGAGCTTTTACATGATGTGTGGAGCGAATTTGCTGCGACAGAATTTGCCGCGCGCGAGCTTGACTCGCTGCGGTCACTTATCCTAGATAGCGCCTCCTCGGAAGAAAGCCTTGAAACGGCTGGCTTGCGGGGTCATTTGTTGTCTAAAGGCTATGGTCCGCTGTTGGACCGGCTGGAAGACCAAGCAAAACGTTTGAATGAGTGGTTCCTCGGTCCTGATGCTGCACAAGATGATGCTCGGACAGGCCTCCGCCAAATGATTGCTTTACACCACAAAGCCGTCACACTCGATCGCGAGTTGAAGGCCGCGGAAGCGGCTTTTGCTGGCGAGCCAAGCGAGGAAAATCTAAACGCTTTGGTTGCTGTTCGCGACCAATTGCTTTCGGCCACTGGCTCTGAGGCCCAGATTTTGGGATTTGGCGCTGCGTCTGGTCGGGCTACGGATCAGGTAAGCTGATTTTCTTAAATCAGTCTGTCACCTGATTTATAGTTAATCAGCAATTAATAGCGTGGCTACTAGGTTGGCCCCGAATCAGTTTATGCGGCAGAGCAATCTGCTGGTTTTTGAAGGATTGAGACTTTATGGCCCGTATGCCGACACCCGGAAAACCACTTGGCAAAGATGAACAAGACCCAGCTGCGCCCGCTGAAAATGATGATGCTGCGGATGCAAATGAAGGGGCCGATGGCCCAGTGCTTGATCTTTCAGATGCCGCCGTCAAGCGGCTGATCAAAACTGCTAAGGCCCGGGGCTATGTGACCTTGGACGAGCTTAATGCCGTTCTCCCTTCGGAGGAAGTCACCTCCGACCAGATTGAAGACATTTATTCAATGCTCGCGGAAATGGGCATTACCGTTGTTGAGAGTGAAGAAGATAGCGATAGCGTTACTGCAAAGGTTGAAGAGTTAGAAAGCTCGGAGACCGCTTTGATGAAAGTTGAAGCGCCCAAAGCTCCGGCGGATCGCACCGATGATCCGGTGCGCATGTATTTACGCGAAATGGGCCGCGTTGAGCTTCTGTCTCGCGAGGGCGAAATTGCAATCGCCAAGAGAATTGAAGCTGGCCGTGAAGCCATGATCAGCGGTTTGTGCGAAAGCCCACTGACGTTCCAAGCGATTATTATTTGGCGCGATGAGTTGAACGAAGGCAAAATTTTGCTGCGTGACATCATCGATCTTGAAGCCACTTATGCTGGCCCTGATGCCAAGCAGAACCAATCTGTGCAAACGCCTATGCCTTATGTGCCGCCTAAGGAAGAAGTGCGCAAACAAGCTGAAGCCAAGCGTGCTGAACAAAGCAAAAATGAAGCACGCCGTGCGCCGCCGCCGCGCCGCGGTGCGGAAGATGATTTCTCGGATGTGCTTAGCCCAGAAGACTTCGACAAGCCAAATGTTGAAGATGAAGAAGACGATGAGGGCGATGACCTCGGTGTTTCTCTCTCGGCAATGGAAGCGGAACTGAAGCCCAAGGTTCTCGAAGTTTTCGACGAGATTGCAAGGCTTTATAAATCTTTGCGCAAGTTGCAAGACCAAGAAGTACAGGAAGGTGAGGGGCTATCGCCTTCGCAGGACCGCCGTTACCGCAAATTGCGCGATGATATTATCACCAATGTGAAATCGCTTTCGCTGAACAATGCGCGTATCGAAGCGCTGGTTGAACAGCTTTATGACATTGCCAAGCGCTTGAATATTCTGGAAGGCCGCTTGATGCGCCTTGCTGAAGTTTATAAAGTTCCGCGCGATGAGTTTCTCAAAGAATACCAATCAAATGAACTGGATTCTGATTGGTTGAAGCGTGTTGGCCGCCTGACCAAGCATGGTTGGAAAAAATGGGTCAATGACGAAAAAGAATCCATCATCGTTATTCGCGATGAGATATTTGAGCTCGCATCGGCCACTGGGTTGCAAATTCAAGAATACCGTAAAATCGTTGGCATGGTGCAAAAGGGCGAACGTGAAGCCCGTATTGCCAAGAAGGAAATGGTTGAGGCCAATTTGCGCTTGGTGATTTCGATTGCCAAAAAATATACCAATCGCGGTTTGCAATTCTTGGATTTGATTCAGGAAGGCAATATTGGTTTGATGAAAGCGGTTGATAAATTCGAATATCGCCGGGGTTATAAATTCTCCACTTATGCCACATGGTGGATTAGGCAGGCGATCACGCGTTCAATCGCAGATCAAGCGCGCACCATCCGCATTCCAGTGCATATGATTGAAACCATCAACAAGATTGTGCGCACCTCACGCCAGATGATGCATGAAATTGGTCGCGAACCTACGCCCGAAGAAATGGCCGAGAAATTGTCCATGCCTTTGGAAAAAGTTCGCA
>JANOUE010000108.1:0-25629 GCA_031416755.1 Hyphomicrobiales bacterium
ATCTATTGAGATTGATTGGTCGAGAGGGCAAGTTTAACTTGTTTAATTGACGAGAGCGCGCAGCATGCAGGCCATTTTTCATAAAGAGTTCAAGACAGCTCCCTATTGGTGGGAGGACTATGCGCCGCAGACATTGGCGGAAACTGATCTTCCGCGTAAGGTGCAAGTGGTGATTGTTGGGGCCGGTTATGGTGGTTTGTCGGCCGCTTTGGAATTGGCGCGGGCTGGGGTTGAGTGTTTGGTTGTGGATGCGGCAGAGCCTGGCTTTGGTGCATCGACGCGCAGCGGCGGCATGGTTTCAGGCGGGGTGAATGTGGGAAAACGCTATCTGTCCAAACCCATGCCTGCAGAAGAGGCTGCGCCATATCTAAATGATGCAGCTGACGCATTTACACATATTGAAAATTTAATCGCACGCGAGAAGATTGAATGTGGTTGGCACAAACGCGGTTATTTTTTAGGCGCGTGGTGCAAATCCCACTTTGATGACATGGCCAAGAAGGTGGAAGTGTTGAACCTCGAGGCTCAATCAGGTTCATACATTGTGCCGCGAGATCAACAGCGTGCGGAAATTGGGTCAGACTATTATCGTGGCGGCATGGTGGTGCAGCGGGCCGCGCATTTGCAGCCCGCACTCTATTTTAAAGGCTTGCTCGGTCTGGTGCAAAAAGCAGGCGTGGCTATTGCCGCGAAAACTGAAGTGACAAGGCTTAACCAAAACAGCAATGGCAGTTGGCAGGTTTCGACGCCGCGCGGTGAGGTGCGGGCGGCAGAAGTTATTATTGCCACCAATGGCTATACTGGTGGCGTTACGCCCGCACTGCAACGGCGCGTGGTGCCGGTTGGTTCTTACATTATTGCGACTGAGGAATTGCCAGCAGACTTGGCCGCCAGCATCAGTCCGCGCAACCGAAGCTTTGCAGATACGCGCCGCGTGCTGACCTATTACCGCATGTCGCCAGATGGCAGGCGGCTGATATTTGGCGGGCGGGCCAAATTTGGCCTCACTGATCCTGTGACCACGGCTCCCCTGCTCTATCAATTCATGATTGATCGCTTTCCGCAATTGCAGGGTGTGAAAATCACCCATTCATGGACCGGCAATGTGGCTTTCACTTTTGATGAGGTGCCGCATATGGGAAAATTTGAGGGGCTTCATTATGCGCTTGGTTGCAATGGCTCTGGCATTGCGATGATGAGCTATCTCGGCCACCAAACAGCGCGCAAGATCTTAGGCAAGGTGAACCGCGTGTGTGCGTTTGACCGCCCCGAATTTCCAAGCCATCCGCTCTACACTGGCAACCCGTGGTTCCTGCCTTACATCGGATATTATTTCAGGACGAGGGATTGGATTGATCGGCGCTGGATTTGAAAAGCCATCCCGCAACTAAAGTTGCCAGCAGGGCACCGATGATTTGGGCCGCAATAAATGGCAGAACCGATATAGGCGAGATGCCGGCAAAGGTGTCGCTTAGACTGCGGGCAATTGTAACAGCTGGATTTGCAAAACTGGTGGAAGCTGTGAACCAATATGCTGCGGTTATATAAAGCCCTACTATCAATGGCACAGACTGGAGTGCATTTCGGATTGCGCCAAATAAACTGAGCAACAATCCAAAACTTGCCATAGCTTCAGCTAACCATTGGCCTTGGCCCCAGCGCAGCTTGGTAGACAATTCAATTATTGGAAGTTCAAACATGGCATGGGCAAGCCAAGCACCTGCTATGCCACCGGCAATTTGGCAAACGGTGTAGGTTAATACATATGACCACTTTAATTTTTTCACGATCGCCATACAAAGCGAAACAACTGGATTAAGATGTGCGCCAGAGATGGGGCCTAGTATTGAGATGAGAACGACAAGAATTGCTCCGGTTGGAATTGTGTTACCGAGCAAAGCAACGGCAACATTTCCGCCAGAAAGTCTCTCGGCCATAATGCCGGATCCAATAACTGTGGCTACAAGTATGCAGGTTCCAATTGCTTCTGCTGCATGTTTTTGAACGCGATGTTTAATCAAAATTCTTGCCAATTTGAACAAGTTGGTTTTTGAGACTCATGCGATCTAACGAAGCTATTGGCAAATTGACAAACGCAATGATGCGGTTGTGCATCTGGCGATAAGCTTCATTAAAAGCCAAAGCAATTTCAGCATCATTGCCAATTGCAGCGGCCGGATCAGGCACGCCCCAATGCGCCGTCATGGGATGGCCAATCCAAACTGGGCAGGTCTCAGTGGCAGCATTGTCGCAAACAGTAAAAACAAAATCCATCTTAGAAGCATCTGGTTTAGAAAATTCATTCCAACTTTTTGAACGCAAGCCAGATGTTTTATGACCGAGACTATTCAATAGGCGAATGGCTTGCGGGTGCACGGTGCCTTTAGGAAAACTTCCTGCACTATGAGAATTAAACTTATCTTTGCCTACACGTGTTAATATTGCTTCGGCCAACACAGAGCGAGCGCTGTTGCCTGTGCACAAAAACAATACATTGAAGATTTGTTCTGCCATTTTGCGAATCCGCTTTTTGGAGAGTTACTAAATTCGGATTATGACAGTTGCGTGAAGGACCAAGAGTTAGCGCTGCACCATCTTCAAAAGTGGCGTTTTTGCTTCCAGCTTGCGCAAGCGATTTTCTTCGGCCTCTAAATAGTTGCGGGTAAGCGGCAACACATTTTGGTTTTTACCAAACTGGATTTGAAAGTTGTTCATGCCGCCATACCGGAAAGCACATTCGGAGCCTGCTAGGTAAAGTTCCCACATGCGGCAAAAGCGTTCATCATAAAGTTCCACGGCACGCATGCGCTGATCGGCTAAGCGCTTGGCCCACTCGGCCAAGGTTTTTGCATAGTGCAGGCGAAGGATTTCGATGTCAGTCACATATAGTCCCTCGCGCTCCATGTGCGGAATAACTTCGGATAACGCTGGGATGTAACCACCGGGGAAAATATATTTCTTGATCCAGGCACTGGTGGCGCTTGGTCCATCAGACCGATTGATGGAGTGGAGAACTGCGACGCCATCATCTTTTAAAAGTTTTGCGCATTTGCCAAAAAATTCTGGAAAATGGCCAATGCCAACATGTTCGAACATGCCTACGGAGACGATGCGATCATAAGGGCCATCGAGGTGGCGATAATCTTTTAACAAGAATTGTGCGTTGCCTTGGAGGCCGCGCAGTGTGGCGCGTTCGTTTGAGTGTTTATGTTGTTCTTCGGACAGCGTTACTCCGGTGACCTCAGCGCCGCAAATTTCCGCAAGATAGAGGCCAAGGCCGCCCCAGCCGGAACCGATGTCCAGCACTTTCATGCCGGGTTTGATATTGAGCTTTGCGGCGAGGTGGCGCTTTTTGGCGAGTTGTGCTTCTTCCAATGTGGCGTTTTCAGTTTCGAAATAGGCGCAGGAATATTGCCTGTCTCGGTCTAAAAATAAATCATACAGACTGCCGGACAAATCATAGTGATGGGCCACATTTTCTTTGGCCTTGCCAACTGGATTATGCTGGTGCAAGCGGCGGAAAGCCATGCGGGTTTTGTGCACCAATTTGTGAACCGGATGGTATTGTGTCGTGCCAACGTTTTGCATAACCAACGCTATGAAATCATAAATCTTGCCTTGCTGCATTTCAAGGCTACCGTCCATGTAGCATTCACCCAGGAATAGATCTGGGTCCAAGGCCACGCGGCGGGCGGCGGCACTGGTGGCAAATTTTATGTGAGCGGTGGGCACAGTGCCATCGCCATATTTGCGGGTTTGGCCGTTCCAATAGGTTACGGTCAAGTTTCCTTTGCGCACCAATACTTTTAGAATGCGATCTAAAACCATGCACACTCCTCACGCTTCAACCGCGAGCCAGCATCGCAGATATTTTGCTGCCAGACCCACGTTTCAAGTTATTTTAAGCATGAGAATAGCGTACGAGCAAGAAATCCGTTAACTTAGCGTTAACCACAGCGGGCTGTGAGGCTCCACCGGCCATTGGCAAAGCTTGGTTTTGCCAGCAGTTTGGTTTTTTGGCTATCTTTGCAGGTGAAGTGGTGGAATGCCGAAGTGGATAAGCCGTTGGCATCTTTTGCTTGGGCGGCAGACATTCCGGCGACGGTTACAAGATATGTTCCGCCAGACATTGGCGTGAAACCTACATTATAAGTTTTACCATTGTAAAAGACCATTTCTGTTTTGGCTTGCGGCGCAGCTTTGGGCTGAGCAGAGACGGGTTCATCACGGGTGATACGCACAGCGCTAGGGGAACTTGCACAAGCAGAAAGAATTGCTGCACTTACAATGAGACTAAGATTTCGATTCATAACAAGCTTTTAGCCTTGGAACACTCGACGCGGCAAGCGGAAGCTGGCATAGCGCGTGAATTATGACAAAATTTGATCCCACCGCCCTGCTCTCTTCCCGCGCAACTTCAGCTGATGAAGGGGCGATCATCCGCATGTCGCAACGCACCAGAGAACTTCGAGCCAAGGGGCAAGATATTGTTGCTCTCACCGTTGGCGAGCCTGATTTTGATACACCACTGAATATTCGCGATGCTGCCAAGGAAGCGATGGATCAAGGCTTCACGCATTACTCTCCGGTGTCTGGCATTCCCGAATTGCGCGAAGCAATTGCTGTAAAGTTGCGAGCAGAAAATGGTTTGGCTTATCAGGCGGCCAATGTGGTGGTGACTAATGGTGCAAAGCAGGCCGTTAATAACGCGATCCTTGCGCTGATCGGGCCTGCTGATGAAGTTATTATTTTGGCGCCATATTGGGTGTCTTACGAAGGATCCGTGAAGCTGGCACAGGGCAAAGCCGTGGTGTTGCACTCAAGTGTGGGTGAAAATTACAAAGTTCCGGTATCGCGCATTGCACTTGCGATAACGCCGGCCACTAAGCTGCTGATTCTCAACTCACCCTGCAATCCAACTGGGGCCGTTTGGTCGCGTGCCGAGTTGGAAGAGATTGCTGCTTTGGTGCGGGCACATCCCAAGATGATGGTTTTGTCGGATGAGATTTATGAATATATTTTATTTGAAGGCGAGATGGTTTCGTTTGGGTCCCTGCCCGGCATGTTAGAGCGCACTGTAACGCTGAATGGATTTTCCAAAGGCTTTGCAATGACGGGTTGGCGGCTTGGCTATGCCGCAGCAGCCTTGCCAATTGCGCAGGCCATGGGGCGGATGCAGAGCATTATTTCAGCTGGGGCCAATCAGTTTGTGCAGCGTGCCGCACTTGCAGCATTGCAAGGACCTCGCGATGACGTTGAGGCCATGCGATTGCAGTATCAAGCGCGGCGCGATTTGGTTTTAAGTTCGTTGCGCGCCATTGAGGGTGTAAAAATTGCCGATATTCCCGGCACGTTTTACGCATTCCCTGATGTGAGTGCATTTCTGGGGCGCAAAGCTGGAAATCATGTGATTGAAAACAGTGAGCAGCTTTGTGACTGGTTGTTAGAACAGCATGGGGTTTCGATTGTTCCAGGTTCAGCCTTTGGGGCTGAAGGTTCAGTTCGACTTTCATTTGCCGCAAGTAACGCCGATTTAAAAAAGGCCCTGGGACGGATTGCGCATGGCCTCAGGAGTTTAGTTTAAAAATTACTCCGCTGCTAATTTCAGTTTTGTTTTTGACTTTGGAAGAAGCTTTGCGAGGCCGATTATTTTTTCTTCAACATCTATAATTTTGGCTGCGAGTTCTTCCACATCGCTATTGGTTGAAGCAACTGCCTCTTTTATTTTTTCGATGCGTGGGTCATGCACTTCAGCTTCATCCGATGCACCCGCAAAGCGGCTGAAAATCCACGCGAAGAGTTTCGAGACGTCATCCATCACAATATAGAATGACGGCACGAAGATGAGACTGAGGAAGGTGGCTGCAATCAATCCGCCAATCACGGCGATGGCCATGGGGGCGCGGAACGAGCCGCCCTCGCCGATGCCAAAGGCTGATGGCAACATGCCTGCGCCCATTGCAATAGTTGTCATTACGATGGGCCTTGCGCGTTTACGACCAGCATCCACAATAGCATCAATGCGCGCTAGGCCTTGCTTTTTACGCTCGACCGCAAAATCGATGAGCATAATCGCATTTTTGGCGACGATACCAATCAACATCAACATGCCAATGACCACAGGCATGGAGAAGGCGTTGTTGGTCATGAGCAGTGCGAAAACTACACCACCTATTGAAAGTGGCAGAGATAGAAGGATTGCGAAAGGTTGAAAGACATCGTGGAGCAGGAGAAGCAAAACCACGAACATCAAGATGATTCCAAGAGAGGCGGATTTTCCGAATTCCGTGAATATCTCATTCTGTATTTCCGAATCTCCGCCTTCAGCGATGACTACCGAGGGCGGGAAGTTTAAACTTTTTGCAGTTTCCTTGATGAGATCAGCAGCTTCGCCCAATTGCACACCAGGAGGCAAATCAGCACCGATGGAGGCTTGGCGTTGACGGTCGTAGCGTTTGACGGAACTAGGTCCTCGCGAAAAGGTTACATCGGCCACGGCAGAGAGCGGCACTGAAAGACCCGTCGACGTTATGACCCGCAGATTTGAGATTTCATCAAATCTTGTCCGTGACTCCTCTGGAATTTGGACGCGGATTGGTATTTGCCTGTCGCCCACACTAAATTTTGCCAGCAACGGCCCAAAGTCTCCGATGGTTGCGACGCGCACAGTTTGTGAAATTTGCTGGGCGGTAATGCCAAGTTTGGCGGCTTCTGCGGATTTTGGAATAATCTTGATTTCAGGTCGATCAAGTCCACCCTCTGCGGCAGGGGCTCGCAATCTTGGCTCTTTGCGCAAAGCCCCTTCCAACTTGCCCACAGCTTCATCCAAGGCTCGTGGGTCATTGGATAGGATGTTGAACTTTACATCACGTTCGCCGCGTTCATTGATTTTGGCCCAGCGCAAATCTGGTATGTTTGAAAGCAGTGGTAGAATTTCTGCTTCAATGCTTTCTTGCGGTTTAGTTCTGCCAGCGGCAGGCAAAGTGGCAATGCTGAGGCCCGTGTATTTATTGATGGTCATAATTGTCGGGTTTAAGAGGCCGGTGAGCAAACCGACATCGCGGTGGCGGAGGTTTACGTATATGGCGGCGTTTCGTGGTTCGAGGGAGCCAGTTGGCGAAGAGCCCCCGAGCACAAACACTTGCGACACTTCCTTATTGTCGCGGATAACTTTTGCCATGGCCTCAGTTGTTTTCAAGGTTTGCTCCAGGCGCGAGCCAGGCGGCAATTCGACTTGCAACACAAAGCGCGAATTATCACCCGGCGGAATGAAACCCTTTGGCAAAAGCGGAATGAGGAGCGTGGAGCCGAACAGGATTCCGAAAGCGCCGAGAATAGTGATATAGCTCATCAAGCGGGGCCAAGAGCTGTGCAATGCCGCTGGCGTGTTAATGTGATCGCCTTCATTGTCGTGCCAAGCGAAGGTGCGCTCTTTTTTGAAAGTAATGATTGAGCGCACGAACAAGACCATGAACAAAACAGCTGTTGCTGCGGCGGTTGCAATCAAACCAAACTTAAAGAAACTTGTGACAAAATTTGGCAGTTCGTGAATAAAGCCAAGCCCAAAAACGATTGCCAAAAGCGTCATTGCGCTTGCCAAGCCATAAGCCACCCAATCCCAAAGCTTGCGAACGCGTGGCGTTACTGGTGATTTGCGCCCCACTGTTGGAGCCCAATTTAAGACATGAAGCAGCTTAATATAGGCCCGCAACAAAGCGCCTGGTTGATGTTCGACGTGGGTTGTTGGGCGCATCAGATATGCAGCCATCATGGGTGTGATGAGGCGCGCGACCAGAAGTGAGAACAAGACGGCCACCGCAACTGTGAGGCCAAACTGTTTGAAATATTGGCCAACTATGCCACTCATGAAGGATACGGGCACGAAGATTGCAACGATGGAGAAGGTGATCGCGATCACGGCTAGGCCGATTTCGTCTGCGGCCTCCATAGCGGCGCGGTATGGCGATTTTCCCATGCGCATGTGGCGGGCGATATTTTCGATTTCCACAATGGCGTCATCGACTAGAATACCCGTAGCCAAGGTTAGGCCGAGGAAAGAAACCAGATTGAGGGAAAAACCCATCATGCCCATGACCCAGAACGTGGGCCCGATGGAAAGCGGCAATGCAAGTGAAGAAATCAAATTGGCGCGCCAATCGCGCAGGAAGAGTAAAACCACGAGAACGGATAATATGGCGCCTTCGATGAGGGTTTTCATGGCAGACGTGTAGTTGCCATAGATGAAGTACACCGTGTCATCTACGAGAGTGAATTTGGCCGACCCATTGCTGGCGGCTTGGAGCTCGGCAACTTTCGCACCCACATGGTCGCCCACTGCTGTCGAGCTTGAGCCTTTTGAGCGGAAGATTGAGAAGGTGACAACGCTATTGCCATTATAACGCGCGAAGGAACGAAGTTCAGTGGTGCTATCTGTTATCGTACCAAGGTCGCCCAATTTTGTTTGGCGACCGCCGGGGAGTGAGATTTTAGTTTCGCGTAACTCGTCCAAACTGCGAGCTCCGCCCAAAGTTCGGATGGCTTGTTCAATGTTGCCAACTTCGCCACGGCCTGCGCCAAAATCTGCATTTGTTGCTGCGAGCTGGCTGTTGATGCTTCCAGCGGTTACACCAAGGGCTTGGAGTTTTTGCGGGTTGAGATCAATACGGATTTCGCGATCGGCACCGCCAAAACGGTCAACACGGCCCACACCGGTTAAACCTTGTAACTGGCGTTTGACTACATCATCAACATACCATGATAATTGTTCAAGCGTCATGCCGGGAGCAGACACAGCATAAGTTTGTATGGCTTGGCCTTCGATATCGATGCGCTGAATAATGGGTTCGTCAACGCCGCCGGGAAGATTGCCACGAATTTTTGAAATTGCGTCCTTGACGTCCGCCAAAGCTTTGTCAGTTGGAATTTCCAAAGAGAATTCAATGCCGGTGTTGGAGACACCATCGGTCATTGTAGATGTGATGTGTTTCACGCCGGTGATGGCGGCTACTGCGTCTTCAATTTTCTTCGTAACTTGATTTTCAAGTTCAGCTGGTGTGGCACCAGATTGGCCGACAGATACCAAAATGACGGGAACGTCAATGTTTGGAAATTGCGTGATTGGCAAGCTGCGGAAGCTGAAAATACCGACCAACATCAACACGGCAAATAACAGGATTGGCGGAACTGGGTTTCTGATGGACCATGCTGAAAAATTGAAATTCATGGTATTTATTATTCCGTCAATTTAAGAATTACAGGTGATACGGCATCGCCATCGCGCACGAAGCTTCCAGCGCGGGCTACGAATATGTCGCCAGCTGTAACCCCGTCAGTAATTTCGATAGTGCCAGTGCCAACCAAGCCGGTGATGACTTTTACAACATGCACCTTGCCTTCTTTAACAAGTTGAACTGTTGGGCCATCTTCACCGAAGGTGACTGCTGTCAATGGCAGAGCCACGCCATCGCCCGCAGCAAGCGCTATGGTGGCGCGGCCGAAGCTGCCGAGCGGAATACGCGCGCCATCAGCCACACGAATGTGAGCAATGCCAATGCGGGTTAATTCATTGACTTCAGGTGAGATCAATTTCACTTCGCCTGCAATTGGTTTATCAATTCCATTAACAACGATTGATGCTTTTTGACCAAGCATTACGCGCGGCAAATCAGATTCTGGAATTTCGGCCAGAAGTTTCACTGTGCCATTGGCAACAATGTTAAACATGGCTTCACGGCTGGCAGAAGCAATTCCTCCTAATTGAACAGTACGGCGGCTGATATAGCCTTTTACTGGCGACTTGATTTCTGTTCGACTTTTGCGCAAATCCAAATCTGCCATGGTGGCATCAATGGCGAGGCGGTCTGCCCGGGTTATTTCGAGCGCAAGTTTTGCACCTTGCAATTGCGAATTGGCTAAATCGAAAGCAGCTTGCTTCAAATCAAATTGTTCAGCAGTGGCCACTCCACTGGTGCGTAATTTTTTGGTGCGGTTCAATTCGGTTATTGAGCGATCTAAATTAATCTGCGATTGCTCGATTTGGTTTTTTGCTTGAGCAATAGAGGCGTCATTACGAGCCAAACTTGCTTTAGTTTGGACAATTTGGATTTTAACTTGTGAAACGGAAAGTCTGGCCAAGACTTGACCCTTGGTTACACTATCGCCTTCCTCGGCCAAAATTTCAGTGACCGAGAGGCCTTCGATTTCCGGCGTCACTTGCACCAGTTCCCCGGCCGCGAAGCTTCCCGTTACAATAAGGTTTTCAGCAATTGGTTTTTTTGCTGCAATCAAAACAGAAATAGTGGGCGGTGGTGGCGGAGCTAATTTTTGAACGGCATCCTCAGCATTTGCGCTGGCAAAGAAAATTTGTGATGCGGCCAGTGCCATAGCCAACAGCGATGCTTTCGTTTTCATGTCCGCCCTCTTTTTCATTTTCATTGCGCAGCCTGCAAAGCTGCGTCACTTAATTTCGCTAATCTTGCTTCAAGGTATTTCACCCCGGCCAATAAAACTGCTTCGCCGTAACCCATTACAAATTCCGAACCGGTAGATTGTTGCGGTTCTTCGCGACGGCATTCTGCTATGCGCTTTAGATCTTCATTGAGATCGGTAAGTTGCTTTTCAATTGCAAGGCGCAGTAAATCTTGCGGCAATAGGTCTTGGAACAGCATTTCAAATAGAAACTCAGATTTATATTTATCGCGTGACGGGATTACGGCGATGTTCTTCGCTAATGACTGCCGCCCGGCTTCGGTGATCGCATAGACTTTCTTGTCGGGTCTGCTGGTTTGTTCTTCGGCGCGCAAAGTCACTAAGCCTTCGGCATTTAATTGCGTGAGGGCTGGATAAATTGAGCCAAAACTAGCTTCAATAAAGTGACTAAAGAGGCCCTCTTCAATCTCTTTTTTGATTTCATAGCCTGAGGCTTCTTGGAATGACAGGATTCCAAGGCAAAGTGTTCTGACGTTCATTGATATGACAATTCGATATATAGCAAGTTGATATAGGAGGAACTAACCAGTGCTGGCGTTGATGTCAAGCCGCCCTAAGCTTGATGGCACTGCAACAATTGTTGCGGAGTTATTTGGAATAGCAACCAATTGTGCAATTCATTTGCCTGAAATTGGCAAAATTGCACTGCAAAACAACGGCAGACTGTAATTGTCACACTTGTCTTTATGTCTTAACTTCATTAAGACTTGCGGAAACTGCGGTCAATCAATGAGCCGTGGGCATGTTGGATACGCTTAATAAAAAAAGGGGAGCGCATGGAGTATTTTCTCCAGCAACTCATAAACGGACTGACACTTGGTTCGATCTATGGGCTCATTGCCATTGGTTACACGATGGTTTACGGCATTATCGGAATGATCAACTTCGCCCATGGTGATGTGTTTATGGTCGGTTCTGTTGTTTCGTTTATTGTTATCCTGGGGCTTGGTATTACGGGTGGTAGCGGCGCTTTCCTTATCATCCTTGCTTTGGCCTTGGTGGTGGTTATCGCCATGCTGATCGCTTCGGTTTATAATTGGACGATTGAGCGGGTGGCTTATCGACCTTTGCGTGGTTCATTCCGTTTGGCACCGCTGATTTCGGCCATTGGCATGTCAATTGTATTGCAAGAGTTTGTGCGGATTGCGCAAGAAGGCAGGCCCAAACCAATTCAAGCTATTATTACTGGCAAGCATGAATTGCTGCACCGCCATGCTGATAATGGAGAATTTATAGTTACTATTTCCAACATGCAAATTCTGATTATTCTTTCTACGCTGGCTTTGATGGCCATTTTCACAATGATCATTCAGAACACTGCCCTCGGCCGTGCGCAACGGGCAACCGAGCAAGACCAGAAAATGGCTTCGCTGCTTGGCATTAATGTAGACCGCACCATCTCGATTACCTTTATTTTGGGCGCTGCACTTGCTGCCTTCGCGGGCATGATGTTCTTTCTATATTACAACGTGACAGACTTTTTCATTGGCTTTCTTGCCGGCATTAAGGCCTTTACGGCAGCTGTGCTCGGCGGCATTGGGTCGATCCCCGGGGCTATGCTTGGAGGCATGGTGATCGGGTTGATTGAAGTTATGTGGTCGGCTTATTTCTCAGTTGAATATAAAGATGTGGCCGCATTCACGGTTTTGGTGATCGTGCTGATTTTCCTGCCGCAAGGTTTGCTGGGCAAGCCAGAAGTCGAAAAGGTTTAAGCCATGTCAGGTCCGGTAAAAGATTCCCCGAACAGTTCCGAACAACGGTCTTTCAGTTGGATTTATTTGGGCAAAGATTTGATCGGCACGGCCATTCTTACGGCACTCATCTTGACGCCAATCGTGACATTCAAGACCACGATGAACCAAGGCGTATTGTTTATCGAAAATCGTTGGATGGAAGCTTTTCTGTTAACCGCGGCTGTTGTGCTTGGACGTTTGCTGCTCCATTTATTTGTTTGGCATAAAGCGCCAAGTTCTGCTCCTGCAAAGGCTGCTGTGGCCAAGGTTCCGCTTTCAGAATCGCTGGCGAAATATGTGGCTCCAGCGATGTTGGCACTGGCGATTATATTGCCATTTATTCTGCATCAATTTCCAAGTTGGGATAAGCGCGGCATTGACTTCATGATCACCATTTTCATCTACATCATGTTGGCGTGGGGTTTGAATATCGTGGTTGGGCTCGCTGGCCTTTTAGATTTGGGTTATGTGGCGTTTTATGCGGTTGGTGCTTATGCCTATGCGTTGCTTTCAACGGTCTATCTGCCGCTATGGTTTGGTGCGGGTGTAGTGCCGTGGGCCTTCTATATTATATTGCCAGTTGCTGGATTGTTAGCGGCCAGTTGGGGTGTGATCCTCGGATTTCCGGTTTTGCGCTTGCGCGGTGATTATCTTGCAATTGTAACGTTGGCATTTGGTGAAATTATCCGTTTGGTGCTGATCAACTGGTTCTCGTTCACCAATGGTCCACAAGGTATCAATGTTCCAAAAGCAACCTTCTTTGGTTTGCCCTTTAAAGACGAGCCTGGCGGATTTGCTGCATTTTTTGGCATTGAGCATGACCGCATCTACTCATATATTTTTCTCTATTATGTGATTCTGATTTTGTCGCTGATTACTTATTTCGCCACCAATCGCTTGCGCCGTTTGCCAATTGGCCGCGCATGGGAAGCTTTGCGCGAAGATGAAGTGGCTTGCCGCTCGCTGGGTATCAACACCACCACAACGAAGCTCACAGCTTTTTCTATTGGTGCGATGTTCGGTGGGTTTGCCGGGTGCTTCTTTGCGGCGCGCCAAGGTTTCGTCTCGCCAGAATCCTTTGTTTATCTTGAATCAGCGATGGTACTTGCCATTGTAGTTTTGGGTGGACTTGGTTCGCAAATCGGAATTGTGTTCTCGGCTATCGTAATTATGGGTGCTTTTGAATTGTTCCGCGAATTTGGCAGCATGGGGCGTGCTGTGCATGACGGACTGGTTTACGTGTTGCCAGACGCTGTGGTTTCTGGAGTTAGCAGCGTGTTCAACACCATTTTTGGCGGGCTGTTTGGCTTGCTTCCCGAAGGCATACAAATGTCGATGGTAGAGGCTACGACTGGAGTTGATCCTATTCAATTCCGCATGTTGGCCGTTGGTCTTGCAATGGTGTTGATGATGCGGTTTCGTCCGCGTGGGTTGGTAACACGCAGGCAGCCAACTGTGTTTCTTAAGTCGCGCAAATCTGTGTCAGCTGATCTTGTTGCTGAGGGGCATGGTTGATGCAAGATTGGTCTCGCGATCCTGAACTTCGGGTTCAGCACCTCACTATGCGTTTTGGCGGCTTGACGGCAATTGGTGATTTATCATTCGATGCCGGGCGCAAGCAGATTACAGCTTTGATTGGCCCTAACGGTGCCGGCAAAACTACCGTGTTCAACTGCATCACTGGTTTTTATAAGCCCACCGAAGGCATGATCAATTTGCGCCACTCTGATGGTACGCATTTTATGCTTGAACGCATGGATGATTTTATCATCACGCAAACAGCAAAGGTTGCTCGCACGTTCCAAAATATTCGCCTGTTCTCTGGCATGACCTTGCTGGAAAACCTCATGGTGGCGCAGCACAATGTTCTCATGAAGGCATCCGATTATACAATTGGCGGAATTTTTGGCAGCGGCAAATTTAAACGCGCAGAAAATGAAGCCTTAGAAACCTGCAAATATTGGCTGGACAAGATTGGCTTGATCGACCGCGCCGATGACCCGGCGGGTGACCTTTCATATGGCGCGCAGCGCCGGTTGGAAATTGCCCGAGCGATGTGCACTGGCCCACGCCTGCTTTGTTTGGATGAACCGGCCGCTGGTCTTAATCCTCGTGAATCGGAAGCGCTTAATATCTTGCTGCGCTCCATCCGCGATGATCACAACTTGGCGATTTTGTTGATTGAACATGACATGAGCGTGGTGATGGGCATTTCAGACCATATTGTGGTTCTGGATTATGGCCGCAAAATTGCCGATGGTACACCAGACCAGATCAAAATTGATCCCGCCGTTATTCGCGCTTACCTCGGTGTTGACGAAGAGGAAGCACCGGTGGACCTGATTGTTGAGGCTACTGGCGTTCCAACTAAGCTTGCAAAGCCATCATCAGCTAAACCTGCGTTCAAAAAAACCACTGCTAAAAAGGGAGTCCGTAAATGAGCGACATCCTTTTGCAAGGCAGTGGCATTGAAACTTTCTACGGCAAAATTCAAGCGCTGCGTGGTATTGATTTTGAAGTCCGCAAAGGCGAGATTGCCACCGTGATTGGCGCTAATGGTGCGGGCAAATCGACATTGATGATGACCATTTGCGGCACGCCGCGTGCGCGTTCTGGCTCGATTGTGTTTGATGGTGTTGAAATTTCCAAAATGCCAACCCATGAGATCGTGCATCTGGGCATTGCGCAATCCCCAGAAGGCAGACGCATTTTCCCACGCATGAGCGTGTTTGAAAACTTACAAATGGGAGCAACAGTCGATAAGTTGAGGCACTTCGACGAAGACGTATTGAAGGTTTTTAAACTGTTCCCGCGCCTTGAAGAACGCCGGGCACAACGCGCCGGAACACTTTCAGGTGGTGAACAACAAATGTTGGCGATCGGCCGCGCGTTGATGGCTCGCCCGCGTTTGCTCTTGCTTGATGAACCATCTTTAGGTCTGGCGCCAATTATCGTTAAACAAATTTTTGCGACTATCAGAAAACTAAACGAGGAAGAAGGCTTGACGGTTTTGCTGGTTGAGCAGAATGCCTTCCATGCATTGCGCTTGGCGCACCGCGCTTATGTGATGGTGAATGGCAAAATTACCATGACTGGCTCTGGCGCTGAATTGATGAAGCGGCCAGAAGTGCGGGCTGCTTATCTTGAAGGGGGGCATTGAGATGTCATTCATCGCTGAACACAGTTTTTGGGTTTTTATTGTGCTCACGCTCATCGGCGGAGGAGGAGCAGCTTTTATGAGCGGGCGCTCTTTGGCTTTGGGTTGGAAGCCCATTTGGCTGCTGGTGAGTTATATGGCGATATTGGGCGTCGGTGTGCGCTTTATTCACTTCGCCCTGTTTCAAGATACGCTCACCTCGCTTTATTATTATGTGGTGCAAACGGCGTTTATTTTGGGTTTTGCGCTGCTCGGCTATCACATGACGCGCACCAACCAGATGACGCGGCAATATCCGTGGCTCTATGAAAAAACTGGGCCTTTGTCATGGCGACAAAAACCGCATTAAGTATTTTCCGAAATTGTTGAAGGGAACGCATTTTTTCCTTTCCAATCCTGCACCTTTGAGCAAAGCTATGGCTCAAGGGGCATTGTACCCCGACCGACCATCCGGTCACAGAAACTAATGGGAGACTAATCTATGAAGAAAATAATGCTTTCCGGAATTGCACTCAGCTTTGCAGCAGCACTTTCTGCAACAACAGCTTTGGCTGACATCACCATTGCAACAGCCGGCCCAATCACTGGTTCGCTCGCAGCTCTTGGCGAACAATATAAGCGCGGTGCTGAAATGGCCGTTGCTGACATTAACGCCGCTGGCGGTGTGAATGGCGAAAAGCTGGTTTTGGAAATTGGTGATGATGCTTGCGATCCAAAGCAAGCTGTGGCTGTTGCCAACCAATTGGCTTCAAAGGGTGTGAAGTTCGTTGCAGGCCATCTCTGCTCCGGATCGTCCATTCCTGCTTCTAAGGTTTACGAAGAAGAAGGCATTCTGCAAATCACTCCAGCTTCCACAAACCCAGTGTTCACTGATGCTGGCGGTTGGAACGTTGCGCGGGTTTGCGGCCGCGACGATGCTCAGGGTCTTGTTGCTGGTAACTTCCTTGCCAAGCATTATGCTGGCAAAAAAGTTGCTATCATCGACGACAAATCTGCCTATGGCAAAGGTCTCGCTGATGCAACTAAGGCTGCAATGACCGCTGCAGGCCTTAAAGAAACTATGGCTGAATCAATCAATCCTGGTGAAAAGGATTACTCAGCTCTCGTTTCAAAAATGAAAGATGCTGGCATTGATGCAGTTTACATCGGTGGCTATCATCCTGAAGGCGCTTTGATCTTGAAGCAAATGCGCGAACAAGGTTCAAAAGCTCAAATGCTCTCCGGCGATTCAATGAACAACGTTGAATTCTGGACCATCGCTGGTGAAGCTGCAACTGGCATGATCTTCACTTTCGCCCCAGAACCACGCAACATTCCAGAAGCCAAAGACTTGGTCGCCAAGTTCAAGGCAGCTGGCTTTGATCCAGAAGGCTACACTTTGTTCACCTATGCTGCTGTGCAAATGTACGCACAAGCTGCTACAGCAACAAAGAGCCTTGATAACAAAACTCTCGCTGCGTGGCTTCGTGCCGGCAACGAAATGAAAACTGTTATGGGTCCAATCAAGTTGGATGCTAAGGGCGACCTTATTGGTGCAAAATATGTTTGGTACAAGTTTGCCAACGGCACCTATGCTGAAGATCCGTCAACAATGTAATTTAGACCTTGTCTAAAGCGAGCCCGCGCAAGTAACATTGCGCGGGTTTTGTTTTTTAGGAAGTTGAAGAGTGTGAATAAAATATACCGTCATTTGCGCGCAGGCGGGAATCCAACTTTCGCACCGCACTTGATCGGTAAGTTGGTTTCCCGTCTGCGCGCAAATGACGATTTGAAGTTTGTGTTTGCGGTTGCTGCGGTCATATTTTTTTCTCCAATAGCACAAGCCGAAATTCTTATCGGTGTTGCGGGCCCCATGTCCGGCACTTCCGCCATCTTCGGCACGCAAATGTTGCAAGGCGTTCAGGCGGCTGTGGACCAGCTTAATTCAACTGGCGGCATTGAAGGTGAGCTGGTTGAAGTCGTGTCCGTTGATGATGCTTGCGATAATCGTAAAGCTGAAATCGCGGCACAGAGTTTGGTGGAAAAACATGTGGCGGTGGTGATTGGGCATTTCTGTTCTTACCCTTCGCTTGCGGCGGGCAAAATTTACGAATCTGCAGGCATTCCAATGATTGCGCCATCTGGCAGCTTGCCGGCACTGACTGACGCAGGACTGAGCAATATCATTCGACTGGTATCGCGCGATGATGCTCAAGGGGCATATGCAGCCTTGCGAATGAATATAGAATTCGCAGCACATAAAATTGCAGTGGTGAGCGATGGAAGTGCTGCGGCGGAGGCGTTAGTTGCACGGTTTAAAGCCGCAAGCGGCACTGCCCCAGCTTGGTTTTTCACCATCAAGCCAGCGGTTAAATCGGTTGATGATTTAATGGTCGGATTGGCAGCCAAGGATATCGCGGCACTCTACTGCGCCTGCGCGGCAAGTGATGCTGGTTTCATCGCTTCGCAAATTACTGCCGCGGGCCTTGGGCTTAAAGTTTATGGCCCTGATAGTTTGCTGGCGCCGCAATATTGGGAAAAATCTGGTGATTCTGGTGAAGGCACATTTGTAAGTTTTGCTGTAGATCCCCAGCTATCGTCTGAGGCCCGAAAACTTATTAAGTTGCTTGCGGCGGCAGATATAAAAGCGGAGGCCTCGGTTTTGCAGTCTTATGCAGCGGTGCAAGTATACGCCCAAGCAGTTGAAAAAATCGGAGCAAAAAATTCAACCGGTGTGAATGAATATTTGCATTCTGGCGCTAGCTTTTCCACTGTGCTCGGATCATTGTCGTTCGATGCAAAGGGAGACGTGCGCGAGCCACGTTTGGTGTGGTATGTGTGGTCTAAAGGCAAATTTGCCACTGAATATTTAGTGAAGTGATGGGACGTTAAATGCGCGCTTTTTTTGTTCAAATTAAATGCGAACTTGGCAAATCTTATGACGTGGCGACTGCGATTGCAGATGCTGAAATTGCATCGGAAATTTTCTCAACTGCTGGCGAATATGATTTGCTGGTCAAATTTTATTTGAAAGACACTGACGATATTGGCCATTTTATTGCCAATAAGGTGCAAACGCTTGCGGGCATTCGTGACACGTTTACAATTGTGACATTTAAGGCATTCTCATAATGCGAATTGTGTATGGTGTTTTCTTGGCTATTCTGAGCTTCTCAAATGCTTTTGCCGGAGACGCAAGTAAACTGAAGAAGTTTGCAGCCAATCAAACCGACAATAGCAATCATTGCCTATTATGCCCAAAGCTTTGAAGGGCCAGACCGAAAGTTTATTGCGGTTCCCTTCACCCTGCCCTAGCCCTTTGCCACTGGATTTGTTACAGGGGTCCAAATTCAAATTTAGGCAGGCCCATGATCCCTCGTTATTCGCGTAAAGAAATGACCCAAATTTGGGAACCGCAGACCCGGTTCAAAATCTGGTTTGAAATTGAAGCCTATGCGGCTGATCAACAGGCTGAGCTTGGAATCATTCCCAAGACAGCGGCTGCAACCATTTGGGCCAAGGGCCGCGATGCGGTCTTTGATGTGGCGCGCATTGAGACAATCGAAGCTGAAGTCAAGCATGATGTGATTGCATTTCTCACGCATCTTTCAGAAATTGTAGGCCCGGAAGCCCGGTTTGTGCACCAAGGCATGACGTCTTCAGATGTGCTCGACACCTGTTTTAACATTCAACTTACCCGCGCTGCAGATTTGCTGATCGCCGATATAGATGAACTGTTGGCAGCTTTGAAAAAGCGCGCACTGGAACACCAAAACACGGTTTGTATTGGCCGCAGCCATGCCATTCATGCCGAGCCTGTTACATTCGGGTTGAAGCTGGCCTATGCATATGCCGAGTTTCAGCGCGCGCGTGAGCGGCTGGTTGTTGCTCGCAAAGAAGTAGCGACTTGCGCAATTTCTGGAGCTGTTGGCACCTTCGCAAATATTGATCCTTCTGTGGAAGAGTATGTGGCCGCGAAACTGGGACTGAGTGTTGAACCTGTATCCACCCAAGTCATCCCGCGCGATCGTCATGCAATGTTCTTTGCAGTGCTTGGAGTTGTGGCCAGTTCAATTGAACGCCTTGCTACCGAAATTCGCCATTTGCAGCGCACTGAAGTTTTGGAAGTGGAAGAGTTTTTCTCGCCTGGCCAAAAGGGATCTTCTGCCATGCCACATAAGCGCAACCCCGTGCTCACTGAAAATCTAACTGGATTGGCGCGACTGGTGCGGTCTGCCGTAACGCCAGCTATGGAAAATGTGGCGCTTTGGCATGAGCGCGATATTTCGCATTCGTCAGTTGAGCGTGGCATTGGACCCGATGCCACTGTGCATTTGGATTTTGCCTTGAAGCGCCTTGCGGGTGTAATCGACAAGTTGGTGGTTTATCCTGAAAATATGAAGAAGAATTTGGAAAAGCTTGGCGGGCTTATTCACTCGCAACGCATCCTCCTGGCGCTCACGCAAAAGGGCATGAGCCGCGAAGACTCTTATTCAGCTGTGCAGCGCTGTGCCATGCCGGTGTGGCGGGGTGAAGGGCAATTCTTGGACCTGTTAAAGGGCGACAAAGAGGTTTCGGCCCATATGACAGCTTCCGAACTCGAAGCGCTGTTTGATTTGGGTTATCACACCAAACATGTTGGAACGATATTTAAGCGGGTGTTTGGATGATGTTAAACATAGCTGAAGTTCCAAACTTAGATCCCATCGCCACGACTAAAGCACTCGCAGAATTTTGTGAGCGCATGGCAGGAGAAGAGTTTATCACTGTCGACACAGAATTTCTGCGCGAGACGACCTATTATCCAAAGTTGTGTTTGATCCAAGTGGCTGGAGCCACTGAAGGCGTGCTGATTGATCCACTTGCCGATGGGTTGGATTTGGCACCGTTTCATGCATTGATGGCCAATGGAAAAGTGTTGAAAATTTTTCACGCGGCCAAGCAGGATTTCGAAATTCTCTACTTGTTGGCGGGGGCTCTGCCCCAGCCCGTCATTGACACGCAGATTGCTGCAATGGTGTGTGGCTTTGGAGATCAAGTTGGTTATGAAGCCATAGTGCGCAAATTGGTTGGTGCGGCGATTGATAAGTCTTCGCAATTCACTGATTGGACTCGCCGCCCACTTACATCAAAGCAAGCCAATTATGCACTGTCAGATGTTACCCATCTGCGCACGGTTTATGAGAAACTCAAAATTCAACTGCAAGAAACTGGGCGCAGTGCTTGGCTAGAAGATGAGTTGGCCAATCTCACTGACCCAGTCACTTACATTGTGAACCCCGAAGAAAGCTGGCGGCGCATCAAGGCACGCATCCAGAATAAAAAACAGCTCGGCGTGTTGATGTCAATTGCAGCTTGGCGCGAGCTTGAAGCTCAAAGGCGCAATGTGCCGCGTGGGCGCATTTTGAAAGATGAGGCCCTTGCTGAAATCGCAATCCAAATGCCACAGAAGCCAGAAGCAATTAATGAATTACGCTTGGTTTCAAAAGGTACAGCGAATTCTTCCATGGGCAGCTCCATTTTGAAAGCGGTTGCTGAGGGTTTAGCGCGCGATCCTAAAACCATTCCGGAATTCAAAGGCCGCAACGACGAAATGTCAGCATCGGCGCAGGCTGCGGCTGAGGTGTTGAAACTTGCACTCAAAGTTGCCTGTGAGAGCGAAGGCATAGCGCCCAAACTTCTGGCCAGCAGTGCCGAGATTGACGCCATTGCTGTTGATGATGAGGCGAATGTTCCGTTGTTACACGGTTGGCGGCGTGAGGTGTTTGGCAATCTGGCTTTGGATATCAAACACGGCAAAGCCTTTATTGGTATGGAAAATGGCCGGGCGAAATTGTTTCGGCCTTAGATGAGGGCCTTCAAACGATCTCGATTTTTGGCGTTCTGCCCAGCTCCACGGCCAGCCCCGCCAATCGCTTTTCAACACGCTCACCCATCAGATCTTTGAGTTTGCTTGGCAGTGAAAGCGTTAAAGTTTTTGTACCTTCCATTTTCAATTTTATTTTAGGCAACATGCCAGGCATGGCGGCCGATAAAATATAAGCTAACCTGAAAATGGAACTGAGCAAATGTGCCCGAGCAACATGGGTTTCATCCAGCAGGCGCGTGAGGTCGTCCTTCATTTCTACGCCTTCGTAGCGATAAAAAACGGTGAGCGCCAAGAACACCCGGCCTGGGTGATCAATGCCTACAAATGCGGCTTGCGAAATCATGCCGAGTGAACGATCGGCGCGGTAATCAGGGTGGGCGCGCCAGCCAATATCTGCGAGCAAGCAGGAGGCATAACGCAGGCGGCGCTCTTCTTCATTTTCAGCCAAGCCGTTGTTGTCAAAGAGTTGATCGGTCCAATCGCAGAGTTCCAACTCGTGGGCCGGGGACCGCGCATAGCGGCGGGCAAAATCCCAACATGATGTAAGCAAGGCATCTGCTTGCATTTTTTTGCGCGGCAATTTTGAATAAAGCAGGCCTTCGCGAACACCATAAACTGAACACACAACACCTTTCGGCTGGCCATGGACAAGCAACCGATCCAGCACCATCGCTCCAAATGGCATGGTGTCTGCACGGCTTTTGGACATGTCTTTCACATCTTTGAGCGATGATGACGTGAGGCCAGATACGAGTGCTGCAATGCCTTCTGCCTGTTGCCTGGTCATTGCGTAGTGATGCAGCACATGCAGTGGATAACTGGTTTGGGCCATGTGGATGCGCGCGAGATTTCGCCAAGTGCCGCCCACTGCATAAAAGGTGCGGCCTTTCATAAGCTCAAGAATTGGCGACTTTTGCAAATAGTCATCGACAATTTCGGTGGCGCGCTGAATTGAGCCTCCAGCCATATCAATCAAACGGAGCGGGCCAATGGGCAGCGTTACGCCATCGTGCAGTTTGCCACCTTTGATATCGATCAACTCAAGTGAGCCGCCACCAAGATCGCCTGCAATGCCATCGGCTTCTGGCGTGCCCGCCATCACACCGAGGGCCGCGAAACGGGCTTCTTCTTTTCCAGTTAATATCCGAATGCCCGCCCCTAAGGCAGATTCGGCTTTGTCGATAAATTGCGGTCCGTTTTTGGCTTCGCGCGCAGCGGCTGTAGCCACGGCATAAATGGTTTTGACGCCGATTTGTTTAGCTAAGGCTTTAAAGCGCCGCAAGGCTAACAAAGCGCGTGCGATTGCGGCTTCGTTTAGATTGCCGGTGATCGCTACGCCTTTGCCAAGGCCGCAGAGAATTTTCTCGTTGAAGATTGGTGCAGGTGAGCGGCGCAAGCCATCATAGACTACAAGCCGAACGGAATTTGAACCAATATCAACCACAGCCACCGGACGATAAGTTGGTGGTTCGGTTCTAAATCCCTTATGCCAATTCACTTCGATTTTACTGTCCTCTTTTTAGGCGCTGCTTCGCCAGTCTGCATGTTATCAGTAAGTGAGCTTCCGCGTCCAGAAAGCGAAGGGTTTTCCATAAAAAATTGGTGAGCATTGAAAGGCGCTTCATCCTTTGAAGGCAAAATGCGGGCGGAGCTGCCATCCTGAAGCAAGCGCCAGCTTTGTTGATTGTCGCGCATGTTGGCCACCATAATCTGGTCTAATATTTGTTCATGGACGGTTGGGTTTTCAATGGGAATCAATGTTTCCACACGTCGGTGCAAGTTGCGCGGCATCCAATCAGCAGAACCAATGTAAATCTTGGCTTTGGGGTGCGGCAAACCATGACCAGCACCAAAACACACAATGCGCGAATGCTCAAGAAAACGGCCAATGATGCTCTTGATGCGAATGTTTTCTGATAAGCCCGGAATGCCCGGACGCAAACACGAAATGCCGCGCACAACAAGATCAATGCTCACACCATTTTGGCTGGCTTGATAAAGTGCGTCGATAATACCGGGATCCACCAATGAATTCAGCTTGGCCCAAATCTGTGCTGGCCTACCTGCTTTGGCGTGGGCAATTTCTTCCTCAATGTGTTGCAGCAATCGGTCTTTGAGATTTATCGGGGAGAGCGAAATCTTCTCGAGATCTTCTGGCGGCGCATAGCCTGAAATGAAGTTGAATAACCTTGCGGCATCGCGTGCAAGTGCGCGATCGCACGTGAAGAATGATAAGTCTGTATAGATTTTTGCAGTGATGGGATGATAGTTGCCAGTGCCGAAATGTACGTAAGTTCGCATGTTGCCAGCTTCACGGCGCACCACCATTGAAACTTTGGCGTGGGTTTTAAGTTCGATGAAACCAAAAACCACCTGCACCCCTGCCCGTTCTAAATCTCTGGCCCATTGAATGTTGGCTTCCTCATCAAAGCGAGCTTTGAGTTCAACCAAGGCAATAACTGATTTGCCAGCTTCGGCGGCTTTCGCCAAGGCTGCAATGATGGGCGAATTGCGCGAGGTGCGGTAAAGCGTTTGCTTAATCGCCACCACATCAGGGTCGTTTGCTGCTTGGCGGATGAACTGAACCACCACATCAAATGATTCATATGGATGATGAACGACGAAATCCTTCTGGCGGATGGCTGCAAAAATATCACCGGCATGATCGCGGACACGTTCAGGGAAGCGGGCTAGATAAGGCGTGAATTTAAGATCGGGACGTTCGTCTAAAATAAGCTGTTCAGTATCGGCAAACCCTACGAGGCCTTCGCTCATGATGGTCACATCGCCTGATACATCCAGTTCATTGGCAATGAAATTGCGCAATGCCGGAGAGCAGGCGGAATCCACTTCCATGCGGATCACCACACCGCGGCGGCGCAGTTTGAGTGCAGTTTCAAACACGCGCACCAAGTCTTCAGCTTCTTCTTCAATTTCAATATCACTGTCGCGGATAACGCGGAAAAGGCCTTTATCAAGTACATCGTAGCCTGGAAACAAGCGCGGCAAAAACATGCCAAGCATGGTTTCGAGAAGCATAAAACGCACTTCGGTGCCAGGCAGTCTCACGAAACGTTCAAGTTGAGATGGGATGGGTAGCAACGCCTTCATTGCATTGCCATCTTTGCGGCGGCGCAGCTCCACCGCCATCACGAAGCCACGGTTGAGAATAAACGGAAAAGGGTGTGCAGGGTCAATTGCAATGGGCGTTACAATTGGTAGAATGTGATCGAGGAAGCGGCGGTCCAGCCAAACACGTTCTTCATCGTTAATTTGATCGGGTTCTATGATTGTAATGCCCGCGGTGCTCAGTTCGCTTCTCAGTTGCAACCAGCGCCGGTCTTGCTCCACCATTAACTCTTGGGCACGTTTGCGGATCAGCTCCAATTGCTCGGCAGGGGTTAAGCCATCTTGGCTGATTTCTGAAACTTGCTCGCGCATTTGGCCCACTAGACCAGCAACGCGCACCATAAAAAACTCATCAAGGTTATTGCCGGAAATTGAAAGGAAGCGCACACGCTCCAGCAAAGGATGAGCTGGGTTTTTGGCCTCTTCCAACACGCGCATGTTGAATTCCAGCCACGAGAGTTCGCGGTTGAAGAAACGAGAAGGGCTTTCAAACAGATTCGACATTTCAATATCATCGCTCATATTGTGCAGCTTTCCACAAATCCGTTCAGCTTAAAAGCGGATTGCAACAGATTGGTGAAGGGTTAGCTGCCTTCGTCAAAAAGGTCCGGGTTGGTAAATCCGCTCAAAACTCTTGCAACAAAATGCCTCGTGATCTCCGCCTTTTCAACCAGCGCCTGCTGATCAATTGCTGCCACAATATCACGGGCCGATTGCAGGGATCGCGGCATGCGCAGCAGCATGTAATTGAGTGTTGCTTCGTCTACGGCTATTTGACGATCGAGAAAAAGCTTCACCAAAACTCCGCGCAAAAGGGCGTCATCAGGCTTCCCGATCATCACTGTAGGCAGGGCATTCAGGCGCGAGGCCAGATCCGGAATTGTGATTGCCCACTCGGCAATAGGTTGCTGTGCCGTGAGGAGCAAGTTGCGACCTTCTTGTTTGGCAAAATTCAGTGCGTGGAAAATAGCACGTTCTGGCTTCGTGGAGGTGATTTCGATGGCGCAATGGCCGGTGCCCAAAAGAGTTGGAATTGCTTCTATTGTAAGCATTTCTGACCTGCTGAATTGCGCTTGCGATTTCTGCCGCCAGACTTCCACGAGATGAGATTTTCCGCTGCCAGGCGGACCGACGATGATGGCACCATAACTTGGCCAGTTTGGCCATTGATCAATCAAGGCCACGGCCGCGGCATTCGAATCCGTCACCAAAAAATCTTCGCGTCCCAGCGCTGCCCGGTGCGGCAAATCTAACGTGAGTTGCTGGTTCATTAG
>JANOUE010000109.1:0-11422 GCA_031416755.1 Hyphomicrobiales bacterium
ATCTATGGCGCCTTCGAAGCCGGTTTGGACCGCTTTGTGGACCTCACCAAGAATGATTTCATCGGGTTTGAAGCAGCACGTGCCGAAAAGGTCAGTGGCGGAAAATTGCGCCGCGTGTCCATGGTGGTCGATGCTGCGGATGCTGATGTGCTTGGCGATGAACCGATTTGGCACCAAGGCAAAGTAGTGGGCTGGGCCACATCCGGCGGCTTTGCGCATTATGTGGGTAAGTCTATGGCGCAAGGTTATGTGCCAAAGGAACTGGTGCATGAAACTGGCTTTGAAATAGAGCTGATTGGCGACATGCGCAAAGCCACAATTGTGCATGAACCGTTGTTTGACCCGAAAGGCGAGAAGATGCGGGGTTGATTTTGCAGTTTGATGCGGAATATGATATTCTGAACCCATGAACCGCGAGCAGATCACCGAAATCCTTCTGCAACGTGCCGATGCGTTTAAAGCGATTGGCGCGACCGGTCTGTATATGTTCGGCTCACGCGCACGGGGCGACAATCGGCCAGATAGTGATTTGGATTTGTTTATCGATTTTGACGCGAGAAAAAAGGTGCCTACAGGTTTTGATATTGTAGGCTTAGGACTTGATATGTCCAAAGACACTGGCATCCCAGTTGAAATTACCACGCGCGATGGATTGCATTATTTTGTACGCGATAGAATCGTAAAACAAGCCATAAAGATTTTTTGATGGAAAGAGACTCAAAATTATTTGTTGTTCATATTATTGATGAAATAAACTTTCTCCAAAGTGTCGCAGCCAGAATGAGTTTTGAGACATTTAATGCCGATCAGGCTTTGCCGAGGGCCGTGGCTTTCTCATTACAAATTATTTCAGAAGCTTCTCGTCGAATTCCTTCTGAATGGTTGGATGAACACCCCAATATTCAGTGGCATAAAATTAAAGCATTCGGCAATAGATCGCGGCATGAATATTCAAATTTACAAATGCCAAGTTTGTGGGCAACCATTATAAATGAACTAGGCGAGTTGAAAATCGTCATGGACATATTTATGACTAAGCCAGATCAACCGCTCCGCCCATAAAATCCTAACTGATCTTCTTTCGTGAACACCACGCCGGGCCTGTCGAAATAGCTGAACACGGCGATCAGGCGCTCTTTGGTGCCACGCACCGTGCCAACTTTATGGGCGGTGTTTTTGCCTCTGAAAACGTTGAGAGTTCCGGCACTCACCTTTAAAGTTTTCACATCTGGGTCAAGGCCGCGTAACAGTTTTGCAACGCCTTCGTAATTCGGATCAGTTTCGGTGCGCAAATCTGTGCGATAGACGAAATCACCGCCCTGCTCTGGGGCTTGCAGCAATAATGTGGTGGTGAATTCACTGCGATCGAAATGCCAATTTAAAGTTTCGCCGTCGCGGTAAGCCATCACATTCACACGCGCCAGAGCATCGCGCATGGGATAGAGGGCATCTTTGCCCATGGTTGCCGCGAGGAACATGATGAAGGGTGCCCATTCATAAATCCACATGACTGTGCTCTGTGCAATTTGATCGGCACACACTGTGTGGTTAATGGTGTCGACCTTCAGCAAAGCCGGATGATCCGCCGCCAGTTCTGGAATTTCTTTGCGGAAATAAATGTTGTGGCTGCGTTTGTGGACAAACGAAAGTGTGTCCATCACGGGTTGAATTTCGGCGACAGTTTTGGAAAGAGCTACGGGCTTCACTAAGCCTTCAAGATTGAACATGCCATCTTTTGCCAGATCGGCTTTGCAGCGGGAAATGAGTGCGATCCATTCAGCGGTGCCGGGCTTGTCCAGCGGATAACGGTTAAGGTCCAGAATATCTTGCATCATTAAACTCTAAAGCAGCATCTGTTAAGTGATCCCAAATTGATAGAGCAAATGTGCGTAATACATAAAGATGAAAGATTTCACCAGCCACACACTGAATGAGCACCGGCACATGATGAATGCCGGTTTGAGCGAAAGTGTTTGGTTTGAATTCATTCTTGTGAAAATCAATCGCTGTACATTTTGCCAACACCTCACGGGCGGGACCGCCGGAGATTTCAATGCGGGTGCGGGAGGACGAGAGATCAGTTTTGAAGATGTTGGGAAGAAGCGCAATGTCCGGAGACCCTTCGAGGCTCGCAAGTGCTCGCTCCTCTGGGTGAGGGCGATCACTATTTTCCTTCACCCTGAGGTGCCCATATAGTGGGCCTCGAAGGGTTGGTTGACTAGAGGTTAGAAGCTGCCAAACTTGGCTAGGCGATATTCGCAACAAACCATCCTGCACGATGCCAACCCGCGCCGGCAGTTTGCCCAGTGCTTTCTTCAAATCTTTCTCACTTCCGGCATATTGTGTGAGTGTGAAATCCGGCGCTTCGATGATGGTAAGCTGAGCACTCACATAGGGCTTGGCGCTCAACAATGCGGATGAAACCTTAAGCATGGAGGCGCTCTCCGCGGCTGTCGATGAAGTGCGGCGAGACGATGCGGGCTCTTACATTTTCATTTTTAAGCGGGAAGGCGCAGATGATGTCTTCGCCTTCATGTTTCAGGCCACCGCTATAAAGAGCAAGGGCTATGAACTTGTTCAGTTCGGTGGACCAGGTGACGCTTGTAATGTAGCCGCGGCCATGGCCTTTAATTTCGTCAGACGCTGCAAATAGTATCGCACCGCCGCGCAGTTTCTTGCCCTCTTCCATGCATTCAATGCCAACCAGACTCCAACGTTCTGGGGCTTGGCAGTCTTCGCGGAAGCGTAAGGCCTTGCCGATATAGTCTTTTTCCTTACCCGCCATTTTACCGAGGCCCAGATCATCGAGCGTGTTGCGATGATCAAGATCGGCACCAGCTACATGGCCCTTCTCAATGCGCAGAGAGGCTAAAGCCTCAAGGCCATAAGGCTTGATGCCGAGTGAGTCTGCCGCCTGCAATATATGCTGCCAGAGCGCTGTGGTATAGTTTGCCGGGCAGTGCACTTCGTAGCCAAGTTCGCCGGAGAAAGACAGGCGCAGAATGCGAACGGCAACGCCTTCAAATTCAAGATCCATCACGCCCATATAAGGCAGGGCTTCAGTGGTCACAGCGATATCGGGAAAAGCCAATTGCAAAGCACGGCGCGAATTGGGCCCGCTCACGGCCATGCCGCCCCACTCATCGGTAAGTGAGGTCACATGCACGTTCAAATCGGTCCAGTGCATTTGCAGCAGATATTCAAGCCAGCTCATCACCTCGCCTGCTTGGGCTGTGGTGGTGGTCATGTAAAATTGTGTACCGGAAATTCTTGACGTGGTGCCGTCGTCAAGCACTACACCATCATCATTGAGCATCACACCATAACGGGTGCTGCCCACTGCGAGTTTGGCAAAACCATTGACATAAACGCGGTTGAGAAATTCAGCCGCATCTGGCCCTTGTATATCTATTTTGCCGAGGCTGGAGACATCAGCGAGGCCCACATTCTGGCGCACCAATTGCATTTCCTTAATGTATGCAGCTTCTGGCGAATTGCCTGCCCAGTCATAATACCAGGCGCGCAGCCAAAGGCCCGCTTCGATAAATGTAGCGCCATTTGCCACATGCCAATCATGCAGAGGTGACAAGCGCTTGGGGCGGAAATGCGCGCCCACGCTGCGGCCTGCGATGGCTCCTATGGTGAGTGGCGCATAGGGCGGACGGAATGTGGTGGTGCCTGCCTCATTGATAGGAATGCTGCGCAAATCGGCCATCATCGCAAGGGCATTGATGTTCGAAGTTTTGCCTTGGTCCGTGCCCATGCCAAGAGAGGTGTAGCGCTTCAAATGTTCAACGCTGAGATAGCCTTCCTGGTGTGCCTGTTTGATATCTTTGGTGGTCACATCATTTTGGAAGTCGATGAAGGCGTGTTTGCCTTCGGGTGCCGTCCAACTGGTCTGAATGGTGTAGGCTCGGTCTTCGCGCATGGATGGTAGTTCAAGTGCGTTGAACTTTTTGCCAGCGCCTAGATATTCTAGAGCGCTGCTCGCAGCCACTTCGCCTTCGCGCATTGCGGCCATTACACCAAAGGTTCCGTTCACACCGCCTGCAGCAAAATGGCTTGGCGCAAATGAGCCGGGCACAAAGGCTTCAATCTTCGCATCATATTTCGGCTTGATGCCGCCATGCGAAGTGAGGTGCACCACCGGGCTCCAACCGCCACTCATGGCCAGCACATCGCATTCAATGGTCACCGCATGGCGGCCAGCAAGGCGCACGGCAGTAATTTGCTTTTCGCCCAGCACATTGGCAATGCCGGAGTTTGGAAAAATTGCAATGCCAAGCTGAGCCGCTTTAGCGAGGAGATCGCCAGAAAGTGTAGCGCGTTGTTCAGCGACGGTGACGGCCACGTCAGCTTCGGCGAGATCAAAGGCGGTGGCATAAGCGCTATCATTGTTCGTGACAATGACAGCACGCTTTTTTGGAGCAACGCCATAGCGATTGAGATAAGTGCGCACGGCGGAAGCGAGCATCACGCCGGGGCGATCATTGTTTTCAAACACCAGCGGGCGCTCGATTGCGCCTGTGGCGATTATGATGGTTTTGGCGCGGCACTGTTCCAAGATCATCTGAGCTGGATGGTTTTGCGGGATGCAATTCAAGATCACAAGATTGCCGTCATAAATGCCTTGTGCGGTGGTTCGCTTTAACACCCGACATTCAGGATGGGTTTCCAGCTCGGCCATTTGGGTCTTGCGCCATTGCTCTAAAACGTCATTGCCGGACGAGAGCAAGCTTCCACCCAGTTCGAAATCTTGTTCGGCCAAGACCACGCGCAAGCCGCTGCGGGCAGCAGTTAAAGCGGCGGCGATTCCTGCGGGACCAGAGCCAACAACCAGAACATCGCAGAATGTGTAGCGCTGCTCATAGCGCGCGGTGTCTACATCAGGAACGGCTTTACCAAGGCCAGCGACTTTGCGGATGATGGGTTCATAGATCATCCAAGATTTTTTCAACGGGCCTATAAAGGTTTTATAATAGAAACCTGTGGAGAAGATGGGTGAGAGCAATTGGTTTACGGCCATCACATCAAAGGCGAGAGACGGCCAGGCATTTTGGCTGCGGGCGGAGAGGCCGTCCACAAGCTCGGTGGCAGGGCCAATTGTGTTGGGTTCAGTGCGGCCATCAATGCCGGTTGTAAAAAGTGCGTTGGGTTCTTCGAGGCCAGCAGCGAGCACACCGCGCGGGCGGTGATATTTAAAACTGCGACCCAGCAAAGTATTGCCATTGGCGAGGAGTGCTGAGGCAAGCGTATCGCCTGCGAAGCCTGACAAAGGCTTGCCATCAAATGTAAAGGCGATGGGCTTGGTGCGGTCAATGTGTGCGGGTTTAGCAGTGCGGCGGAAGGCGGTCATGTCTTGTTACCTCCCCTTCTCCCCTTGAGGGAGAAGGTGGATTGCGCATCCTTCATGCGCAAGACGGATGAGGGGTTGTTGGATGCGAGTCCGATTGCCACCACCCCCTCATCCGGCGCTGTTGCGCCACCTTCTCCCTCAAGGGGAGAAGGAAGAATTTCATTTGTTGCTGTGTTTCTCTTCAGCTTAAACCATTGCCGGCAGCCCAATGTGTGCTGCCAATATTCGGTATGTTCACCTTTCGGATTATCAAACACGAAATGGTAATCATGCCATGTTTTCAAATCACCCTGACCATGGGCGGGGCGTGTTTTTGTAGCGTCGCCGCCATACCGAAACTCGGCCAGGTCGCGTTCACCGCACTGGGGGCAAGGGATTCTCATTGCTTATAGGCCCAATTGCCAATGCCAAATTCATCAAGTTCCTTGCCTTTTTCAAAGCGGTCTAAGCTGTAGCATTTGTTGAGTTCATGTTCTTGATCATGGGCTATTGTGTGGGCATAAGTGAAGCCTGACGCTGGAGTGGCTTTGAAGCCTTGATAACACCAGCCGCCATTCAAATAGAGACCAAGCGTTGGCGTCTTGCAGATGAAGGGCGAACCATCGGGTGTCATATCTTGAATGCCGCCCCAATGGCGCAAGAGGCGCATGCGCGACATGAAAGGCAGCAATGTGGTGGCACATTCCATCACGTTTTGAATGCGCGGGAATTGGCCGCGCTGCGTGTAAGTGTTGAAGCCGTCTATATGGCCACCAAACACCATGCCACCTTTGTCAGACTGCGAGAGATAAAATAATTCAGCTCCCCAGCTCACTACATGATGCACGATGGGTTTGACCGGTTCGGTGACGAAGGCTTGCAGGATGTGGCTTTCAATGGGCAGTTTCATGCCGGCCATGGCCGCAACGTGCGAGGTGTGGCCGGCCACTGCTATTGCAACTTTGTTCGAGAGAATTTTGCCGCGCGACGTTTCAACGCCAACAACCTTGTCGCCATCGCGGATAATATTCGTGACTTCACAATTCTCGATAATATCAACACCAAGCTGGGACGCCGCACGGGCATAGCCCCAAGCCACAGCATCATGGCGCACAGTGCCGGCGCGGGGCTGATGAATTGCGCCATAAATTGGGAAGCGGGCCTCTTTGGAATAATCCAAATATGGCAGTTCCTTCATTACGTCATTGCGGTCGAGCAGCTCGGCATCAATGCCATTCAGCCGCATGATGTTGCCACGCCTTGCGAAGGCATCCACTTGCCCGGGACTGACCGCCAGCACCATCTGCCCACGGTGCGAAACCATGGCGTTGAAATTCAGCTCGTGAGAAAGCCCTTCCCACAGCTTCATCGAAAATTCAAAAAACGCGGTATTGCCGCCGATCATATAATTCGAGCGGATCAAAGTGGTGTTGCGGCCCACATTGCCTGAGCCGATATAAGATTTTTCCACCACTGCGATGTTTTTCAGCCCGTGATTTTTCGCTAGATAATAAGCCGTTGCCAGCCCATGCCCGCCGCCACCGATGATAATGGCATCATAAGAAGATTTAGGTTCAGCCTTGGCCCAGGCTTCTGGCCATGGCTCATTCGGGCGGAATGCATGCCGCAGCAGATTGAAAATGTTGTAGCCTTTAGCCATGCAATCTCAATAGCTTAGATTGCTGCCAAATCAAGCATGAGATTTTTGAGCCAGTTGGCGGCGGCCCTTCTCTGCCAATGAACTGAAGATAAAGGCCATCACCCCAAAGGCAACAAAGCCAATGGTGATTGGATAAAGTGTTCCATCATATTGAAGCCCGGCAAGTCCACCTAGCACCACGGCAATAAACGTCGATAAAGCTCCAGAAATGGCCGCCGCCATGCCTGCAATATGACCCATGGGTTCCATCGCCATGGCATTGTAGTTGCCGAAAATCATTCCGCTCACAAAAAATGAGATGAAAAATATAACGCCGACAACTGGCAAAGGCGGATGGCCGTTGAAAATGATACACATGATAAGCATGGCAGTCCAATTGGCGAGGAAGCCCCAAAGCGCCCACTTTGAAATTTTCTGCATACCAATTTGTTTTACGTAAATGCCATTGAGCACCATGGAAATTGCAAGGCCGCAAGCCAGACCGCCAAACCACAGCGCGAAAGCATCACCTTGCTCATATTGTTCTGCAAAGATTTGTTGCGACGTTCCGAGGAATGTCGTGAAGGCGGCGAAAATAAATCCAACAGCAAAAGTATAGCCCAAAGCCACTGGACTTCGGAACACTTCACCTGCGCTAGACAAAAGTTTGGCAACCGAAAATTCGCGGCGATTTTCGGGTGTCAGGGTTTCAGATTGGCGGGTTGCGAGCCAGATCGACACCATAATTGCAGCCACGACGAAACCAGCAAAAATAAAGCGCCAGCTTGCGATATATAAAACACCCTGTCCAATGCTGGGTGCAAAAATCGGCACGAGCATAAACACCGACATGACGAAAGACATAATGCGCGCCATCTCGGCGCCTTGAGCGCCGTCACGCACCATGGCAATCGAAACTATTCGCGGGCTTGCCGCACCGATGCCTTGCAACAATCGGCCCGCAATCAGCACCGGAAATGAAGTGGAGACCATACACACCAATGAGCCTGCAATGAAAAGTACGAGGCCCGCAAAGATGGCAGGCTTGCGGCCAACTGAGTCAGATAGAGGCCCAAAAATCAAAGTGCCGACCATCATGCCGGCGAAAAACGCCAGAATGATGAACTGCCGATCATTGGGTTGGGCTGCCCCTAATTCCGTGGCAATTTGGCCAATGGCGGGCAGCATGGTGTCAATGGCCATAGCCACCAAAGCGATGAGCATAGCGACAAGCGCAATAAATTCGTTCGGGCGGGTGGTTTGCATGTGAACCTAAATGTGGGAATGTGATTTGAAACTGGACCCTAGTCTCAATGCAAATAGATTCCAACACCCGCTCTGTGCAACTCGACCCGCGTGAGGCGCAGTTCTACTCGAACCCCTATCCCACCTATGAAAGGATCCGCGAAGCAGTTCCGGTGTTCAAATGGGAGCAGTATGGGCATTGGTGTTTTGCACGGCATGATGATGTGAATAATCTGCTGCGCGACCGGCGCTTTGGTCGCCAGATTTTGCATGTCGCAACACGTGAAGAGCTGGGAATGGCTGAACCTCAGGCCCATCTCAAAGCTTTCACAGATCATGAGCAGCATTCCTTGTTAGAACTTGAACCGCCAGTTCACACGCGGTTGCGGGGCTTGATCAACCGGGCATTTTTAGCGCGTCATATCGAACGTTTGCGGCCGATAATAGTGAGTCTTTCCAATCATTTGATTGATGGATTTGAAGCTAAGGGTGAAGTGGATTTGCTCGCAGCTTATGCGACGCCAATTCCAGTGATTGTTATTTGCGAATTGTTGGGTGCACCGGCGGACATGGCCGACCAGTTTCTCAAATGGTCACATGACCATGTGGCAATGTATATGGCAAGGCGAGACCGGGCGATTGAAGATCAGGCGGTGAAATCGGTGGTCGAATTCAGCTTATATATGCGCAAGCTGATCGCCGAAAAACGCAAATCCCCGCGCGATGATTTGCTCTCGCAATTGGCGGTGGCCAATAGTGACGGGCAGAAATTATCCGAGGATGAATTGGTGACGACTGCCATTCTAATTCTCAATGCCGGCCATGAAGCAACGGTGCATGCCATTGGCAATGGTGTTGCGGCCATGTTGGAACGCGGGATCAGCGGGCCTGTCACCCCTCACCTGATCGAAGAAATTCTGCGCTTCGATGCGCCGCTGCATATGTTCACAAGATATGCACTTGAAGACCTAGAATTTGCTGGGGTGAAATTCAAGAAAGGCGAAGTGGTGGGCCTGATGCTGGGGGCCGCAAACCACGATCCAGCACGGTTTGATGCTCCCGAATTATTTAATCCAACGCGGGAAGTGAATCCGCATGTGAGTTTTGGAGCTGGTATTCACTTCTGTATCGGGGCACCTTTGGCGCGGTTGGAAATGCTGATTGCATTTGAAACACTTTATTCACGGCTGCCAAAGTTACGGTTGGCAGATACGCCCCGCTATAAGGACGTCTATCATTTTCACGGGCTGGAGGAATTGCGCGTTAACTTTTAACTGATTTTGTTCTTAAACCAAACGCATAACTTAAGTTTGGCAGATGAATTAAACGACACACGAGGGCCGCTGTCGTTTCTTGCCACCACTTTGACGCTTGCTGCCGTCCACTTTGCTCGGTTGAGGCTAAACCAGCCATAGGTGATAATTTCTCAACTGAGGCTGCTCCATGACTGATCCGCTACCTGCCACTCCCCCAACTGGCCGACGGGCGCGTGGTGGTGCTGATGCGCGCCGCACCTTGCGGGGCTCCACTGAGGTGAAGCAAGCGGGCTATATTCGTCGTAAGATGAAACTTTATGAGCCTTTCAGCGATGATCAGCTTGAGCTGATTGAACGCAACGCAGAAACCGTGCTTCAAGAAACTGGTATTGATTTTTATGAAGACGAAGAAGCCGTTGAGATGTGGCGCGCGGTTGGCGCTGATGTGAAGCCCTCGCCCACTGAAGCGCGGCGCACCCGCGTGCGGTTCCCACGTGGATTAGTCCGTTCACTGATTAAAACAGCACCGCGCGAATACATGCAGCATGCGCGCAACCCCGCTAATAATGTGGTGATTGGCGGCAACAATATGGTGTTTGCTCCGGTATACGGCCCTCCATTTATTCGTAATTTAGATGAAGGCAGACGTTATGCCACCATCGAAGATTTCCGCAATATCGTCAAGTTGGTTTATACGCTGCCGAGTTTGCATCATTCGGGCGGCACAGTGTGTGAGCCTGTCGATATTCCCGTGGCCAAGCGCCATTTGGATATGATCTACGCCCACGTGAAATATTCCGACAAACCGTTCATGGCATCGGTGACTTCTGGTGAGCGATCTGCGGATTCCGTTGCAATGGCTGAAATGGTTTTCGGCAAAGATTTCGTTGCGCAAAATTGCGTGATGACTTCGCTCATCAACGCCAACTCGCCAATGGTGTGGGATGGTGTGATGCTGGGTGCGCTTAAAGTTTTGGCGCGCGCCAATCAGGCTTGCGTGATATCGCCGTTTATTGTGGCTGGTGCTATGTCGCCCACCACCACGGTTGGAACGCTCACGCAGATTTTGGCGGAAGCCTCGGTTGGTATTGCTTTCACGCAGCTTTGCCGGCCGGGTGCGCCGGTGGTGTTTGGAACATTTGCTGCTTCCATGTCGATGCAATCGGGTGCGCCAACGTTTGGCACGCCCGAACCAGCGCATGTTACTTTTGGTGCTGCACAATTGGCGCGCCGCATGGGTGTGCCGTTTCGTTCAGGTGGCGGGCTTTGCGGTTCGAAAGTGCCCGATGCGCAAGCTGCCTACGAAAGCTCTAACACTTTGTGGTCCACTATGCTTTCTGGTGTAAATTTCTGCCTGCATTCGGCGGGCTGGTTAGAAGGCGGGCTTTCATCTGGTTATGAAAAACTGATCATGGATGCAGATCAACTGTCCATGTTCCAGAAATTTGCCGAGGGCGTGGATTTCTCAGAAAACGGTCAGGCTATGGATGCTATTCGTGAAGTGGGTCCTGGGGCGCATTACCTTGGTTGCGAGCATACGCAGAAGAATTTTGAAACAGCATTTTGGCGTTCGAGCTTGGCTGATAATAACAGTTTTGAACAGTGGCGTGATGATGGCGAAAAAGACATCGTGGTACGCGCCAATGCGAAGTGGAAGCAGTTGCTGAAAGATTATGTGGCCCCGGCCCTTGATGAAGGCATTGATGAAGGATTGCGAGACTTCATGGCAAGGCGAAAAGAAGTGTTGCCGGATAATGTGAGTTAGGCAGTCACCGATTGATCTCATTCCTTGCCGCCTGCGCCAAAAACGCCGACCGTGTGAGTTTGCGGCGTTTGGCGGCGGTGTCTATGGCTTTTAACACTCCCCTCTCCAGCGAGATGTTGGCAGAAACTACGCGCGTATCATTTTCGGTTAGAGGCACAGAAATGAGAAACGCACCGTCCGCC
>JANOUE010000110.1:0-4313 GCA_031416755.1 Hyphomicrobiales bacterium
AGGTAAGCATTTTCTTCGAAAATGCGTAGGATGAGGGGGCTGGTTTCAACACAAATCGCACCTTAATTGATAAATTGCGTATCAGTTTGAAATTTAACCTCCTTGACAGCCTATCGCATCCAGCAGTTGTATCCTATACACTTACCATAAGCGTAGGAGAACGTAGTGATTTTGGTTTCCATTATTCTTGCCTCTTCGATTCCGATCGTCCTGATAGCTGGGTATCTCAATCGACGTGGCAACCCCGATGATAAGGCCAAGGGGATTGGTTGGCAGTTCATTCGCTATACCGTATTGGCCATCAGCATCCCTATAACTGCCATTTTAGCGTTAAATAATGCACTGTCAGGCGAGGCTGCCACTTTGATTGCAGGGGCAATGGGATACGCCTTTGGAAAGACAAGTGACTAATTCCCAAATGTCAAAGGCACCCCGCACATATAATTGACAATGGCAACGCCACTGCATTAAATCCTAAAATCCATCAATCAATATTTCATTTCCAATAATATTCAGATAGCAGCCCTCATAAACGTTTCCCCAAAGAACCGCGCCCTCAATTTTACCTCGGACAACAAACGTATCGCCTTTCTTAAAATTACTTGGAACGATTAAGTTTGATATATCGATTCCTGCTGCAATATTTATTTTTCTAGCACCCATCTGGTATTTAAACTCACCTGATAGCCTACTGTGCAGCTTTGAAAATGTATCGGCTACTAACACAATCTCCACCTGAGAACCCTCAAGTTGTTCCTCTAATTTAGTGCGTTGATCAGGGCTGTCCAAGACATCTGCACAAATCCTTGGAAGCTTGTCATCATTCATTATCTCTGCATTGCCAAATGCATCAACTGGAAATACTAAAAAAAATAGAAAAATCGCGGTTAGCTTATGTACGCGGTCAAATGTCAATTTCATGTTTTTTGCCCTTTTGCTCAATGAACTTCAAAGCCGCAATATCAACATGTTAGCCCATGGATAAGTCCATAAAATGGCATAACAACAGATAGCACCCAATTCCATCCAGTCAGATCAATTGATTCACATCTCATCGCCATAAACACAGTTCCACCGGGGAATTGCGCAAGCAAAAACAGAAAGAACATAACAATTCCGGTTGCATTATCAAAAAAACCTTTCATATCGGTCTCCACCATCGAAGTACGAACCAGTTGTGTTTTGTAGCCATGCTTTAAAGCCTAACCTATGTTCTCGCATTGAACCAGCCCCCTCATCCGGCGTTACACGCCACCTTCTCCCGCGAGGGGAGAAGGAAGAACGCTAAACTAGCAAATCCATAGTGAGCTTCGTGCTCACGGTAATGACGGGCTCATCAGCTCAGAGCCGATGTTGGAGAGATTTGGACAACAAAAAAGCCCGCGACACGTCGCGGGCTTTTCTAATTCATCCGTTCACTGACGATTTACAGCCCCGCCAGCAAGCCCTTCAAATATTCGACATTCTCCAGCGCCTTGCGTTTGCTTTCATCATCCTTGGCAGCTGCCACTTCATCTTCAGCAGACTTGATCTGGGCACTCATCGCACTTGCATCAAGCTCGGCCATGGGAATGGCTGTTTCGGCCAGCACTATGAGGCCCTTGGCGTTGACTTCGGCAAAGCCGCCGCGCACGAAAATCTTTTCTGAACTGCCGCCAGCCTTGGCCACAGTGACATAGCCTGGCCGCAAGGTTGAGAGCACCGGCGCGTGGTTTGGCAGGATGGTCATTTCACCCTCGGTGCCGGGGATGATGACAGAGGCCACATCGCCCGAAAACAACAGCCGCGCCGGAGAAACAAGTTCAAAATGTAATGCCATCTTCGTATCCTCATTGCATGCTTCGAGGCGAGCTACGCTCGCACCTCAGCATGAGGTTTTATAGAAGTCCCTCACCCTGAGGTGCCCGCAAAACGGGCCTCGAAGGGCGAGGAGTGCTTACGCCGCCTCAGCAGCCATTTTCTTGGCCTTCTCAACAGCTTCTTCAATGGTGCCAACCATGTAGAAGGCAGATTCCGGCAAATGGTCATAAGCGCCATCACACAAGCCTTTGAAGCCCTTGATGGTATCAGCCAAAGGCACCAACTTGCCGGGGGTACCGGTGAACACTTCAGCCACGAAGAACGGTTGTGACATAAAACGCTCAATCTTACGCGCCCGCGCCACGGCAATCTTGTCGTCTTCTGAAAGCTCGTCCATGCCGAGAATGGCGATGATGTCTTGTAAGGCCTTATAGCGTTGCAGAACTTGCTGCACGCGTCTGGCAGTCTGGTAATGCTCATCACCAATAATGCGAGCGTCCATCATGCGTGACGTGGAATCCAGTGGATCCACCGCTGGATAAATGCCTTTTTCAGCAATCGAACGCGACAATGTTGTGGTTGCATCAAGATGCGCGAAGGACGTGGCAGGAGCCGGATCGGTTAAATCGTCGGCTGGCACATAGATGGCCTGCACTGAGGTGATCGAGCCTTTTTGCGTGGTGGTAATGCGCTCTTGCATGGTGCCCATGTCGGTTGCCAATGTTGGCTGATAACCCACGGCTGATGGAATGCGGCCGAGCAAAGCCGACACTTCAGAACCAGCTTGCGTGAAGCGGAAAATATTATCCACGAAGAACAACACGTCTTGGCCTTCATCGCGGAAATGTTCAGCCACTGTGAGGCCCGAAAGCGCCACCCGCGCACGCGCCCCCGGAGGTTCATTCATTTGGCCATAGACGAGTGCAGCCTTGGAGCCTTCGCCGCCGCCCTTCTTGTTCACACCAGATTCGATCATTTCATGGTAAAGGTCATTGCCTTCGCGTTTACGTTCACCAACACCTGCGAATACTGAATAACCACCATGGGCTTTCGCCACATTGTTAATGAGTTCCATAATGAGAACAGTTTTGCCAACGCCTGCGCCGCCGAACAGACCAATCTTGCCGCCCTTGGCGTAAGGTGCAAGAAGATCAACCACCTTAATGCCAGTCACCAGAATTTCAGCTTCGGTGGATTGCTCAACGAACAATGGCGCATCTTGATGGATGGCGCGGGTGAGTTTGGTTTTCATCGGGCCTGCTTCATCCACAGGTTCGCCGATCACATTCATAATACGGCCCAAAGTTTCCGGACCAACTGGCATCATGATCGGCGTGCCGGTGTCATAGACAGCTTGGCCACGAACCAAGCCTTCGGAGGAATCCATGGCGATAGTGCGCACAGTTTTTTCACCCAGATGCTGCGCCACTTCGAGAACGAGGCGGTTGCCATTATTGGTGGTTTCCAGCGCGTTCAAAATTTGCGGCAGATCGCCATCAAACTGAACGTCGATCACCGCACCAGTTACGGCAGTGATGCGGCCCACGAGGCCGGAAGATTTTGTTGCAGCTTTCTTTGCCATTTCAATAGTTCCTCTTCAATTCTGAGCACCCTACCCTCAAACTGTCTTCACCGGATTTATTCCGGTGATCCATCTCACCACACATTCAAACATTTGAATTTGTTGCGCCATGGGTTGCCGGAATAAATCCGGCAATGACAATAAAGGGGTATAAGCGTTCTAATCCTCTGTTTAACGTTACAGCGCTTCGGCGCCCGAAATAATTTCGATGAGTTCTTTGGTAATTTGCGCTTGGCGCTGGCGATTATATTTAATCGAAAGCTTATTGATCATGTCGCCAGCATTGCGCGTGGCATTGTCCATCGCACTCATGCGCGCACCCTGTTCGGAGGCAGCATTTTCGAGCAACGCACGAAACACTTGCGTCGAGATATTGCGTGGCAAAAGATCGCCCAGAATTTCGCCTTCATCAGGCTCAGCTTCATAAACCGCACCACCCAGATCAGCAGCAACAGCCCCACCAGAAACGGCAGCAGGAATCAGTTGCAGGGCTGTTGGCTTTTGTGAAATTACCGATTTGAATTCAGCAAAAAATAATGTGCAAATATCAAACGCTCCTTCACCATACATGGCAATGATGGCCGCACCAACGCCCGTGGCATTGTCATAACGCACTGCTTTTTGGCCACGGAAATCCACCGCATCAACAATATATTTGCCGTAAACGCGCTTGAGTGAGTCATTGCCCTTTTTGCCAACTGTCATCATTTTAACCGTCTTGCCTTGGGCAATCAGACGATCAGCACGTTCGCGGGCAAGGCGAGTGATGGAGGAGTTAAAACCACCGCAAAGGCCACGTTCCGCTGTGCAGACAACCAGCAAATGCACTTGATCTTTTCCAGTGCCCGCCAACAACAATGGCGCACCTGATTGACCAGCCACAGCACCTGCGAGATTTGCCAGCACAACAGCCATCCTTTCCGAATAAGGA
>JANOUE010000111.1:0-14750 GCA_031416755.1 Hyphomicrobiales bacterium
CGGCATTGGTTCCGGTGCCTGCAACGGTATATTGCACGGTTTGGGCGGTTGTGGAGGCGGCAGCCAAAGTCACTATGAAATTGACATTTGTAACACCACTATTTCCTTCAAAAACAGTATGCGATGCAGCAGCGATACTTAAAGCGCTGGTCACTGTGCTAGGCGGCGGAGTTGTGCCACCCATCAACTCGGCAGCGGTTTTTGCAACACCATTGAATGTGAAATACTCAACGCCCGTCACTGTATCAGTGCCTTCGGCTGCGTTAGAGATTGTGAATGTTCCGGCGTTATTGCTTATGGTGAAGGTTTCGAAGGCACCAGCATAAACTGCGGTATCATTGCCGGCACCACCATTGAGGAGGTCATTGCCGGCACCACCATTGAGGAGGTCATTGCCATATTCACCCTTGAGGGTGTCGTTTCCAGCAAGGCCAGAAATACTGTCGTTGCCGCTGGTGCCAGAAATATAATTGCTCCAGTTGCTGCCATTGATTACATTGTAAACAACGGTTGGTGGTGGAGGTGTGACAATTACAGTCGTATCGTCATTGGTGATTGTTGCAGATGCTGTGGCCGTGTTGATGGTGAGGCCACTGCTGGCATTTGAAAGCGTTACGGCAAATGTTTCGTTTTGTTCAACTGCAGTGTCGCCTAGAACCTGAACTGTAATGGTCTTGCTGGTTTCGCCTGCTGCAAAACTCACAGTTCCGCTCAACAAGCCTGAAAAATCTGAACTGTTTGCGGCATTGGTTCCGGTTCCTGCAACGGTATATTGCACGGTTTGAGCGGTTGTGGAGGCTGCCGCCAAAGTCACTGTGAATGAAACGTTGACGTTTCCAGAGTTACCTTCGGTTACGGAAGTTGCATTGGCTGCAATGTTCACAGCGACTGCCGAGGCCGCACCTGACATTAATTGAGTGGCGGATTTAGTAACGCCATTAAACGTAAAGTTTTCAACGCCAGATATTGTATCGGTGCCTTCGGCAGCACTTGAAATTGAAAAGGAACCGCTTCCGGAGTTGTAAGCAATATTAAACGCTTCAAATGCGCCTGCAAAAACTGCTGTGTCGCTGCCATCGCCGCCAATTATTGTGTCATTGCCGAGGCCGCCAGTTAGAATGTCATTGCCTGCGCCACCTTCAAGGCGGTTATTGTAAGCATTGCCAATAATTGAATCAGCGCCCGCACCACCAACTGCATTTTCGATCACGCAGGTATAGGCGATCGAAATGTTATTGGTCATATAATTGCCGGACGAGAACGTACCTGGCACCAAGCTGATGGTTGACGAAGTCGTCCAGCCGCTCAGGTTTAAGGTGTCGTTGCCTGATGCATCATACAGGCACAAGATGGCTTTGGTGTTCTGAGTGAAATCATAAATGCCACCGGACACATTTGCCAATGTGGAACTGAAACCATAGACGGTATCGCCAGCACGCGTGGTTGTATCTGCGCCATACATAGCCTGAATGGCCATAATATCATTCAGCATCGGAGTTTGTGGAGAATAGAGTACACCATCGGAGCCAACCCAATCAGCCCATTGTACTAACCCCTCGCCATTGCTGGCTCCGCTACCCCAGTTAGGGCCGAAATATGACATGATTGATAACACAGTACTGTCTTGGAAGCTCGAGGGAGTCCAAGTGCCACCACCATCATAGCTTCCCATATGGTCTAAACCAAGCGCATGGCCGATTTCGTGCACATATGTTATGAAGCCATGACGGCCTACGACAGGGTTCTGCAAATCGCTGTAATTTTGGCTCAACCAAACTGTGCCAGCAGTTGGGAAATACGCAAGAGCGTAGTCAACACCCGTAGTCGAGTTTCCGAATTCGATATTGCTATTGTTGGTAGTGACTTGCACCATGTTAGGCGCAATCAAATCATCCCACAGGCTTAAGGCCAGAACTGCTTTTGTTTGTTGAGCTGCAGTGAGAGTTTGAAAGCCAGCTAATTCACTAGAGCCGGTCATGCCCGCCGTTGTGGTTGGAAATGAATAGGTAATTGTGGAGCCCGACCACTGCAAACCCGAATTCAATTGACTCAAAACTTGAGCATTAGTCCAATGTGCAGCGGCCATGATATTCCCTTAACCTTACGCAAGAACTTTCATCCCAGCGCATTACTCTTCCCATCGCTGAAGCTAGCTGACCGACAATTTCGATTTCGATAATATCATCTGTCGAATTTTAATCGACTCAATGAAATGTGGTTAATTAAAGGTTTATAGCGATTGGCGAATAACTCTATGGTAATCCTCCAAATTAAATGTTTAGATTTTTCCTCGTAATAAATTGGAACTATAATGAAACTTCTAGTGATAGGTGCCGGCGGAATGTTAGGCGGGCAGTTAATTCAAAGCCTGGTTACACGAGGCAAACTCAGCGGCGCGCCAATTTCAAAAATAATCCGCCATGATGTGCAGTTGCCGCCACCGCCGCCACACTCTAATTTTCCAATTGAGACTATCATGTCTGATTTGGCGGCTGAGGGAGAAGCGGCGAAGGTTGTGAAAGAAAGACCCGATGTCATTTTCCACCTCGCGGCAATAGTGTCTGGCGAAGCAGAAGCAGATTTTGAAAAAGGTTACCGCATTAACTTAGATGGCACCCGCCTTTTGCTAGAAGCAATTCGCCTAGAGGGAGTTGATTACAAACCAAAATTAATATTCACTTCTTCGATCGCAGTGTTCGGCACCCCCTTCCCCAAAGCTATTGATGATGATTTTCTATGTGCACCTCTCACCAGCTATGGCACCCAGAAGGCCATCTGCGAGTTGTTGATTTCAGATTATAGCAGGCGCGGAATTCTTGATGGCATTGCCATGCGCATGCCGACCGTGTGTGTGCGACCAGGCAAACCAAATAAGGCTGCATCTGGATTTTTCTCCAATATCATACGAGAGCCTTTGGTTGGTTTGGAAGCTGTGCTGCCAGTTGAAGACACTGTGCGACATTGGTTTGCCTCGCCGCGTGCGGCAGTCACTATGTTGATCCATGGCGCTGAGTTGGACACAGCCAAGCTGGGTGCAAGACGGGCGATCAACATGCCGGGAATTTCTTGCACCGTGGGTGAACAAATTGCGGCATTGATCAAAGTTGCTGGATCAGATGCAGCAAAACTCATCCGCCGTGAGCCTGATGCGACAGTTGCAAAAATTGTCGCGGGCTGGCCACAAAATTTTAATACAAAGCGTGCTTTGGAACTTGGCTTTGCAGCAGATGCAAACTTCGAAGAGATCATTCGCATTCATATCGCCGATCAGCTGACTGCGTAACCACAATGTCAATCCAGGAAAATCGCAGCGTCGGCATATTATGGATGCTGGCCACCATGGTGGGCTTCATTGCATTGGATGCGATGATGAAACTGAGCTTGGAAACTTACTCGCTGGTGGAGGTCACGTGGGCGAGATTCTTCTTTGCTTCCATTTTTGCTGCGATAATCTGTGGGCGCGAGTTGCCGAAACTTGCGGTTAGTCATATGCCCAAAATACAATTGTTGCGCTCGGTTTTCTTGATGGCGACCACAGGGCTTTTTAATGCTGGCATCAGCACCCTGCCCTTGGCCACCGCCACCACAATTATGTTTATGAGCCCAATTCTCGTGACTTTACTTTCCATCGTGGTTCTGGGTGAACATGTGGGGGTGAGGCGCTGGAGTGGAATTGTGCTGGGGTTTGTGGGTGCGCTGATCGTTATGCGGGTGTGGGAGACGGGCCTGAGTGGATTGAATCAAGGCGCGCTCTTCCTATTGGCAGCGGCCCTCACCAATGCCAGTTACCAAATCACGACGCGCCGTCTGCGCCATGATTCTCCTTATACATCATTGCTGTTCACAGCTGCGGTGGGTGCTATTGTCACCAGCTTTTTGTTGCCGTGGCATTGGTCCATGCCAGACGCTTGGGGTTGGGGGTTGCTCATTGGCAGCGGTTTAGTTGGCTGCCTCAGCCACCTCTGCTTGATCAAAGCCTTCCAAGCCGCTCCCGCTTCGGTCGTGGCACCATTTTCTTATAGTTCGCTCATCTGGGCAACGGGTTTGGGTTTCATAATTTGGGGCGATGTGCCTCAAGTTTCAACTTTGGTGGGTGCTACATTGATCATCGGATCGGGGCTTTATATTTTCCTGCGTGAGAAAACCCTTGTCAAAAATTAGCTAAGGATTACTCTCATAGCGATAGCGAAATGTGCAGCAGCTTGCCCCTTCCATTATCGTCTGCTTGCTAAACCGTTGCACAATTCAAGCTTGCCTCCACCAAAACTACTGCGCCGGAGCCAACCCGCATTGCTTTTGTTCCATCGCAATCTGTTGGGTGATGCGAATGGCGTTTTCGGCATAGGCTTTTGTCACTGAGCCGCTATTCACAGTCTTGTTTTTCAGAGGGCTCACGTCTTGGCAGAGGTGGAAGACATGCGGTTCGGAAGACTTCGCGGCTCCAGCTTCAGGTGCAATCCAATAGACTACATCCGAGCCATTTGGATTTGCAGCAGTTTTCGTAGCTTCTGCCACGGCTGAGGAATCACGTGCAATGTCCTGCGCTTGCGATGCCACTTCTGGTGAACAAGCGGTGGTTGGTTGGCCCAATTTGATCTGGGTGGCGCAGGCGTTCATGTCTTGCGTGTATTGCTCTACGGAGGGTGGTTTGAAACTCACGCCCATCACGGTGGCAAGCACGGCAAGCACAGCGCCAATGCCGCCCGCGATCTGCTTGTTTTTGGGATCCATGTCTTTGTCCATGAAGATCAAGACAATCAAAGGCAGGAATGCAACCAGTGTGATGATTGCACCAAGCTGATTCTGGACGAAGTAGCGGAAAGCATCGGCCTTGCTCGCTGGATTGTGCCTGTTGGCGGCTTTCCACAACATGCTGCCCACAATCGCGAAAACTGCGATGCCAACCAGAATGCCAATCAACAGCGGAAGATTGCCGTTGTTGTTGCCAGCGTCAAACGTGTGTTGCTTAAGCAAATAAATGCCCGCGATTTCGCCACCAATGGCCACAGCCCAGGACAGCAGAGCGAAAATGCGCAAGCGCTTTGAAGCGCCCTTCTGTCCTTGCGAGGCTGCCCATGCTTTGGTCACATCAATTTTTTCGGTCGGCTTGTTGTCAGACATATTCTTAATCCTTGGTTTAACGCTTCGGCATCATTGCTGTAAGTTTGGCATAATGTTTGGCGTTGTCAATAATCGCCCAAAAAGGAGCCGCGAATCTACCCTTGCCCCTCATAGCGATAGCGAAACGTGCAGCAGCTTGCCCCTGCCATAATCGTCTGGGCGCGGTCTAATTTTATGCGGGCGTCATAGCCTTCACAAAACGTGCCATCGCGATTGCATGATAGCAAATGCCCAATCTTGCCAAGGCCCATTTCTTTGTAAGTCTCAGCATATTTGCAGCGCGTGATATTGAAATTGAAGGTGGTGTCAGTGGCTTCCAACACTTCCATTTCCAGCGCCCCATCAGCCGTCCATAATTCATAAAGCTTGATGAAATCGGCCATAGACGTGACCCCACCTGGAGCTTTGGTCGCAAAGGATTTCCCTTCGGCAATGGCAGCCTTCCTTATGGCCGCATCCAAAATCTCGGCAGCCTTGGCTTCCCCAAGGTGCAGCACCATTTCTGCATAAATCGGCCCAATGACCTGGGCTTGCAGGGTGCGCTTGGTGAGGGTGGGGAGTTCGGTCATTTAAATTACTCTAAGCCGCATCATGAACTTTAGCAGTGAGTTCAATGCCCAATGCTTTCATCACGGCAAGTGTTGATTTTAGCGTTGGATTGCCATTCTCGCTGAATGACCGATAAAGTTGCTCACGCGAAAGCCCGGTCTGGGTCGCAATATCGGCCATGCCTTTTGCTCGCGCCACCACGCCAACACATTTGGCGATATAGGCTGCATCTCCAGTGGCCAGCGCATCAGACATGAAGAATGCAATTTCAGTGTCATCAATCAATGCTGTTGCCGGATCGTAAGGTGTGAGTTTTTCAATCATTGGTCTGATCTCCAGTTTGCGCCAGTTTCTTTGCGGCAATAATATCACGGGCTTGGCTGCTCTTATCGCCGCCGCATAACAAAACAACAATCGTGGCTCCGCTTTGCTGAAAATAAACTCGGTAACCCGGCCCATAGTGAATACGAAGTTCCTTAATGCCCTCACCCACCGAAGCCACATCCCCAATCAACCCTTCAGATAGTCGCATTAGCCGCGACGCAATGATAGTTTTCGCGCGGCGATCCTTGAGCTTGGCTTCCCAAATGCGGAAGGTTTCTGTTTGGTTGAGTTCGACGGGCACAATAAATGTGTGTAGTTTATTGACTACAATAAGTCAAGATGCCGGAATAATTTGCTGTCTGAAAAAAGGTATACACCCCGCTATATGCTCCGAGCCTTAGTAAAGTGGGTGTCACCGTAAATTCCGTAAATTAGTAAATTTAGCCTCCCCAAGGTGAGCGACCATTTCTGCATAAATCGGCACGATGACTTGGGCTTGCAGGGTGCGTTTGGTGAGGGTGGGGAGTTCGGACATGCTTGATACCGAAAACTAACGAAGAAGTATGGGCAACGCAAGACTTGCTCGAATTACCAATAGATGGTATTGGAAAATTTGGAGTAAGTCATGTCAAAGAACACATCAGTCGTCCTCGGCAAAGAACAAGACAAGTTCATAAAAACGCAAATTAAGAACGGGCGTTTCGCATCCGTGAGTGAAGCGATGCGCGCTGGCTTGCGATTGTTGGAAGAACAAGAACTGAAAGTTCAAGCTTTGCGCGCTGCTATCATTAAGGGCGAGCAAAGCGGCCCTGCAACTGACTTTAACATGGAAGAATATATCACCAGCAAACGCCGCGTGGCGTGATGAAACGCCTACGACTTACGCCGCAAGCCCGAAGGGACCTTGATGGTATTTGGGAATATTCTGTTAGACAGTGGAGTGTCGATCAAGCAGAAACATATTTGCAGGCTTTGAACTCCACAATGCAACTCTTGACCGAACAGCCCCAGCTTGGCCGCAGTATTGATGACATTCGCGAAGGTTATCTGAAATTCCTCGCAGGCTCACATCTTCTGATTTATCGTGTGAAAACAGATTGTATCGAGATCGTACGAATCTTGCACAAGAGCAGTGACGTCGATCGGCATTTGTAAGGTGAATTCACTGCAATTAAATGCACTGGTACCGTATTTCAAGGAGTGGCAATTAAGTGGGGTGTCACTGTAATTTAAGTGGGGTGTCACCGTAATCCCACATTTCTGATTTCATTTAAGGCAATTCAAACCGCCGAATCAGATTCTTGCACCAACTCATCGCAGTCTCAATTGCCCAGTTAGTTTGCTCTGGTTTAAGAGTTGGCATCGGACCTTGGCCTGGTCCATGTGCAAATGGGTTGCGAACATCGCCAAACATTTTTATGAGCAATTCACGCTCCCACGGCTCTATGAAACGACCATTGTTTTGACTAACCAAATTGTCTATGTAGTTCGCAGCGCCCTTCTCAGTACCTTTTGTCCAGCCCTTCAAATCACTAATTATCTTGATGCAGCTCTCAACAGCACTAACTGCGTGGAACGCAGCAGTTCTGTCACCACTATCGCGACGATCTATGGCTTCTTTGATCTGCAAATCCACATTCGTCCATTTTGGATCTTTCACTAAGTCCCAAAAATGTTTCGAGATTTGATTGTTGATTGCTTCATCTTCAGAAAATTGTAGCAATCCGTTATAAAATGTTAGTTTATAATTGGCGAGCCTGAGCCGCTCGTTAAGATCGCGCACTAATTCTTCAAACGCATCATTAATTTGCGTATTACGCGCTTTAATGCCATCAACTTGAAGTCCTGGTAGTTTCAGCGAATGCGCTAATTTTTGCAATCGATCGTTTTCTTGCGCTTTCAAAATTGCTCGCGGTAATTCCTGATTTACTGCTTGAATTTGATGCCATCGTCGCTGGAAAGCTAGTTCAACTAAGGCTAGGCGCTCCTTCACCCATATATCGCCTTGCAGCATGTCCGGCGGAATCTTAATTAGATAGTTTTTGCAAATTACAGCAAACGTATTCGTGTGCGTATTATTATACTCATTGCCGTTCCACGTGTTCTTATAAAACAAAAAGCGATCACTAAGATACTCTCGGCCCACCTCTAGTGCCATCGCATCATGCACTGATTTGAGGTTCTCTTCGGTGTAGGTTGAAGGTGTGTCTGAGGTTCTACCCTGCCAGAGTGGGTCCATTATCATTACAGCCGCTTGATTCATGAAACGCCTGTCTTCTTCAAAATACTGCGTTCGAATCTGCAAACCCGAATATCGGCGGGCAAAGATGTCTGTAATCATCGTTGTCGTCCTAGGCTTTGTTGTGGAGCTGGGGTGCCACCCAACGCAATGGTAACAAGGGAAAAGGGTAAAAAACCGGACGGTTCCCTTTGATCCAATGGCCAAACATATCCGTCATCCCAACGAAAGTTGGGATGACGGCGTAAAGGTGTTGCGGTTCTGTCCAAATTCATTTTGCACTACGCAAAACCACCTCAAATATAAGCCTTAATAATCCCAATGAAGTCCACGGCCTTCAGGCTCGCCCCGCCAACCAAAGCGCCATTCACATGGGCAATGCTTATCAATTCTTTGACGTTGCTGGACTTAACGCTGCCGCCGTAGAGAATGCGGGTTTTGGCACCTTCTTCGGCCATGACCTTGGCAAGTTCGCTGCGGATATGCGCGTGGGCTTCGGCAATTTCGGCGACCGTTGGAGTGAGGCCAGTGCCGATGGCCCAGACGGGTTCATAGGCAATCACAGTGTTGGAAGCTGTGCAGCCTGCTGGCACTGATCCCCGGAGTTGTTCAGTGAGTACGGCCAAAGTTTTGCCGCCTTTGCGTTCGTCTAAAGTTTCGCCAATGCAGATGATTGCATTAAGGCCAGATTTATGCGCAAGCACTGCCTTGGCCGAAACCATGGCATCAGTTTCTTTGTGATTGGTGCGGCGTTCGGAATGGCCAACGATCACAGCAGTAGCGCCTGCTTCTTTTAGCATTGCAGCTGAAACGTCGCCTGTGTGGGCTCCACTGGCAGCGGCATGGCAATCTTGGCCGCCGGTTTTAATTTTGCTGCCGCGCAAAACGGATTTAACTTGGCCAATTAAGGTTGCAGGTGGGCAGATCATCACATCGCATTTGGCTTTGGCGCTGCGCAACATGTTTGCTAGCAAGCGCGGTTCTTTCAACATGGCCGTGCTGCCGTTCATTTTCCAGTTGCCAGCTACCAGTGGTTTAATTGCGATTGCAGCCATAATATCCTCTTGAATCTGTTGCTTTCTGGCTACATAGCAAACACATGCCGCACTTGCGAGTAGAAACGCGGTTACCTATGATGAAATTTCAGGCGATTTGCCTTTGCCTGCCCAATTTCTACTGAGTCGAGCCTGAAAGGAACTATGAATGGAATTCTTGCGTGTCGCTGCCAAAACTTGGGTTGCCAAAGTGCTGATGGGGCTTTTGGTCTTGAGCTTCGGCGTTTGGGGCATCAAAGATGTGTCCACTACAGTCTTAGGTGATATTTGGTCGTGGAGCGGTTGGGGACCAAAGGATTTGGTGCGCGTGGCGGGTCAAACAATTCGCCAGCCAGAATATAATTTAGCCTTGCAGCGTATGCTCAAAAACCTTTCCGCGCAATCAGGGCAAAACCTGACCATTGATGATGCCAAGCGCATGGGTATTGATAAAACTGTTTTGGAAAATCTCATCAACACCGCCTCGATTCAAGCCCAAGGCGCTAAACTGAAATTAGCAGTTCCCGAGAGTGCGATCGCGCAAGCAATTGCCGATAACAAAATGTTCCAAGATGCTTCAGGAAAATTTGATCCGGCGCTGTTTCAAAACCTTCTGCAGCAAAATAGCATTGCAGAACCAGATTTTGTGGCGGGTGAGAAAACCACGATGCTGCGCAATTTAGTCACTGGCCCTGCGGATGCGAAGATCAAGCTGCCAAAGGTTTTGAATTTGGCTCTGGCACAATATCGCGGAGAATCTCGTGAAGCGAAATATTTTAAGATTGTCGTGACAGAGGCTGATCTTGCGCCCATCACTGATGCCGAATTGAAAGCGCAATATGAACTCACTCCCACTGCTTATACGGCACCGGAGTATCGCTCGATTGCCGTGATGTCGATTGATCCGGTTTCAGTGTCGGCGCGCATGCAAGTGTCTGCGGAGGAAATTGCAGCTGGTTATGAGCAGTTTAAACCGGATTATTTTACGCCTGAAAAGCGCACGATTTTGCAACTCAGTTTTCCAAATCTAGATGCAGCTAAAAAAGCCAAGCTGCGCTTAGCTTCTGGCGAAGACATGTTGAAAATAGCAAGTGAGTTGAAAGTTACGGAAGCTGACATCACATTGAAGGATCGCCAGAAAGGCGATTTTCTGGATTCTAAAATTGCAGATGCTGCATTCGCACTTTCATTAAATGGCGTGAGTGAACCTGTGCAAGGCTCCCTTGCGACCGTCATACTAAAAGCCGTAAACATTGCTCCTGAAAAGCAATCGACATTGGATGAGGTGAAGGATCAAGTTGCCACGCGTCTTAAACTTGAGAAAGCTCACGAGGAAATTACTGCGATCTATAATTCAGTTGAAGATGCCCGCGCTGGGCAAACGCCGTTCGAACAGATTGCCGAGCGTGCTGGTATTCCTTTGGTCATCATACCGGTCATTAGTGCTGTGGGCCAAGATAAGGCGGGCAAGGATGTTGAACTTGTATCGAAAGAGGAAGTTCTGAAAGCCGCCTTCTTGAGCGATGTAGGAAATTCTGAAGATGCTTTGTCGATAGCCGATAATTATGTTTGGTATGAAGTGCGCGAAATTACGCCGCCGGGCCTCAAGCCACTGGCCGATGTGAAAACCGAGGTGACCAAAGACGTCGTGGCGACCAAGCTGCGTGAACTGGCAAGCAGCAGAGCCAAGGCCCTTGTGGCCGAAGCTAAAGCAGGTGCACCACTTGATGCCCTCGCGATACAGTCATCTTCAGTTGTAAAAACCGCCACGGCTTTGAAGCGCAATGAAACTTCCGAGGAATTTGATGGTGCTGCTGTTGTTTCACTGTTTGATCAGCCCGACCAAGGATTTGCATGGTCATTGGAAGGTGACGGAAAGACGGCGCGCGTGATGCAAGTGGTTAAAGTGACCCTGCCTGCGGTGATGGCCGCGTCAGCTGAAATTACCAAACTGCAAGATGAAGTTGCCGTTGGTTTTGCAAATGATATCAGTGGAAGTTTTGTCAGCGCCTTGCGCAGAAACGCTAATGTGACAATAAATGAGGAGTTGTGGAAACAAAATTCCGGCTCCAATTTTGAAGTGCCTTGAGTAATTTAAACACACATGATCGTCCATCCCACATATGAAGATTTTGCGCAGGCCTATGATAAGGGCCAAGCGCAAGTTGTTGCTACGCGGCTGGTCGCAGATTTGGAAACGCCGGTTTCTGCCATGTTGAAACTTTCACGCAATGCGCGATACTCTTTTCTGCTTGAGTCAGTAGAAGGTGGTGCGGTTCGGGGCCGCTATTCAATCATTGGCATGAACCCAGATATTATCTGGAAAGTTGAAGGCAATGTGGCCAGCGTCAATCGCCATGCACTTCGCGACAGTGATGGGCCATTCGAGGAACTGGCGCAAACTCCGCTTAGCAGCCTTCGTGCTTTACTCAAGGAAAGTCGCATTGAACTTGCAGAAGATGCGCCTCCTATGGCCGCAGGCGTATTTGGCTATTTAGGCTATGACATGGTGCGCTTGATGGAAGATTTGCCCGAGCCAAACCCCGACACCATGGGCCTTCCTGATGGCATGATGATTAGGCCAACTGTGATGGCAATTTTTGATGGCGTGCGCGATGAAGTTACCGTTACGTCAGCAGTTTATCCAGATCACACTGTCTCGGCCCGTGCTGCCTATGCCCGTGCAGGTGAGCGCATTTCCGAAGTAGTGGACAGTCTGGATCGCCCCATTGATATGACTATGCGTGAGGCCGATACGCCTGCAATTACGGCGCCAGTTTCCAACACCGATGCTGCGGAATATCGCCAGATGGTTTTAAAGGCCAAAGACTACATTGCGGCAGGTGATATTTTTCAGGCCGTGCTCTCGCAGCGTTTTGAAACTGATTTCACACTTCCACCATTTTCACTTTACCGCGCATTGCGCCGGGTGAACCCATCACCATTTTTGTATTACTTGAACTTTGATCGCTTTTGTGTGGTGGGCTCTAGCCCTGAAATTTTGGTGCGCGTGCGTGATGGTAAAGTTTCGATCCGCCCGATAGCAGGAACCCGCCGCAGAGGTGCAACGCCAACCGAAGACAAGGCATTGGCCGAAGAGCTTCTGGCTGATCCGAAAGAGCGTGCTGAACACCTTATGCTGCTGGACCTAGGCCGCAATGATGTGGGCCGTGTCGCTGAAATTGGCTCGATCAAAGTGACTGATCAATTCATCCTCGAATATTACAGCCAAGTGATGCACATTGTTTCAAATGTCGAAGGCAAGCTCGACAAGAAACATGATATGATCGATGCCCTCGTAGCAGGCTTTCCCGCTGGCACGGTGTCAGGTGCTCCCAAAGTGCGGGCCATGGAAATTATTGACGAACTTGAGAAAAACAAGCGCGGCATTTATGGTGGTTGTGTTGGCTATTTTGGCGCTGACGGCGAAATGGACACGTGCATCGTTTTGCGCACCGCTATTGTAAAAGATGGCAAAATGTATGTGCAGGCGGGTGCAGGTGTGGTTGCTGATAGTAACCCGCAAAGTGAACATGATGAATGTGTGAATAAGGCTAAAGCCCTGTTCCGCGCTGCGGAAGAAGCCGTGCGCTTTGCGGGCCGCGCTGGGAGAGCCCAATGATTATTCTGATTGATAATTATGATAGCTTCACTTGGAACCTCTATCATTTCCTCGGTGATCTCGGGTGTGAAACAGTGGTTCACCGCAATGATAAAATCAGTGTTGGTCAGGTTATGTCGGCGCGGCCTTCTGCAATTGTCATTTCACCGGGGCCCGGAACACCATCGCAGGCTGGCATCATAATTGATCTGGTCAAGCACGCCGCCGGAAAAATTCCTCTGTTTGGCGTTTGCCTTGGCCAACAAGCCATGGGCGAGGCTTTTGGCGGCAAAGTGGTTCGTGCGCCAATCCAAATGCATGGCAAGACTTCGAAAGTTCAGCATGAAGGCAAAGGCGTTTTCAAAAATATTCCAAACGGTTTCAGCGCCACGCGGTATCACTCGCTGGTGGTGGACCGCGCCACACTGCCGGATTGTATGGAAGTGACTGCCGAAACTGATGGCCTTATTATGGGCCTGCAACACAAAACTATGAATGTGCATGGCGTGCAGTTTCATCCTGAAAGCATTGCGTCGGAACATGGCCATGCCATCCTTAAAAACTTTCTCGACGGGGCCAAGTGATGCCCGACATGAAACTCCTCATCGCCAAAGCCGCTAACGGAACGCCGCTCAGCCGCGCCGATGCGCGTGAGGCTTTCAACATTATGATGTCGGGAGATGCCACACCTTCGCAGATTGCGGGCTTTCTGATGGCTTTGCGTGTCCGTGGGGAGACTGTGGATGAGATCACCGGTGCTGTCGAAATCATGCGTGAGAAAATGCTGCGCGTTGCAGCACCGGCAGATGCCATTGATATTGTGGGAACGGGCGGTGATGCGTCCGGCTCTTATAACATTTCCACTTGCGCCGCGATCATTGCAGCCGGTGCTGGCCTGAGCGTGGCAAAACACGGCAACCGTGCACTCTCGTCGAAGTCTGGGGCAGCTGATGTGCTGATGGCGCTGGGCGTGAAGCTTGATATTTCGCCTGAAAAAATTTCAGAGTGCATCATGGAAGCTGGCGTTGGGTTCATGTTTGCACCTGCCCACCATTCATCAATGAAGTTCGTGGGGCCAACTCGGGTGGAACTGGGCACGCGCACGATTTATAATTTGCTCGGGCCACTTTCAAATCCCGCCGGGGCTAAACGCCAAGTGACTGGCGTATTCTCAAAAACATGGGTTGAACCCCTCGCCCATGTGTTAAAAAACCTCGGCACCGAAGCCTGCTGGATTTGCCACGGCGAAGGTGGAATGGACGAAATTGTTCCAAGCGGAACCACGTGGATTTCCGAACTCAAAAACGGTGAAATTCGTAACTTTGAAATAACGCCAGAAGCCGCTGGAATTAAGCGTTCCAATGCTGATGATTTGAAAGGTGGCGATGCTGTCCAAAATGCCGAAGCCTTGCGTGACGTTTTGTCTGGCAAACCATCAGCTTTCAGCGATGCCGCCTTAATGACGACGGGTGCCGCTTTGGTTGTGGCTGGCAAGGCCGTTGATCTTAAGGCTGGTGTGATTGCTTCTCGTGATGCTGTGAAATCTGGGGCTGCGGCGAAGGCGTTGGCGCGGCTAGTAGAGGTCAGTAATGGATAAGGCCCTCATCCACCCTTCGGGCACCTTCCCCCAGTGGGGGAAGGGTAGAATTATCGCTTTTCCCCCGTTGGGGGAAGGTGCCGACAGGCGGATGCGGGCCCTCAAAACAGCTTTCAATTTTAGAGTTGGGCAATTCTAATGGCAACCATTCTCGATAAAATCGCTACCTACAAACGCGAAGAAGTTAACGCCGCCAAAGCCTCAATTTCGGAAGCTGCTTTGCGCAAACAGGCTGCAACACAAACCGCTCCCCGCGGATTCCACAAAGCACTGCAAAAAAAAATC
>JANOUE010000112.1:0-18849 GCA_031416755.1 Hyphomicrobiales bacterium
TGCGAGTGCATTTGAATGACTTCATGGAGAAAACCGGCGTCGACGAACTCATGGTTGCCACAGCTGTTTATGATCAGGGGTCGAGGTTGAAGTCCTATGAGTTGTTGGCTGGAGTTTAGCCAAATTCTATTCAGCCCAAATAAATCTAATCCTGTCGCGCGCGGTGCTTGCAGGCCTGAGTTCTTTGGCGCAGCTGTTAATCGACAGCTTGGAAGTCTCAGCCTGTCTTCGCCCCATGGAATTCTGCGATAGGTGGAGCCAGCGCTTAAAACCCATTCCCCAAATCGCTTTTTCTTCTTGAGACAAACAGTTGAACTTGGTCTAGATGCAAGCGGAAATTTTGAAAGGATCGCGCAAATGACTGAAACCAGCAAAGCTGCCAAGCCCGCATTGCCAGACCATCTTAGCATCGACCCCAAGAGCCCGCATTTTAATGAAGCGGTGCTCGCATGCCAAATCGGCATACGCTTCAATGGCATTGAAAAAACCAATGTCGAAGAATACTGCTTATCGGAAGGCTGGGTGCGAGTACCTGCCGGCGTAAAATCCAAGGACCGCTATGGCAATCCGATGACGGTGAAGATATCGGGCAAAGTTGAGGTCTACTACGTCGAAGAGTGAGCATTGCACCGGCTCGTCAATGTGACCTGCTGCCAGTTTTTTCTCTTTTTTCCACTTGAGCTTCTGTGGCTGACCTAAGCAGCGCGGACAATAAGCTTTTCGCCGAATACAGAATTGTCTGACATTCAGATATTTATCTGGTAAGGAGTAAAAAGGCACTGCTAAAGTGTAGGGCTGGAAGACCAAAGAGGTGTCGTTATGATGAATGCAGCGATGCATGGGGGGAAATCTCCGCAACTACTGCGTCTTCATCCGCGCGACAACGTTCTCATTGCACTTGATCGGCTCTCTGAGGGCAGTGTCGTGGAAGGAATTCAGCTTCTCGGAATCATACCGCGCGGCCACAAGCTGGCGGCAGTGTCCATCGACAAAGGAGAGCCGATCCGCAGATATGGAGAAATTATTGGATTCGCGGCCTGCTCCATCGCGCCTGGCGAGCACGTGCATACACAAAATTGCGTAATGCATGATTTCGAGCGCGACTTTGCCCCCGCGACCGAAGCGCGGCCAACCAGCTATTTCAATGACCACACAACCTTCATGGGATATGTGCGCGAAGATGGCCGCATTGCCACCCGGAACTACATTGCAGTCATTGCCTCCGTGAACTGCTCATCTGGCACTGGTCGCTACGTTGCTGAATTTTTTCGGCGAAACCCCTTTACAGGTGAATCGCCTCTCGACTCTTTCCCAAATGTCGATGGTGTTGTTGCGTTAGGCCACAAGACAGGCTGCGGTATGGCCTCCGAAGGCGAGCCGATTGATCTCCTTCGCCGTACCATTGCTGGATACGCGAGACATCCCAATTTTGGCGCAGTGATCATGGTCGGCCTCGGTTGCGAAGCAAATCAGGTTGCATCGCTTTTGCGGGCCGAAGGCTTGGAAACCTCGGACAAATTTAAGACTTTGATTATTCAGGAGCTCGGGGGAGCCCGCCGCACCGTGGAAGAAGGTGTGGCGCGGGTGAAGGAGTTGCTACCCTTGGTAAATCGCACCCGCCGCGAGCCAGTCCCTGCTGCGCATATCAAGTTGGCACTGCAATGCGGCGGCTCTGACAGCTTTTCTGGCCTCACTGCCAATCCTGCCCTAGGTCATGCAGCCGATCTCGTAGTGCGCCATGGAGGTACTGCAATCCTCACCGAAACCACGGAAATCTATGGCGCCGAACACCTGCTGACAAGGCGCGCAGTCAACCCGGCAGTCGCGCAGAAATTGCTCGACCGGATCGAATGGTGGAAAGAATATACTAGGGCAAATGGCGGCGAATTTGATAACAATCCTTCGCCCGGCAACAAGGCAGGCGGCCTGACCAATATCGTTGAAAAGTCGCTCGGCGCTGTGGTGAAAGGTGGCAGTACCAACCTTGTGGACGTTGTGCGCTATGCCGAGCCGATCAAGACGCCCGGCCTTGTGGTGATGGATGGCCCTGGGTTCGATCCGGTATCGGCCACCGGCCAGGTCGCGAGCGGTGCAAATGTTTTGTGTTTCACGACCGGACGCGGCTCGGTCTTCGGCTGCAAACCAACCCCTTCGATCAAGTTGGCAACCAACACGCCCCTCTATAATCGGATGCCAGACGACATGGACATCAACTGCGGCGGCATCGCCGAGGGCACCGATACCGTTGAAGACTGTGGTGAGCGGATCTTCGCGCAGATTCTCGCGGTTGCTTCGGGTGAAAAAACGAAAAGCGAACTCATGGGGTTTGGCGATGACGAGTTTGCCCCTTGGCAGATCGGAGCTACCGTTTGATCATGACAATGAAACGGGAGCCAAACATTGATAAAGGCCCCGCTCGAATTGCTCGAAGAATCAGTGGCCCCGCTTATAGGTCTCAGCAGGCAGAAACCTTAGTCGGGCATATCCGGCCCATTAAACGCGACACCTTACTGATCAAAATTGTCAACTCAATTGCCGAACTGATGATGCAGGGAGTCTGGCGTCCAGGCGACTTGATCCCTTCGGAAAGCGATTTGGCACAGCGCTTCGGCGTTGGCCGCTCGACGATCCGCGAAGCCTTGAAAAGCTTCGTGGTGCTCGGCGTGATAGAGGCGCGGGCGGGCGAAGGGTCCTTTGTGCGAGAGTCGACTTCTGACCTCCTGTCCGGTGCATTTCGTTGGGGTCTGCTCCTCAGCGAGCGCAATATGGCCGATCTGGTCGAAGCGCGTGTTTTAGTCGAAACCGATTGTGCAAGACGAGCTGCAACATCCCGAACGGCGGAGGACGTTGCACGACTTCGCGATATCAACGGGCGGATGGCTGATAGCGACATTAACCAAGGGGCGTTCATGGCGCGGGACAACGAATTCCACATCGAGATTGCCAGAATCGCCGGAAATGTCCTTCTGCAAAACATTTCGTCAACCATTCAAGCGATGGTCGGCATTTGGTACCCATCAACTTACTATCAGCAGGAGATCAAGTCGCTCACGATGTCCGAGCATACAGCGGTGGTCGATGCCATTGCTGCGGCCAATCCTGAAGGGGCTGCAGAAGCGATGCAGGAACACATTTCTTTGGCTTCCGAACGGCTAAGGAGAGTTATGGAAAATCGTGGCGACGAGGCAAGGATTTTCCCCGCCGTTTTTTGAAAAATTTTAAATGAGGAGGAACGTTGATGATCAAACAGGCGCTCGACCGTCGGCATGCAGAGAATCGGCCGATAGAAGTCGGCTTCGTTGGCGCGGGGCGAATGGGCTCTGGTGCGCTCGCACAAATTGGACTCATGCGCGGCATCCGCAACGCCATTATCTCCGACCTTTCAATTGATCGCGCCAAGCGGGCTTTTGCGCTTTGCGGTTACGATCCAAACCAGGTCATTGTGACCAACAACGCTGGTGTTGCCGCCGACGCCATCCGCGCGCGAAAGCCCGTGGTGACTGAAGACGCAACGCTCCTTCCGCGGCTACCCGTCGACGTCGTTGTAGATGCCACCGGTAATCCTGAGCTCGGCGCTCGTATCGCGTTGGACTCGATACAGTGCGGCAAGCATATCGTAATGCTGAACGTCGAGACCGATGTCGTGGTCGGTCCAATCCTGCACCGGATGGCTGAAAGTGCGGGAGTCTGCTACACGGTGTCTTCGGGCGACGAGCCGGGCCTGATAGCCGAATATTATGACCGTTACGCCGCTCTCGGCTTTGAAATTGTTGCTGTTGGCAAGGCACCGTCGAGCATTGGACAATTCGACCGTTACGCCACACCCGAAAGTTTGGCAGACGAGGCGCGGGAGTTGGGAGTTAATCCGCACTTTCTAACAACATTCCGCGACGCGACCAAAACCATGATTGAGATGGCCTGCATCTCGAATTATACTGGCCTTGTCGTCGATATCCGTGGCATGCATGGACCTGTGGCTGGCGTTAACGACATCGCCCGTCTGTTTCGGCCAAAATCTGAAGGGGGTCTTCTGAATCGGCGCGGTGTTATTGACTATGCCCGTCCCATAAAGAAGCCGAACGGCGAAATTGATTTTGACCTTTCGGTTACGCCCGGTGTCTTCCTCTGTGTATACACGGACCATGATCAAATCCGCCAGGATCTGAAATATCTCGATGTCACCGGATCAGACGGCTACTACAATATGTATACGCCATATCATCTGGTCACGAACGAGATTCCACTGTCAATCGTCAACGCGGTCGAATTCCGGCACCCGACGATTGTGCCAAAGCTCGGCATTGTGACTGAGGTATTCGGTGCCGCCAAGCGACAGCTGAAGGCGGGCGAAATCTGCGACGGCGGCGGCGGATCGACGGTCTATGCGTTGAATGACGACTATGAGGTTGCCCGCGCCGAGAACGCTGTACCTCTTGGCCTGTTGCCTGGAGCAAAGCTTCTGCGCGACATCAAAGTAGATACGGTCGTCACGTACGATATGGTCGAACTAAAAACCGACACTGTCCTTTACCAGCTGCGCAAACTGCAGGAGGCGGGCTTTGGCAGTGGAGCAAAGCTTGGTGCAACAAATTAGCGCGCCAAGTTCACTTTATGCTGCAACGACATCAAAACCCACGCGCGGAAAATGAATGTTGACCTGGCCTACCCGCGGGTGTTGCGAGCGGATCACCAGTTCACTTGTATCTGCAGCCAGTAACGTCCCGCGAACAGGATCGCGCCCGGTATCGTCCGCTGTGACAATGACAACTTGCCCGGGCTTGAGGCCGGAAGGATCGCCGTCAATCGGCAAGGGGAGTGCCTCCGGGTCAGCCGCGCGCGCTATTGAGAGAGCTTCTAGAGCAGTCATCTCCACTGGGTGCCCATGACCGATCGAACAAACGCGGTCAGTCCACTCGCGCAAGGGAACGAACGGCAGCTTGGCCAACGCTTCGGCTCCACATTGATCCTTGAGCACCCAGAAGTAGGAGTAGGCAGCAAGGTCGGCAGCACTTGGCGCACTCCCGAGGAGAAAAGGCCGCCCGTCCGAAAGCATTGAGGCGAGGCAGCTAAGATGCGCAGCACCTTGCTGGAGATGGCGGTACAGATTTGGTGCAACGTCTTCCTTCAACAAAGGAAAGCCGAAGGCTTTGCGCTCGGCTGCAAAGTCGGCCGGAATTTTCTCTCCAATCGTGTCGGCGAGCACGCCAAGTACCGGCCACCAGATTGCCTTGTCAGCCCACCATGTAAGTGCCGTAGCCAAGCCTTCGTTGCCGCCCGGATAAAGGCTGGGTTCTGGGTATAGAGCCTCGATCTTGCGCAAAATCAGGAGTGTATCGCAATAGATATCGGCACCGATCTGCATGACTGGTGTGCGCCTATAGCCACCCGTTAGCGGCACCAGGTCGGGCTTCGGCATCATGCCAGGTATTATGACAGAACTCCACGCGATACCTTTGAGCCCGAAGGCAAGCCGCACTCGTTCGGAAAAGACTGACGTCGAATAGTGGTGCAGGATGATATCGGCCATGGTCGTTCTCCAGATAACGTGAGGCCTTTCATTATGCCACCGTCGGTGACAGGTTCTGGCACCTTGGACAAGTTATCACAAGCTTGAAACGGAAATGTGGACTTACCCGGGAAAAGTGGCGGGACTTCTGATAGCATAATTGCAACAGGAGGATTTTATGACGACCAAAAAGAGACGGCAATTTACGCCCGAGTTTAAACGCGAGGCGGTTGGATTGTTGGCCAGCAGTGGCCGGACGATTAGGGAACTTGACGATTGCGGCCATTCGTGTGCAGTGACAGAGCGTAACCCGTGTACAAACCGTGAAAACGTGTGCAAAATTTGCACATATATTCTCTGTTTAGTCCACTGTAACATAAGAGCAAACCATTGAATTATAAGGAAAAAACATTCGCCGTTGCGCCCATGATGGATTGGACTGATCGGCATTGCCGTGTGTTCCACCGTGTCCTCACACGTCATGCATTGCTCTATACCGAGATGGTAACAGCCCTTGCGGTGAAACATGGCGACCGAGAAAAGTTGCTGGGCTTTGATAAAGTTGAGCATCCTGTGGCGCTGCAACTGGGTGGCAGTGATCCGGCACTTTTGGCCGAGGCCTCCAAAATTGGCGAAGATTTTGGCTATGACGAAATCAATTTGAATGTCGGTTGCCCATCAGACCGTGTGCAGGGCGGCCACTTTGGCGCCTGCCTCATGGCCGAGCCGCAAGTGGTGGCAGATTGCATTGCCGCTATGCAACATGCCGTCAATATTCCAGTCACTGTGAAGTGCCGCATTGGCATTGATGATCAAGATGAAGAGCAGGGGCTTCAGACTTTTATTGCAACAGTTGCGGCCACGGGTTGTGAAACATTTATTATTCACGCACGCAAAGCTTGGCTGCAAGGTCTCAGCCCGAAGCAAAATCGCGAAATTCCCCCATTGAATTATGACCGCGTTCACCGCCTCAAACAATCATTTCCAAAGCTCACAATTTTGTTAAACGGTGGGCTGGAAAATATTGAAATGATTGAGAAAAATGTGCAGGAACTTGATGGGATTATGCTCGGGCGTGCCGCCTATCACAACCCGTGGATTCTGCACAGCGTAGATCCAGTTTTCGCAAATCAAGCTCCGCCTAGCGGCACACGCCGCGATGCTGTGTTGGCCATGATTCCTTATATTGATGAGCAGGTGGGCAAGGGCCTATTCCTTCACCGCATCACCCGCCACATGCTGGGCCTTTATCATGCCCAGCCTGGTGGCCGCATGTGGCGCCAGATTATTTCCACAGAAAGCTGCAAACCAGGTGCAGATTCATCAGTCATTCTGCGAGCACTTGATGTGGTCGAAAAGCAAGCAGCGCGGCAAGCGGAAGCTGCTTGATTGAAAATCACTCATAAACAAACTGGAAATTGCGCGAAGAATATCAAAGTGCAAACCGGTCGGCCCTAAGCTATGCTCTGCACTCTGCTTGTGTTATGGGCTGATTAACGTTCATCTAACTTGGTTTAACTTTAGAGGAGCGAGCTATGAACGGCGCGGAATCTCTGGTTGAAACTCTCCTTGCGTGCGATGTGAATGTTTGCTTTGCAAATCCCGGCACGTCCGAGATGCATTTTGTCGCGGCCTTGGATCAATACCCCGACATGCGCTGCATCTTGTGTTTGTTCGAAGGCGGCGCATCAGGTGCGGCAGACGGTTATTTCCGCATGAGTGGCAAAGTCGCCGCGACGCTGCTGCATCTCGCACCCGGTTTTGGAAATGCATTCTCTAATCTTCACAACGCGCGCAAAGCCCATAGCGGAATTGTGAATGTGATGGGCGACCATGCGACCTATCACGTCAAATACGAAACCCCACTCAAGGGCAATACGATTGGCATCAGCCAAGCCATCTCGCATTGGACCCGCATGTGTGACGATGCAACGCAAGTTGCATCAGATGGAGCCGAGGCGGTTCGCGCCGCACGCTCCAATGGCGGGCAGATCGCTACTTTGATCTTGCCGGCAAATACAGCATGGGAAGAAGCTGAGAAGTCCGCCGCCAGTGCGCCGCCACCAAAGTTGCGGTTCCCGTTTGATGCAGATATTGCAGCAGCAGCACAATTGCTCAAAATGCCCGGCGCTGCCCTGATGATTGATGGGTGCAGCCTCTATGGCGCAGAACGACTGATTGCTGCACGCATCGCCAAGGCCACGGGATGCAGGTTGATGTGTCCCAATTTTGTGGCGCGGCTGCACCGTGGCGTGGGGTCACTGCTTGGCAACCGCTTGGCTTACCGCCTAGTTGACAACCAGCCCGTGCTTTCTGAAACCAGCGTCATTGTGTTATGTGGCGCAGATCGCCCTGTCACTTTCTTTGCCTATCCTGGAAAGCCAATTCTTCCCGAACCACCAAACTGCCGGATTTTTGAACTGTGTAGCCCTGACATGGATTACATCGCAACGCTTGCAGCTCTCGCAGACATTTTGGCTGCAACTCAAATTCAGATCGGGCCAGAAGACCTGCAACAGTTGGATCTTCCGCCTCGTCCCACAGGCCCCCTGAATACCGAAAAACTGGGCCAGTGCATCGCCGCACACATGCCGGAAAATTGCATCGTAATCGACGAAGCAGTTTCGTCGTCGCGAGTTGTAACCGCTGCCACCATGGGAGCCAAACAGCATGACTGGCTGAATATAACCGGAGGCGCTATCGGCTGGGGCTTGGCGGCAGCCGTGGGTGCAGCTGTTGCCTGTCCGGACCGCAAGGTGATTGCCCTCGAAGGCGATGGCTCGGCCATGTATGGTATCCAAGCCCTGTGGACGATGGCACGAGAGAACCTCGATGTGACAACCATCATATTTTCAAACCGTGGCTATAGAATTCTCCATGCCGAACTTGCCAATCTTGGTGTTGACAGTGCTGGGCTAAACTCTACGCGGTTGTTCGATGTGGCAAATCCACTTCTTGATTTTGTAGCACTGGCGCGCGGCCACGGCGTGGAAGCTCTCAAGGTTTCAACGGCAGAGGAGTTTGCGCAGGCTTTTGCACGCGCCATGAACCAGACCGGGCCATTCCTCATTGAAGCTGTAATCTAGCGAGAGTGTGCGCTGTCTTAGAGTTGCGACCAGCTTACATGCCTCTAAAATCAATTTGACCCTAACTGTGATCGCGGGCCGCGAGCCGCCCCTGCCTGCCGCCACGTCTGGTTTTGCGCTGAGTTAAAGTTGCCACACGTTCAGGCAGAGCATTCATAACTAGGCGACGATCCGCAACGGCCATGCCAATCCATGACGCAATTTCACCACGCGTTCGTCCGCATCCAATGCAAAACTGAGTTTCGGGATCAACCACACACACTTTCACGCAAGGTGTTTCAATATCTGGAAATCTAAAATCGTCCATGGCGCCATGATGAATTGTTTGGAGGGTCTGTATGCCCCAATAGCGCCCCTCTATGTCAAGGCCGCGTCAGTTCTTTAAAGTAAGAACGCCATCTTCCGATTTAAAGCTATCAAGCTTTGATAAAAAGCTCATGCCCAACAATGTGCCTTTTAATGCACCCTTTGGCAGCACCAAAGCTTCCACATTGTCAACCCGCACGGAATCAATTTCAACGCGCTCCAGTTTAGCGCGGGCTGCCTTAACTGAACCATTTGCTGTGGCAACGGGAACATCAAAATCAAGCGTATTTGGGCGAAGGCCTGCCGTTTGCGCATCTTCATAGCTGAGTGCAACAACGCTGGCACCTGTATCAACCATCACTTCAATATCAGATCTGTTGATGCGCGCTTTGACAACATAATGGCCCATATTTCCGGCCTTCAATTCTGTGATCGCCATCAATTGCATGGGCTGTGCTGTCTCGCCTGCTTCAAGCCCCGGAAATCCAGCACTCGTCATCAGCAAAAATGCCAATGCAACGCTCTGCAACATTCCGGATTTGACCATGAAGCTCTCCACTCAATAATTTAAGTGTGAGATTAACGTGACTTTGATCAAGAACCATTGACGCCCGAAGAGAGTTTGAATCTAGAGTTAACCAATCATTGCTAGAAATACTGCAAACAGCGTGATTTCAACAATGATTTGCGTGGCCCCACACACATCGCCAGTTTGCCCGCCAATCGAGCGCATGGCAAAACGGCGAATGAGGCCCGTCACACCAGTTGCGGCAAGAACTGCAATAACTCCACTTTCGGGGCGCAACATGAAGCCTGCCGCAATCACCAATGCTCCGCCAGTGATAATAGAAAACAGAGCCGCATTGCGCCGCGGCCTGCCAGCCAAAACTGCAAGTCCGTCGCTGCGGGCTAATTTCGTAGCCCACATCATATCAACCATCATGGCTCGGGAAAATGCACCCACGGCAGCCATTATGATAATGCAGGTTGAAGCAGGCAATGCTAAAAGCACTTCATACGAAGCCGCACGGGCCAATAAGCATGTCATAAGAGCCAGCGCGCCATAACTGCCGATGCGGCTATCGCGCATGATGCGCAAGCGATCTTCACGGGTTTTGCCGCCAAACAATCCGTCGGCACTGTCGGCCAAACCATCTTCATGTAAACTACCAGTTAGCATCAGACCAAACATGCAAGTGATGGCGGCGGCCAAAAGCGGTGGCACGTGCAGCCAATGCAATCCCACCAACACCAAACCATTCAGCGCCCCAATACCTGCTCCAGCCACAGCAAAAAAGCGCATGCTTTGCGCAAGGCTTGGCATATCTAGCGTTCTTGCAAAAGGAATAGGCAGGCGCGTCAAGAAACTCAAGCTGCAGATGAGTTCAGCAAAAGGTCTGAAGTTCGATGGCCTTGCGTCATTTGGTGGCACAACGTCGCTCATGGCAGTTTATTCACTTGGCTCCTGTGGTTGAGCTGTTAGAGAAAGCGCCAGAACTTGTCAGCAGCTGTGCGTCATCAAACACGACTATATTGTCGCAGAACAGCTAAAACCTAAAGGATAACCTGTTCATGACTACCGGACTTCCCTTTGACGACATGCGCGCGCTGTTCAAAGCCATGCCACAAGGCAATTTTGAGAATGCTGCTTTGGCCAGAGCCCATGAAACACAGCTCACCAAGCCGCCTGGTGCATTGGGCAAACTCGAAGCGATTTCCGAGTGGATGGCAACTTGGCAAGCGAATTATCCACCGCGAGCAGACCGCACAATTGTCGCTGTGTTTGCTGGCAACCACGGCGTGGTAGCCCAAGGTGTAGCAGCCTACCCGCAAGCAGTTACAGCCCAGATGGTGGCCAATTTTCAGTCCGGCGGTGCTGCCGTCAATCAAATCTGCAAAACCTTTGACTTAGGTTTGAAAGTGTTTGAATTGGCCTTGGAACTGCCAACTGCTGATATCACCCAAGATGCAGCTTTGAGCGAACAAGAATGTGCGGCGACCTTTGCCTATGGCATGGAAGCCATTGCCGGCGGTTGTGATCTGCTCTGCATTGGTGAAATGGGCATTGGCAACACCACAATTGCCGCAGCGATTGCCCATGGTTTATTTGGCGGCGCGCCTGAAGATTGGGTGGGCCCCGGAACTGGCGTTGATATCCAAGGCCTCCGGAGAAAAGCTGATGCCGTGCGCCGCGCTATAGCTTTACATGCAGCTCACCTTAAAGATCCACTCGAAGTCTTGCGCCGTCTCGGTGGCCGCGAGATTTCAGCAATGGCCGGTGCCATTATGGCTGCGCGTATGGAGCGCGTTCCCGTGGTGATTGATGGTTATGTAGCCACTGCCGCCGCCGCCGTTTTATTTGCCATCGACCCAAGTGCTTTGGATCATTGCATGGTGGCACATTGTTCGGCCGAACCTGCGCACAAAGCGTTGCTACAAAAAATCAATAAGCAACCCCTGCTAGATTTGGGCATGTGTTTGGGTGAAGCATCAGGAGCTGCCCTTGCCGCGGGCCTCGTCAAAGCTGCTCTCAATTGCCACAATAACATGGCAACTTTTGCCAGTGCCGGAGTTTCCGATAAAGCTTAAGTTCAGCCAGTCAGCGAGATCAATTTACGTTGTGAATCCGATTGCATATTGGGGCCGGCAATAATTTCGCCACGTGGGCCAGACAAAACCCGTGATGCTGGGAACGTGCAGATAACTTCAGTACCTAACCCACCTTCACTCTTGATCTCGATTCGCCCACCATGCAGATCCATGATGCCTTTAACAATTGAAAGTCCAAGCCCGGCTCCATCAATGGCATTCCTGGCTGCCAAACTGCCGCGCGAGAAGGCCGACATTGCCTGCTCAATTTCGTGAGATGGAATGCCCGGTCCGTTATCTTGAATTCTAAGCTGCAATTCACCGGCCACATTTCGTGAAGCCGACAGGGAAGCTGCGCCGCCTATTGGTGAGAACTTGATGGCATTGGCGAGCAGATTAATGGCAACTTGATTGATTGCGCGAGCATCGCCCCACACTTTGGGCAAGCCTGCATCAACATTAATTTCAATTTTCATATTTTTCTTAACTGCGTTCATTTCCAACAGGTGTTGGGCATGGCGCAGAGGTTCAAGCAAATGAACCGGCTCTTCACGAATATCACGGCGGCCCGCTTCAATGCGCGAGATATCGAGAATGTCGTTGATCAAACCCAACAGATATTGACCGGAATTATGAATATCGCCTGCATAATCCTTATAGGCATTATTGGTCAGTGGGCCAAAAAGCTCACGCTCGAGAATTTCTGAAAATCCAAGAATAGCATTAAGAGGAGTGCGCAACTCGTGGCTCATATTGGCCAAGAATGAAGATTTTGCAAAATTTGCAGATTCAGCTTTCTTCTGTTCGGATTCAGCGCGGTCACGTTCGATTTTTAGTTTCGCAATCAATTCATCTTTTTGCTTACGAAAGATCACCATATCTCGCGCCGTGTCCTGCAGTTGCCGTGCAATGAACAGGAAAAACACCTCGAGCGTAATGACGAGTCCAGTCATTGCAAGATAAACCGCGCCACCTTCAGAAACACAACGAAGGGCTAAGCCAATAGTCATTATGACCGTGCCAGAAATCAGAACCGGCATAAAATTGCTAACCACCAGAAATCGTACAACGCTTACAACGATAATCGACGCGACCAGAAAATTGCCTTGCAACGGGTTAGTTTCTGGCCAGAAGAAGAAAAGTGGCAATACCCAAACTGTGCCCTGCATCAATTCCGACGCCGACATCATTCCAATCCACTCCCGCTGTTCAGATTCGTTGCGGGGGTGCTTAAAATAAAGCTTGCACAGAAAAAGTTGGATTGCGTTGCAGCCAAGCGCGCCGATCAACCACGTCAGTCCGGTAAACATTGGCACCCATTGCATTGCTGTAATTGCAAGCAAAATGGCAAGCAGTGGCATAACTGGTGCAACCAGCAACTGGTTGCGCAAAAACATTTCAAGAAGATCCGCTTGCCACGGCGTGTTGAGTGCATCTTCGTTTACACTTTCTCGCTTTGCTGCAGGTGTTTCATTTTCATCAACATGAAAATTCTGCCTACTTGAAATTGCGTCCGTCAAATCAGCAACTGACATTGTGAAAAACCTCGGTGAACGATAGATCAATTTTTAAAGATACCGCAAATGTGCTAACGTCACCTTTGGTAAGTAGGTAAAAATTGTCGCAATTTCTTGAGAAAATCCTATAGACAGCCGCAGATCACTAACATGGTAAATTAAGTGGACATCAAAATGACTTCTGTGACCAAGGACCAAATACTAGCAGAACTGCGGCGCATTGCGGCCCCTGATGGGCGTGGAAATATTGTCTCTGCGGGGTTGGTTTCTGAAATTGCGATTTCCGAAGGCCAAGTGATGTTTGCGCTGAATGTTGACCCGCAACATTTGAAAACCATGGAGCAGTTGCAGGTCTTTGTGCAAAAAGCCATTTCAGATATGCCTGGCGTAACAAAGGCAACTGTGGCCCTTACAGCAGAACGTGCGCCAACACGAGAAGTAGGCCCCAAAGTCAGCTCTGCACAAACGCTTAAAAATGGCGTGCCCGGTGTAAAGCATTTGATTGCAGTTGCATCAGGCAAGGGTGGCGTTGGAAAATCGACCACTGCAATAAACCTCGCACTGGCCCTCAAGTCTTTGGGGTTGCGCGTAGGGGTTCTTGATGCTGATGTTTATGGTCCGTCAATGCCCAAACTTTTTGGCCTAAAAGGCAAGCCCGAAGCCAGCGATGCAACCGGCAAGCGCATGAAACCAATGGCACGTTTTGGTGTGGAGGTCGCTTCAATCGGTTTTTTAGTAGATGAAGACACTCCGATGATCTGGCGTGGCCCCATGGTCATGTCGGCACTCACGCAATTGCTGCGCGAAGTGGCTTGGTCGGAGCTGGATGTGATGGTGATCGACATGCCACCTGGCACCGGCGATGCCCAGCTCACGCTGGCCCAACAAACCCCGTTGTCAGGTGCCGTTATTGTTTCCACACCGCAAGACCTCGCCCTCATCGACGCTCGCAAGGGCATCAATATGTTTAAGAAGGTCAATGTGCCATTGCTCGGTATTATTGAAAACATGAGTTATTTTATTTGCGATAAGTGCGGCAACCGCCACGAGATTTTTGGTCACGGTGGAGCGAAAGCTGAGGCAATCAGATTGGGCGTCCCTTTTTTGGGAGAAGTGCCGCTCGATTTGAAATTGCGCGAACGCTCTGACGCAGGCGAACCCATAGTGGCCACTGAACCAGAGTCACCTCACACTCTAAACTATCAAAACATTGCCCGCCAAATCTGGGAAACACTTGAACATGGGGCGCTTTCCAAACCAGCTCCAAAAATCGTCTTTGAGAATTAGGCATTTTCTTTAGTAGATGTTAACCAAGGTGCTGATTCAATGCCTCAAATGAGCTTTTGCCGGTTGATTCGGTTTAAAGGGGGAACTATGGCGTCAAATTTAATGCGAATTTCTGGTGTTTTGCTTGTAGCGGCAGCGGTGGCCTTAGCTTTAATGCTAAAATTTTCATCGGCCCAAATGCAAGTTGTGGGGTTAACGCCTGAAACTGTAGCCACTTTGTTGGTGGGCGGCATCTTGAGCTTGGGGCTCGGGAGTGTAATTGCTGCGCTTAACTCGCAAAGCGAGATTGCACCAAGCTTGGGTAAAAAAGTGACTGATGCCGTTGAGGCTATTCAACAGGAAGAGCCAGTAACGTCTTTGCCCAAAATGGATTTCGGCAAAAAGCGCGGTGACCCCGTATCTGCGCCAACCGATGCGACGCCTCCGGTTGTTACAATGGCCAAGGCCGTTGCAACAACCAGCGTTGCTGATACGATTGCCGCTCTGGAGCAAGCCAAATCTGATATCAAAACTGCGCTTGGCGGCGTTGAAAATATGGCGACACCTATGGAGCCTCCAACACCCGCCTATGTGTCTCCTCCGCCAGTACTAGCCCCGGTCGAGCCTGAAGTTGAAGAAGGCGCTGACGGTGAGCTTTTCGTGGTCGAAGAAAAAATTATCAGAGGCCGTCCATCGCGAATACTGTCAGATGACACTGTTGAAGCAGAAACGGATGAAGGTTGGATGCGTTTTGAAAATCTAGAGCACCTCAATGAATATCTCGATTCATTAGAAGAGGGCAATGCTTAACTGCTAGCGCACGTCTAAAACACTGGCGCGCGCGCGTTTGGCAACTTCACTTGCAATTGATTTCTTGAAGAGACGCTGCCAGCGGCTGCGCCCTTCATCTGAAATCACAATGACTTTGTAAAGCGAACCCATTTCTACAATTTCATCAGCCGCTATCCCAATAGCAGTCTTAGTTTCTGCAACACCAATCTTCATCGCTTTCAACAAAGCTTTGGCATTGGCCACTGCTTCCTCGGCAGCCGACCTGCCATTTTCCGTTTCTGCTACAGAGAACAAAGTAATCGGTTCACCAGTTATGTGCGCCAGCACAGCCGATCGCCGCACCGCTTGCATAGATCTTGATGAACCGTCGGTGCAGATGAAAAATCCTTGCCGCTCGCCGCTGCTCCGCGCAATTAGCACAGAACAGGGCGCCATAGTGATGACGGAGTGCACCACCCCGGCGTCAAAAAATGCCTTGAATTCACTGCGCCAGTGCGAAGGTTGACCAAGGATCATCAGATTATAGGGCCCGAGTTCATACTGATCGAGAATCCCTACGGCAACATCGGGTGCTGTTTTCAATTTCAAAACCACACTACGACCAGAGGGACTGCGATACTCTGCTTTGTTATCGCCAGCAGGGTCTCCCCATGCATCTTGATGCTCGGTGACCAATGGCCATTCTGAAACATCCAAACCTTCTTCTTTTAATATTTCCAGAGCCCGCTTGAGATGCTTTACACCGGGTAGCTCAAACCCTGCATCCATCATATTTTGTCGGGCTAGTCGCACCTGCAATCCGCCCGAATGCAGGCCTTGGTCTATGGGGCGAACAAAAAGCACGATGACATCTGTCTCATCACCCACAGCCAATTGGGCCGCGGCACGCACGGTAACGAATGACTCATCTGAGCCATCAATACAGGCCAATATTCGAAATCGCATACGCCGCTGGGCGCGCAAGTTTGTCAGTGTTTTACGCACAGCCGCTTCCTGACGATCAGACAATGTGGTGCGCTTGAAAATATTCTTCATGGCAGAAGCGGCCAATAAAATGTTGATGTTAACATCAGCACGACAAACGAAATCACCATCATGCGAATGCCTATTTTGAAAAAATCAGCGCTCTTCAAATAACCTGAAGCATAAATGATCGTAAAGGCAGGCTGCGCCGCAGGCGTGAGATAGCCAAAAGCAGATGCAATCGCCGTGAGAAAACCAGCGCGCAGTGGGTCTTCACCAGCGGCAACTGCTGTTTTAAGCACCACCGGCCCAAGCACAGCCACTGCAGCGCCGGCAGTCATCGTGTTGGTAACGCCCACTGTTAATAACGCAATTGCAGTATTGAATGCAAAATCACTTCCTGCACCAATCGTCTGCATGCCGTGAACCACACCAGTGGCCACCCATTCCGCTGCACCCGTACTTTTCATCTGCACACCAAGTGAAATTGCAGCCGCGTAAAGCAACACCACGCCCCAGTTCACACCGGAATTAATATCTTCCCAGCGGACCAATCCGAAAACCAAGAAAGCCGCTGTGCCCGCAATAGCAATCGTGCCGAGACCGACACTTGATGAGAACGCCACCCAACATGCAATGGTTATGGAAAAAATCAGAATCGTCATCCACTCATTGCCGCGCATTGGCCCCTGCAGCGAAACTTGAGTGCGCAACCGGCTGATTGCGCGAGACATATCAGTGGTTTCGGGGCGGAATGTGAAAATCAATAATGCCGCAACAATTGGCAACCTGACAATGAACATGGGAAATGTATAAATCGCCCATTGCACATAATTCATCAGGTAACGCTGAGTTGCAGGATCCAGCGGATTGTAAAAAAAGTCATGCCAGTAGCCAATCATAATGGCATTGCGCGCTCCGCCTGAAGGTGTTGCCACCCCCGCAATTGAACAGCCGTAGGAAATCGAAAACAAGATCACTGCCGCAAGATTATGGACCTTCTTGGGGTCATTCGACGTAAGTGTAATCAACGTAACGCCGACCGGAAGCATCATTGCAGCAACCGTATGTTCACCAATGAATGCTGCCAACAACCCACACACTGTCGTAATTCCAAAACTGATCCAATAAACATTGGTGCCTGTCATGCGGACAATCCACCATGCAATGCGCTTATCTAGTCTTTGTTTCACCACCGCCACGGCAAGCATCAGCGAACCCATGATGAACAGCACAGAGTCGGTCATTAAACTTTGTGCCACTTTGGTGGGGTCAACACCCAGCAGCAAAACTTCGCCGACAATAATTAACAGCGGCACCGTGGGCAGCGGAACCGCCTCACTGATAAACAACATGGTTGCCATAATCGACATGCACAACACAATTTGCCCATCATGCGTGAGGCCCAAAGGCGTGGGAACTGACATGAGAGAGAAGCCGACCAACATGGTGATGATGAACCAACGGCGCTTCCACAGCGGCATCAAATCCACAAAAGATCGCAAATGGCGATAACGCTGATACCCTCGCCTGCGAAAACGGCTAAGGCCAGCCGAAGGCTCATGCGCAAGCAAACTATCGCGCGCCAGAACAAAATTGGTGCCGTCCGTGGTCACAATCGAAATCCCAGTGCTATTGCCCAACTCATATGTTTCCTGAACCAAAAAACCGAAAGCTTCAAGCATGGTTTGCGAAATCGGCAAGTTGGCCCTAAAATCCATTGATGATTGGCCACAGGAAATTCGCGATATGACAATACTAGAGCAAGTTTTACAACAGGCAGAGCACGGCTTCAAATCCAGCATGGCAAGATTGTTCGAGCTGCTGCGCATCGCATCTATTTCCACTGATCCAGCTTTTAAGGCCGATTGCAAAAAAGCTGCCGATTGGCTGGTGCACGAGTTGAGCACAATGGGCTTTAAGGCCAAAGCTCACGATACCCAAGGTCGACCAATCATCGTTGCGCACTACACGCCACATGGCACCACTGCCAAAACTCCGCACGTCTTGTTCTATGGCCATTATGATGTGCAGCCTGTGGATCCAATTGAACAATGGCAAACCAAGCCATTTGAACCAACTTTGAAGATCGATAGCAAAGGCGTCGAGCGGATTTATGGCCGTGGCACAGCCGATGATAAAGGCCAACTCATGACCTTTGTGGAAGCCGCCCGCGCCTGGATTGCAGCCACAGGTTCGCTTCCGATCAAGGCCACATTTTTAATTGAAGGCGAAGAGGAAAGTGGTTCGCCCTCGCTCATCCCATTCCTCAAGGCCAACCAGCAAGAGCTTTCCTGCGATGTGGCCTTTGTGTGTGACACCAATATGTGGGATGAAAAAACGCCCGCTATAACCACGCGGCTGCGCGGTCTCGCCCATGAAGAGATGACTGTAACTGCACCTTCCAAAGATTTGCATTCGGGATTATTCGGCGGTGCTGCCATGAACCCGATCCGCGCACTCACAAAAATGTTGGCAGCCCTTCATGACAAAAATGGCCGCGTTACAATACCGGGATTTTACAAAGATGTCTCACCCTTGCCCAAAGCCACTAAAAAACAATGGGCAGGCCTGAAACTGTCAGACAAAAAATTCTTAGGCTCTGTTGGATTAAAAACCAATGCGGGCGAAAAAGGCTTCAGCAGCACCGAATTAATTTGGGCCAGACCAACAGCCGAAGTCAATGGCATCTGGGGCGGCTATACTGCTGAGGGCACGAAAACGGTCATCCCATCGCAAGCCCACGCCAAAATTAGTTTTCGGTTGGTTGGAAAGCAAAACCCAAAAGCAATACTCACCGCATTCCAACGCTTTGCGAAAAAGC
>JANOUE010000113.1:0-10207 GCA_031416755.1 Hyphomicrobiales bacterium
GACTTTTGCAGGTTTGTTTGAAAGGTTTCAAAAATCGTTGTGGTGCTGGCACCGGAAAGCCGAGCAGCCTTTGTGAAGCATCGGCGTTTGGCCGGAGGCCGGATGTGGCCAATTATTCACCCCCTCTTGACAATTTTCTTCCACGCCCTAGTAATCACCCCCATGAACAATATTCTTATCGTCGTCGTTGGGTCGCGTGGCATCACGCAGGGGTAACTCTGCAGGGATCGGTGACACGCGAAATTCAGGCTCCTCTCAGGGGCCTTTTTTATTAGCTTGAATGACGTTAGAGAGACGACATGCGAAGTGAGGACTGAAATATGGCAGCTGTTGATGAAATGATGACCGGTGCGGAGATGGTTCTGCGGGCTTTGGCCGACCATAGCGTGAAACATGTGTTCGGTTATCCTGGTGGTGCGGTGCTGCCGATTTATGACGAGTTTTTTCAGCAGGATAAAGTAAAGCACATTCTGGTGCGCCACGAGCAGGGGGCAACCCATATGGCTGAAGGTTATGCGCGCTCCACTGGCAAATGCGGCGTAGCACTGGCTACCTCTGGCCCCGGTGCCACCAATTGCGTAACGGGTCTGACTGATGCGTTAATGGATTCAATTCCTATGGTGTGCATCACTGGTCAGGTGCCATCGCATTTGATTGGCAATGACGCATTTCAGGAATGTGATACCGTTGGCATCACGCGGCCCTGCACCAAGCAGAATTGGTTGGTGAAGGATGTGAATGATCTGGCGCGCACTTTGCACGAAGCTTTTTACGTGGCCACCACGGGTCGTCCCGGGCCGGTATTGGTCGACATTCCCAAGGACATTCAATTTGCCACAGGTAAATATGTGGGGCCTGAAGGCATCATCGTAAAGTCTTATCAGCCTAAAACCCAACCGAATGATAGTGCCATTGCGGCGGCCATTGCTTTGATCGCCACGGCTAAGAAGCCTTTGCTTTATACCGGTGGCGGTGTGATCAATTCGGGTGATAAGGCATCGAAACTGCTGCGCGAATTTGTTCAGCTCACGGGCATTCCGATCACCTCCACCTTGATGGGTCTTGGCGCTTATCCGGCATCTGGCGCGGAGTGGCTTGGCATGCTGGGTATGCACGGAACTTATGAAGCCAACATGGCCATGCATGATTGCGATGTGATGATTAATATTGGTGCGCGCTTTGATGACCGCATCACGGGCCGTTTGGATGCTTTTGCGCCAAACTCCAAAAAAATTCACATTGATATTGATCCATCATCCATCAACAAAACCGTGCGCGTGGATATTCCGGTCGTGGCTGATGTTGCTGCTGCGTTGGAAGCCATGATTGCGCTTTGGAAACACAATAAGCACCAGCTTGATCACGCCGCCTTAACGGCTTGGAAGCGGATCATTGCGGGTTGGAAGGCGGTTGATTGCCTGAAGTATCGCTCCAATAAAGATGTGATCATGCCGCAATATGCCATTCAGCGGCTCTATGAACTCACGAAAGACATGGATACTTATATCACTACCGAAGTGGGCCAGCACCAAATGTGGGCGGCGCAGTTTTATCGCTTTGAAAAACCAAACCGCTGGATGACGTCTGGCGGCCTTGGCACCATGGGCTATGGCTTGCCTGCAGCAGTTGGCGTGCAGGCGGCACACCCAAAATCTTTGGTGATTGATATTGCCGGCGATGCCTCTGTGCAAATGACCATGCAGGAATTTTCAACCGCCATTCAATATAAATTGCCGATCAAGATTTTCATTCTGAACAATCAATATATGGGCATGGTGCGCCAGTGGCAGCAATTGCTGCACGGGAATCGCATGAGTGAATCCTATTCCGAAGCTCTGCCAGATTTCGTGAAATTGGCTGAGGCTTATGGCGGTGTGGGTTTCCGCTGCGACCGCCCGCAGGATTTGGATGGCATGATCAAGGAAATGATTGCCAGCCCACATCCTGTGTTGTTCGATTGCCGCGTGGCTAATTTAGCCAATTGCTTCCCGATGATTCCATCAGGCAAAGCGCATAATGAAATGTTGCTGGGGGCTGATATTTCTGATGAGCAAGTTGGCAGCGCAATTGATGCCAAGGGCAAGCAGCTGGTTTAAGGAACAGAGACATGAAAGCACATCAAACCGCCACTGGCTCTGCCTATTTCATCGATACCAAAAAGCTTGAAGTGAACACTCATACGCTTGCCGTGATAGCTGAAAACCAACCTGGTGTTCTCGCCCGCATTATCGGCCTGTTTGCTGGTCGTGGTTACAACATCGACTCACTCACGGTTTCTGAAACTGAACATGAAAAACATGTGTCGCGCTTTACCATTGTAACCTCCGGCACAGCGCCGGTGGTTGCTCAAATCAAAGCGCAACTCGAGCGCATGGTATTGGTGCATTCGGTGGCTGACCTCACGCTGCAAGGCAATTTTCTGGCGCGTGAACTCGCAATGGTCAAGGTGGTTGGTGAAGGCGATCACCGTGTCGAGGCGCTGCGTCTGGCGGATGCCTTTCGCGCCCGCGTCATTGATGCTTCGACCGATAGTTTTGTGTTTGAACTGACAGGCAAGCCAGAAAAAATTGATCAATTCATTTCTCTGATGGTGCCGCTGGGCCTGGTTGAAGTCTCACGCACTGGAGTGGCTGCGATCAGCCGCGGACCAGAGGCGATGACGGGCTGACTGGTTGCATAAAAGCTTTTAACAATCCTTCGAGGCCCGCAAGGGCACCTACTATGCTGCAAAACCCTCTCGGGTTTTCGGCTAGGAGAGCCTCGAAGGGCTGTGACATTCTAAGCCGTATGCTTGGCAAACATCACCAGCATCAATGCTGCACCGATGATCGTAATAAGAGCACCCACAATGAGAGCTGGGTTTTCCGTGCCGTTTCCGTCGATCATAATTTTTCCAATCACCAGAACCAGTGCACCGGTTTGGTAGATTAGGAATTGTGGTTTGGCCAAGCGTGATTTGCTGAGACTCGGATAGGCCCAGTGAATTAAACCAAACAAGACAGAAACAACAAAGCCAAGCAAATTCGTGTGAGCATGCGAATTTGCATAATTCATTTGATTCGTGGCGCCAAGCCAAATGCCAAAACTCATGCCCGCCACCAACCAAATAAGACCCAGTAAAATGTAGTTGCGCGTAAGATTTCCCAAGATATCCTCCACTTGTTGAAAGCCCCCAGTGTTAGAAGAATACCTACTGTTGGATCGAATGCAAACTGCGATTGATTGTATCACTTGTATTGCGCAAAACTGGCACATACCAATTGTTGAACTATTGTGGCAGAGTTGTCCCACCTGTTTTTTCGTCACCCCTGCAAAGGCAGGGGCCCGGCGTCTTTTCATAACTGAAGAAAGCGGGGTGCCAGCTTTCGCTGGCATGACGAATTGGGAGTTATTTTTAGGTACTTCATAAATGCCCTGCAAACTTTCAGTGAATGTCAATGCCATCGCTTACTTGCGCAACCGCCGCCATGTGCCATGGCCGGATTTGGCCGAACTTGGACGTGTGGCGCTGCGGGCAGGTGCAGTGGGGCTTACGGTTCATCCGCGTCCAGATCAGCGTCATATTCGCTATAGCGATGTGCCTGCGCTGCGCGCTGTGCTGCGCAATGAATTTGTTGGCCGCGAATATAATATCGAAGGCTATCCCGATGACGTGTTTTTGCAATTGGTTGAAGCCAATAAGCCTGACCAAGTGACTTTGGTGCCGGATTTGCCGGGTCAGGGCACATCTGACCATGGCTGGGACTTGCGCAAAACTGGAAATCTGCTGCCCCCCATCATTGAACGGCTTAAAAAGGGTGGCATGCGAGTGGCGCTGTTTGTTGATCCTGATCCCGATCTGCCAGCACTCGCCAAGAAAATTGGTGCTGATCGCATTGAGATATTCACTGGCCCTTATGGTGGTGCGCCAGATGAAGACACCATGCTGGCTGAATTTGCTAAAGTAGTGGCCACCGGAAAAGCGGCTGCTGCAGCAGGCATAGACCTTAACGCGGGCCATGATCTGACGCGTGAAAATTTGCCACGCCTTGTGGCAGCGCTCCCTAACTTAAAAGAAGTCTCCATCGGCCACGCCATTATTGCTGATGCCATGATGTTTGGCATGGAGAAAACTGTTCATCTTTTCCGCGAGGCAATTGGTGATAGTTAAATCGTGAAGTTACTCGCCATTGCCATCTGCGGGGCAGGGCCGGTGGGCTGGCCTTGCCGTTTGCCGCCATTGCAAAAGCACCTCGCGGCTTTTGTTTCCGGCTCTTGCAAAAAGGCTTGAACAGCACCCTTGCCTAAATTCGCGCCGCCCGCTATTTCCCAGCCCAACACTCAAACAAGGACACTTCACATGCGCGTATATTATGACCGGGATGCAGACGTTAATTTAATCAAGGGCAAGAAAGTTGTTATCGTCGGTTATGGCAGCCAAGGCCGCGCCCATGCTTTGAACTTGAAAGACTCTGGTGCCAAGCACTTGGCCGTGGCCCTCAAAGCGGGTTCACCAACAATCGCCAAAGCCGAAGCCGATGGTTTGAAAGTGATGACAGTGGCTGAAGCTGCTGCATGGGGCGATTTGCTGATGATGGCAGCGCCAGACGAATTGCAAGCCGACATTTATAAAGCCGACATTGCACCCAACATTCGTGATGGCGCAGCCATCGCCTTTGCCCACGGCCTCAATGTGCATTTTGGTTTGATTGAACCGAAAAAAACATTGGACGTGGTGATGATAGCACCTAAAGGCCCAGGCCACACCGTGCGCGGCGAATATCAAAAGGGCGGCGGTGTGCCTTGTCTCATCGCCATTCACCATGATGCATCGGGCAATGCCCATGATCTGGCTTTGTCATATGCTTCAGGCGTTGGCGGCGGCAGATCAGGCGTTATCGAAACCTCGTTCAAAGAAGAATGCGAAACCGATTTGTTCGGTGAGCAAGCTGTTCTTTGTGGCGGTTTGGTTGAGCTCATCCGCGCTGGCTTTGAAACATTGGTTGAAGGTGGTTACGCCCCGGAAATGGCCTATTTCGAATGCTTGCATGAAGTGAAGCTGATCGTAGATTTGATCTATGAAGGCGGCATTGCCAACATGAACTATTCAATCTCGAACACTGCAGAGTGGGGCGAATATGTTTCTGGCCCCCGCATCATCACTTCTGACACCAAGAAGGAAATGAAGCGCGTGCTCACCGACATTCAATCCGGCAAATTCACTTCAGAGTGGATGCAAGAATATCGCGCCGGTGCCGCAAGGTTCAAAGCCATCCGCCGCAACAACGACAATCACCAAATCGAAGCAGTGGGCGCAAAACTGCGCGAAATGATGCCGTGGATTGGGAAGAACAAGTTGGTGGATAGGGCGCGGAATTAGCTTGATCCGTATACGGACAAAAAGGGTCGCCGAGAGGAGGCCCTTTTTTTGTTGGAATAAATGAATGTTGATTATTGGGAGTGGTATAGTTTAGCCGTTACCTCGGTACTTTGCTGCATCCACCCAGAGTTTTAAAGCCGAATTTGCACTTGAGCTCTTTGTTTCAATAGTTGCTCCCATGTATTGGCCAACAGCGATCCAGACGGTCTTTGATTTCTGGTAAACACTAACGTCTTGTCTTTTATCCCAGACAGTTACTTGTCGTTCAAAAGTTCCGTCCATTAACTCGATCTCCTGTTCTCTGTTTTGGTTTGATGGCTTGTTGACACATCAGATGATCATTTTCAGGTTACACCAACTCCACCCGCAAACTTTTCCCCACTGCGTTCGCTGCTTTCTGCATCGTAGCCAAAGTTACATTTCCACTTTTTGGATCAAGCAACCGATCTAACTGCGCACGACTGGTTTTCATGGCTTCAGCCATTTTCACTTTGCTCAATCGTTTCTTTTTCATTTCTTGCGCAAATTGCCAAGCCAAAACGCTTTTAATAGCCGAGTTTGTTGCTACTTCAAGAATGCCAAACTCTTCTAGAACTTCTTCAAGACTTGAGCCAATATGCTTTGGATTGATTTTCATGATATTAAATCCCTCATTCGTTTCGTAGCCAAATTCAATTCTGTCGGAGGCGTTTTCTGTGTCTTTTTTATAAAACCAGTGAGAACGATAATTGTATTTTCAACTATGCAAAAAATCACACGAGCCTCGCGCTTATTTGGCAATGACGTTCTCAATTCCCAAAGTCCCTTTCCGAGTGACTTTACAAGCGGCATTCCAACGGGCCAACCAAACTGCACACGCCGTAAATCCTTACCAAGTTTCGTCCGCTCCAACTCTGGAAGAGCCTTGAACCAATCGCGCGCTGGCTGATTACCAACTTTCGAACTCCAAAAAATAAGAGGTATTGATTTTGGAGTTTCTTGCATAATATTTAGTACCATAAATAATACACATGATCAATCAAAAAAAGGCCCCATCGCTGAGGCCCTTCGGTTTGATTTAATGAGCGGCAGGCGCACTTAGGGCTGCTGCATCGCTCTTTACCCAAGCCTCAAAGCTTTGGGGTTCAGCGCCGGTGAGGGTTTTGTAATCGGCTGAAGTGCCCGCCATATCACCTTGCGCAATGCTCGCGTCAAAGGAGGCAAACAGTCTGGCCATGCCTTCTGGGAGTCCAGCGCCTAACATGCCTTGCACGAGGCCTTCTACAGGCACGTGCACAACATTGAGTGGTTTTCCGGTCGCGGCACTCACCAGTTTGGCGACTTCATCAACGGTATATTCTTGGCTGCCTGAAAGTGAATACATGGTCTTACCGCCTTTGGTGGATGAAAGGGCTGCAGCAGCGGCGCGGGCTAAATCGTCGCGAGCGATATAAGCGGTTTTGCCCTGTGCAGTGGCGCTGTATTGGCTGCCTGATGCCAAAGCTTGCGGGATTGAGAAGAACAGGTTTTCGAAATACCAATTGTTGCGCAGCACTGTCCAACCAACAATTTTTGAATCCGCTAAAGCCTTTTCAGTGCTGGAGTGATCTGGAGCAAATAGCACTGCAGATTTATCAGCGCTTACCATTGATGTGTATACCACATGGGTTATGCCAGCATTTGCGGCGGCATTCACAGCGTTTTTGTGTTGCTTACCGCGCACCCCTGGCTCCATGGAACTTGTGCTAATTAGCAATGCGCGAGTTGCGCCTGAAAAAGCTTTGGTGAGTTGGGCTTCATCATCGAAATCTCCGTCGCGGACAGTGATGCCTTTGGCTTTCAAATCAGTAAGTTTAGATGAATCGCGGGTAACTGCGATAATTTTGTTGGCTGGAATTTTATAAGTTGTGAGCAGGTGGTTGATAGTTGCGAGGCCCAAGTGGCCAGATGCGCCAGTGACAAGATACATGTTATTTCCTTCAATGTTGAATTTCGAATGCAAGATACACATAGTTATTTATATGTAACTTACAATAGTACATTAAAGAGTTTTGTGAATATTAAAAAAGGCCCCGCTTCCGGAGCCTTTTTATAGAGTTTGCTCTGCTATTACAGGCTGGCGGACTTCAACTCGCCGTTACAAGCTGACCAATATTGCGGCCATTTTGCTCCTTGTGCCAAGGTGCCAGCGGCTTTTTCGGCGCGCCATTTTGCACCACATGTGCGGGCTCTAGCATGGGCTGCGAGTTGGCCTGCGGTGAAGGCTTTGCCGTTCTTGTCGACCAATTTAACTGGCTTTGTTTCGTCAGAAGCTGTGGGTTCAGAAGGGGCCACTTCTTCCAAGGTCACTTTCTTTTTAGTTTTCTTGGCTGCAACAGTTGTTGGGGCCGCTTGGCCTTCCACAACGCATTTTGCAGTTACAAATTGTCTCCAGGTTAATCCTTCAGGAACGGTCTTGCTCGCCTTCATCACCTTCCAATCATCGCTGCATTTTTTGATGAATGTTTTGTTGTCATCGGCAACGGTGGTTGCTGCACCCGCTGGTTTAGCAACGCATTTGCCAGTGACGAATGCTTTCCAAGTCAAACCTTCAGGCACCGTGCCAGCGGCTTTCATTGCTTTCCAATCGGTGCCACATTTTTGAATGAATGTTTCAGTGCTGGCTTCAGTTGTTTTGGCGGTTGCGTCAGTTTTTTTCTTTGCAACCACTTTGGTTGCTGTGGGTTTATCAACGCATTTGCCTTTTACGAAGGCCTTCCATGTCAGGCCTTCAGGCACCGTTAACGAGGCCTTCATGGCTTTCCAATCCGTCGCACATTTTTCCATAAATGTTGCATCTGGTGCAGCTGCTTCCATCGGTGCTGCTGCTGGCGTTGCCACGCATTTGCCGGACACATAAGCCTTCCAAGTGAGGCCTTCAGGAACGGTGTTGTTGGTTTTCATGGCCTTCCAAGACGCGGCGCAATCTTTAATGAAGCTGCCACTTGGTGTAGCGGCTGTGGTTTCTACAGGCGCCACCACTTTTTTACTGGTGGCTTTGGTTTTAGTAACCTTTGCTTCAGGTGCAGCTTCAACTGGGGCAACTTGCGCAGCGGCATCATCCAATTTCAAATCTTTACATTGGGTTTTCATAAAGTCGGTCCACTTGGTGGCGGCATCAACACTGCCATCAGCTTTCGCGGCTTTATATTTGGCGCTGCATTCTGCCATGAAGGTGGATTTGGCTTCGGCAGTTTGTGCCAGCAACGGGACAGCGCTTAAGAACAATGCTAGCGCTAAGATTGGAGAGCGAATTGAAAGTGCCATCATGGGTTTCCTTGGTCAGACGGGGCCTAATGACAAGCCTACTACGTTTCAATCTTGTTTGAAAGGCGGCAAACGCGATCATGGATAAACCGCTGGCAATGTTATTGGCCTTTTGCATTTGTGGCCGGTTTGATACAAACTAGCGCCAACGCTGTGGTGGAGAAATTAAAGTGAGTCTAGCGAATGATGTAGCTTGCATGAAGGTGCAAGAAGAAGTTTTGCGGTTTTCAAAATTTGATGAAGCCGATGCTTGGGCATTGGGCAATATCATGCGCGATTTGGCCGAACGGCGGAATTTGCCGATGGTGCTCGATATTCGCATTGGCACAAGGCCCCTGTTTTATTTTGCCATGCCCGGCACCACTCCGGAAAATCCAGATTGGGTGCGACGCAAGATGAACACCGTGATGCGCTTTCACAAAAGTTCTTATCGGGTGGGCCGCGAGTATGAGGAAAAGGGTGTGGGTTTTGATAGCAATCGTGGATTGAATATTCTGGACTATGCCAATGCCGGTGGCGGCTTTCCAATTCACATTATCGGAACTGGTGTGGTGGGGGCCATCACGGTGTCAGGCATACCACAGCGCGATGACCACAATTTTGTAACAGAAGCTATCGCCACGTTTCTGAACGTAGATTTCGCCAAGATCGCACTTCCACCGGAATCTGCTTAGTGACGTTAGATTTGTGGTTTTGGGCTTGCGCTATCCTCGCATCGTTTTTAGTGGGGGCTGCGAAAGGCGGGCTTCCAGGTGTTGGCATATTGGCTGTTCCGGTATTGGCGCAAGCGATATCACCAACATTGGCGGCTGGAATTTTATTGCCAATTTTGATCGTCAGCGATTGGTACGGCCTTTGGATGTACCGCAAAAACTATAACACGCGGGTCATTAAGGTGATGCTGCTCACCGGCCTCATTGGCGTGGCAGTTGGTTGGGCCACGGCGCACATCACTAACACTGACTTTGTAAAAATAATTGTCGGCATCATAGGACTATCATTTTTTATCGATGCCTTGCTGAAACTGCGGCGCGACATAAAGCCTGCAAGCGAGAACTTGGCCAGAGCTACATTCTGGGGCAGCATTGCTGGGTTCACAAGCTTTGTGGCTCATGCTGGCGGCCCACCTTATCAAATGTATGTGTTGCCGTTGAAGCTCGACAAGATGACCTATGCAGGAACCACTACGATTCTCTTTGCAATTATCAATGTCGTAAAATTACCGCCTTATTGGTTCTTGGGGCAAATTAATGTGGCAAGTTTAGCGCTCTGCGCCTGGCTCACACCGGTGGCTCTCGTTGGGGCGTTTTCTGGATATCATCTGACGAAGTTGATGCCTGAAAAAATATTTTTTCGGTTTGTCGAAACTGCGTTATTCTTGCTGTCACTGAAACTTCTTTATGACGGTATCAGCGGATTGACAAAAGTCTAACAAACCTCATGCGTTCCTAATACAATCGGCACAATGTTTTGCTTGCATGATGCGCTGCACTGTTAATAGTGCTGTTCAACATGAAACTGAAATTCCACACGCTCGATGTTTTCACCACTCGTAAATTTGCG
>JANOUE010000114.1:0-3514 GCA_031416755.1 Hyphomicrobiales bacterium
GCTGCGAAAATCAACGAAGCCAAAGACGTTTTGCTGCGCTGATCATTACGTCTGTGGCGAAACCGTCACGCATTTATCACCAAGCTTGGTAATTTGCGCACAGACTTGCTTTGCTGAAGATTCATCAAATCCGGCAAAACGGGCGCGATACAAAATTTTGCTTCCAGATTTTATTGCAACAGTGAAGGCTGGCTTACCGGCCAATTGCCGCAGTTTTCCTCCGCGCAGGGCGGTCAGCTTAGCTTGCGCATCGCCCTTATTTGGAAATGCACCAATTTGAATGTTCCAGCTTTGGCCTAATTCTTCAGTCAATTGAGTGGGTTCGGCTGCTGCTGATTTCACAGCAAATGGCAATTTGGTGGGAGAATTCTTACTCTTGGAAAGCATGCCAGCGGCAGGTGCTAAATCAGCCTGCAAGACCTTTGGCTCGTTGGTGGAAGCGGTTTCAGCCACATCCACTTCGCTGTCTTCATCGACAGGTCCTTGGGAAGCCTGTGCACTGGCAGCAGCCATTTGATCGTCATTTAGCGGCTGGCTGGGGGTAAGAATTTCGCCATTTACGCGCTGATTTGCGGCGACGGCCAGCGGATCGATCACACCTTTGCTGGAACCTGCAACGGCTGCAACCTTTGAGCCACTTTTGGCATTGGGGAACATTTTTTCCAACATCACCATCATGTAGGTGTTGCGAGCAGCAGTTGTGCGCCCTCCCAAAACCACGCCAACCAAGCGTTTATCGCCGCGCCGTGTTGAAGTAACAAGGTTGTAGCCAGAGGCATTGGTATAGCCAGTCTTAATACCATCTGTACCACTAAAACGGCCTACAAGGCGGTTATGCGAGCGAATAGTTTGACCTTTGTAATTAAACGTCGTGATTCGGAAATAGGGATAATACTGTGGGAAATCGCGCATTAAGCGCAGACCCAGAGTCGCCATATCGCGTGCTGTTGTAAACTGTTTCGGATTGGGCAGGCCGGATGCATTTTGAAAGGTCGAACGGCTCATGCCGATCGAACGGGCAACGCGCGTCATGCGCCCCGCGAAATTTGATTCGGTGCCACCGAGATTTTCACCAATAGCAGCGGCAACGTCATTGGCCGATTTCGTTACCAAAGCTTTGATCGCATCATCAACAGAGATCGTTGAACCTGCTTTTAAACCAAGTTTAGACGGTGCCATGGCGGCAGCACGACGCGAAATGCGCAATTGCGTAGTGCGTTTAATGCGACCAGACTTTAAGTCTTGGAACAACACATAAAGCGTCATCATCTTTGTGAGCGAAGCTGGACGGCGCAAATCATCTGCATTTTTTTGATAAAGCACTTTACCAGTGCGAGCATCGACAGTGAGAGAGGAAAAAGGCGCATTGGCCAGAGCCTCGCCTGCAAAAGCACACATTAAAAGCACCACTAATGTGCGTTTCAGCAAAAACATTACAGACATTCAGTATCCCACCTTAGCTGGCACTCAATTATATTTTTGCGAGGACCAGCCTCACAGACTTAATGTTCCCACAGGCCCCCACTGTGCAACAAACTTTGGTTTTTACGTGAACGCACTTACTTTAAAGTAAACTTATATGAGGCTGGTTGGCAAATAGCTCGAAAGGAATTATGTTGCAATGCAATATTTCTCTTGACACTATGGTGCAGTGCACATATATCAGGCTCACGAAACAAATTAACCCAATACGAACTAACCAAATGGAGAACTACCGTGATGAAATCTTTTGAAGATCTACAAGCCTACAGCAAAGATGGTATTGAAGCTGTAACTGCATCGACTGCTGCTTTGACCAAGGGCTACCAAGCCGTTGCAACTGAAGTTGCTGATTTCTCTAAGAAATCTTTCGAAAAGAACGCCGCTGTATTCGAAAAGACAGTTGCTACTAAATCTTTCGATAAGGCCGTTGAAGTTCAACAAGCTTTTGCAAAAGAAACATTTGACGCAACTGTTGCTGAATTCACCAAGCTTGGTGAACTTTATGCTGCTGCTGCGAAGAGCGCATTCAAGCCTTTCGAAGCCAGCTTTGCTGCTTTCGGCGTTAAGGCTCCAGTAACCAAGTAAGTTGGTTGTGTACTGAGTTAAAAAGCCCGTTGACCAAAAGGTCAGCGGGTTTCTTGATTCTAGGTCCGCAATTTGTTGCTGGGCCAATTGTGGGTTTCGTCGGTTGCATCGCGGCACCAGCGATAGAACGAATCATAGAGCAGCATGCCCGCATCCAGTTGCTGAAGATCATCACAATATATGCGCGATAATCCGAGAGACGCTGCAAGCAGGCCTGCTGCTTCTGGCACCAGATCAAGTCGTGCCGTGTCAGCCGCGCGAACGATTGTGGCAAGCCTCAACAACGCATCTGATGACAGACCAAATTCCTCAATCATCACGTCGAAAGTGCAAAGATCGCCGCGATGGCTCCAATGGGTATTTTCGACGTCAAAGGCCGTAGCGTTGAAGTGATCGGCAACCGCTAACACTTCTGCTGGTGCCACAAACAGGAAAACTGCCGAAGGATCAACAAAACGTCGAATGAGCCAAGGGCAGGCGATGCGGTCAATCTTCGGTCGACTGCGGGTAACCCAAATGGTTCGCCCCTCACCATCACGTGGTGGGATTTTGGCAGATGGGACAGTTGAAAATTTCGCCTCTTGCCACGTCACAAATCCACCTTCCAGTGAAATTGCATCGGCCCCCAGTTGGCGCATCCACGCGCAAACGCCCTCGCTGAGCTTTGCCCCGTGGTGGCAAACCACGACGACGGATTTTTCGGCATAGTTTTTGCCCCAATCCGAAACGGACTCGAAGCTGCGCCTAATGCTCGTTGGAATCAGGCGCGGGTCAGCGTCAAAATCTTCAGTGGTGCGAACGTCGATTATGATCGGCGGGCTCATAGTTCCAATGAGCCGGGAAAGTTTGTCGGATTTGATAGAGTTTGGTGCGGCCATGATGGTGCTCTCTTAAAATGAAGGGAAAACGATTCTTGAGCATGGCACCTTGAGAGGAGATCGCTTTCCCCTGTTGCTCACATTAAGAGCGCACGAAGTTAAGTCAAGTGCGGCGCAAGTTTGGGGTTTGTTCTGTTCGAACTTCAGGTAGTGATCAACCTCATCATTTCCCTTGCAACGGACAGAATTTGGAGCAACCATACAAATCAGTTTGAGCCGCCTGAGTGTGGTTCAGCGCCCCATGGATGGCCCTGAATTGCTCGATGCGATATGAGGGAGGAACATTATGGCCGCAGGACAGGTGAGAAATGCAAAAGGGCCTAGGTGCATAGCTCTGGTTGGTCCCTATCAAAGTGGCAAGACAACTCTGCTTGAGGCGATCCTCTATCGCTGCGGCGCCATTCCACGTCAAGGTCGCCTTGCTGACAAGAATACAATTGGCGATGCTTCGTCAGAGGCACGAACCCTTGGCATGGGTGTTGAGGTCAATGTTGCGACCGCAAATTTCATGGGCGAAAGCTTCACCTTTCTGGATTGCCCCGGTTCCATAGAATTTATGCAAGATATGC
>JANOUE010000115.1:0-15248 GCA_031416755.1 Hyphomicrobiales bacterium
CAAAAACCTGTCATCTTCACTATTTCTGCGGTTTGGGATGATGAGGCTTCGGTTTGGAGTGGGCATTGTGATGCTATTCCGGCGGCGGCTGATGCTCCTACATTGGATGGCGTCATGACGAAGATCAACGCCATGGCGATGGATTTATTGCCCGACAATCATCCCGGCGTTGAACCAAGTTCAGTGTATTTGCAAATTACCGCCTTGCGTGAAGCTATTGCTGCCTGATGGCACCGCAGTTTGACCGACAATTGCATGATTTGTTATTGGCTGCTGGTTGTTATTTGGTGAGGCAAGGCAAAGGCAGCCACGAAATTTGGCACAGCCCGATCACCAAAAGAAATTTTCCCGTACCAATCGGCATCCCCAGTCGCCACACTGCAAATGCAATATTGAGGCAGGCGGGGTTGGCGAAGGGGTTTTAGCTCAGGCAGAGTTAGGTCAAAAGATATAAATAGAAGAACTTAACCGCCACACCAATTTTCATTCACTTAAACCGCTTTTCCAACACTTGTTGTAGCGCTTAAATCCAGTTTCAATTTCAAGATTTTGGCAGAATGTGGCTAATAATATTCCCAATTGTTATGTTGTGCATTATTGAGGTTATTCACTGCTGCCCTTCGAGGCCCACTTCGTGGGCACCTCAGGGTGAGGGAAAAAACAACCTCACCCTGAGGTGCGAGCTTTTGCGAGCCTCGAAGGGTTGGTGGGCATTCTGTTCCGATTGCGCAATACTATATCAGATGGTGGCGACAAGAAGTCTTTGATTATTTTGCCTTTACCTATTTCGCCTTTGGTAAATTCAACTTTGGTATTCATAAGTCTTTATAGGCCTTCTCATCTGCGGCGCTTGACCATTCTTTGAATTCTACAAATGGGTCGATATCAGCCAAATTGGGTTTGACCTTTTGAGGATGAGCAGTTTTTGATTTTGCCTTGTCTTTCCGATTGGCCATTTGAATTCTCCGATGGTGAGCATATCACAAAATTGGGCTATCATGAAATTATGGATTCTTTCCCCTTTACATCCCAACTCTGGAAATATTCTGGCGAGAGCGCTTGGCATTTTATTACGCTGCCACCTGATATCTCGGCGCGGATTAAGTTTCTGCAAGGTGGGCGGCGGGGCTTTGGGGCGGTTCGGGTTGGCGTTACAATTGGAAAATCAAAATTTGAGACTTCGGTTTTTCCGGACTCAAAATCGGGCTGTTATTTTCTGCCAGTCAAAGCCAGCATCCGTCAAGCAGAAAAAATAGGGCATGGCGATGACGTTGCTTGCCTGATAGAATTGCGACATTCAATATAGTGCGAGGAAATTTTATGCAGTGGTTGAAAAATTTGTTTGGGGGTGGGGCAGGGCAACCTGCAACCACGAAAACCCTCGAGTATAAGGGGTTCCTGATTTCGGCTGAGCCCTACAGAGAAGGTGGGCAATATCAGTTGGCTGGCGTGATCTCTAAAGATGGCAAGTCGCATCGCTTTGTGCGGGCAGATAAATTCACTGATGCGAGCGAGGCTGCTGATTTTGCTCTTGCCAAGGGCCAGCTCATCATTGATCAACAGGGCGAGCGGATTTTCAAGTCATGATGCGGCGGCGCAAATTGGTGCAGCGCTCAACGCGCAATGCGCTATGGGCATTGGTTGTAATTGCTGTAGCACTGGCCGTGGGCATGGTGGGTTACATGACACTTGGTCATATGGATATGGTTTCGGCCTTTGCCAATGCCGCAATGATCTTGTCAGGCATGGGGCCGCTGGATGTGTCTGCGATGACCAGTACCGGCGCTAAAATCTTTGAAGGAGTTTATGCACTGGTGTCAGGCCTGTTGTTTTTTGCAGTGGCCGGCTTTGCGTTGGCGCCAGCGTTGCATCATATATTGCGCAGCTTTCATCTTGAGGACGATGATGCGAAAAAATTGCTTTAATTTAGCAGGTGCTGAATTTGGGAGTTGATCAGATCAATCCATTGGTGGGCCCGGCAGGACTTGAACCCGCAACCAAGCGGTTATGAGCCGCTAGCTCTAACCATTGAGCTACAGGCCCCCAGTGGTGGCGCATGGCTACATTATTTTATTCAACAAGGCTAGATCGTAATGTCACAGAACTGTGCTAGATTGACTCGATGAAAAAGCAAAGCCTAACCCCGCAAGCTGCTGTTGAGCAGCTCATCACCCTTCATAAAAACGCAAGCAAAGCGCTGCGGGACTGTTTGGAGGCCTATTTTACCCACAAGACAGTGCCTACGGCGGAACAAAAACGCCAGTTTTGTTATCCAGAACTGCGCGTCACCTATACGAGCACTGGCTTGCAGCCACGGATTGGCAGAGCTTATGCCAAGTTTCAGGGCCCTGGCACTTATGTGACCACTGTAACTCAGCCTGCCCATTTCCAGCGTTATCTGATTGATCAGCTTACGCATCTGGTGGGAGATTATGTTGCGACGATTGAGGTTGATCTTTCAAACCAACAAATTCCTTACCCTTATGTTTTAGAAAAAGGCAATGAATTTGGGTCTGGGCCGATTACGGCGGCTGAGCTTGCTTTGCATTTTCCCATTCCAGATTTGGCTTTGGTGGGGGATGAAATTGCTGATGGGCAATGGGAGCAAAAATCAGATGAGCCGTTGCCATTGGCTTTGTTTGATGCGGTGCGTGTGGATTATTCATTCAAGCGATTGCAGCACTATACTGGAACCCATTGGGGCAACTTCCAACCATGGATATTACTCACCAATTATCATCGCTATGTTGATCAATTCGTCAAATGGTCGATTGAGCAATTGAATGTGGATGGCCCTTATGAAGCCCTGCACATTCCAGGTGGCAAGGCCATAACTCGCGGCATGGCGGCGGCGGAGATTGTTGAAATTCTGGCCATCAACCAATGGCACAAATTTCAAATGCCCGCATATCATCTCACGCGCCGCGATGGCGAAGGTGGCGTTACACTGGTGAATATTGGCGTTGGCCCTTCCAATGCCAAAAACATGACAGATCATTTGGCTGTGCTTCGCCCTCATTGTTGGTTGATGATTGGACATTGCGGCGGGCTTCGTCACTCGCAACGTATTGGCGATTATGTTTTGGCCCACGCTTATTTGCGCGAAGATAATATTCTTGATGATGTGTTACCGCCGGAGATTCCAATTCCAGCTCTCGCCGAAATTCAGGTTGCTTTGCAAGAGGCTGCTGCCCATGTGACTGGCGAAACTGGTGAGGCGCTTAAGGCGCGACTGCGCACTGGCACTGTGGTGACCAATGATGACCGCAATTGGGAGCTGCGCTGGACTGCCGAGAGAAAACGTATCAATCTTTCGCGTGGTATTGCTATAGATATGGAGTCTGGCACAGTTGCTGCCCAAGGTTATAGGTTTCGCGTGCCTTATGGCACTTTGCTTTGTGTCTCGGATAAACCGTTGCATGGCGAAATTAAACTGCCCGGTGCTGCCAATGCATTTTATGATCGTGCGGTGGGCGAGCACTTGCTTATCGGGTTAGCTGCACTCGACAATCTGCGCCGCGAACGCTCGCGCCTGCATTCCAGAAAACTCCGCAGTTTCGATGAACCACCATTTCGCTAACAAGAAACGGCCGTAATTTTTTGGCACTTGAGATTGGTCACAATAAAAGGAATGACAGCGCCATGTTAAAATCGATTTTTTCTGCGGCATTGCTCGTAACCGCCTGTGCCATTTCGCCGGCGTTTTCTGAGGATCTGAAAGTGATGCGCAGTATTTCACTTGTTGGTCATGGCGAAGTTCATGCGGTTCCTGATCTTGCTTTGGTCAACATGGGGGTTTTGTCCTCTGCTGTCACGGCTCGCGAAGCTTTGGATGCCAACACCAAGGCAATGACTGAATTGATGGCTGTGTTGAAGACTGCAAACATTGCAGACAAAGATATTTCAACTTCGAATTTTACCGTGGCTCCGCGCTATGATTATGGCCAGAATAATGGGCAGCCGCCGAAAATGACCGGCTATGATGTTTCGAACACGGTGAATGTCACGATACGCAAATTGGAGTCAGTAGGCGGGCTGCTGGACCAAGCTGTTTCCACTGGATCAAACCAAATCAATGGCATCACCTTTTCGATTTCCAATCCTCAAGCTGCTTTAGATGAAGCCCGCAAGGAAGCCGTGAAAGATGCAAAGCATAAGGCTGAACTCTATGCGGCTGCGACCGCAGTTTCGTTGGGTAATTTGCTTTCATTGAGTGAAGGCGGAGCTTATCAGCCGCCGCAGCCCGTGTTGATGCAAGCCAGAGCAATGGCATCAGATGCTGGTGCAGTTCCCATTGCACAAGGCGAGCAAGTGATTGCTATTGATGTGAATATAACGTGGGAAATCAAGTAGTTAAATTCCAGCGGTGGGCTGCATCATCATAAATATGGAGCTCACCTAAGCCAATATCAAACCAAGCACCGTGCAGACCAATCTCGCCTTTTTTTTCTTTCATTCGGAGCCAAGGAAAGGTGCGTAAGTTTGCAACTGAATGTTCAATCGAAGCGCGCTCAACTGCTGTGGCAAGGGTGGCGTGATCTTCATGGTCTTGGCGTACGGCATGGACCAAATCTTCCACACCGCTCATCCATTTTCCAATGAAGTCGCCTTTTGAAAGTGGGGCATTTTCGTCAATGACCGCGCGAATACCACCACAGCGGCCGTGGCCCATTACAATAATATCTTTCACAGCAAGTGAGAGAACTGCAAATTCAATTGCAGCACTGGTGGAGTGATGCTTGCCATCAGGCGCATAAGCAGGGACTAGATTGGCTACATTGCGCACCGCAAAAATTTCGCCGGGACCGGCGTCGAAAATAGTTTCAGGCGCAGCCCTGGAATCGCAGCAAGCAATGATCATCAGTTTTGGTTTTTGTGGGCCTTCGCCAAGCTTCAAATAGCGATCAGCCTCTGCCGCATAGCGACCAGAACGAAAGCGAGAGTATCCATCCAGTAAGTGTTTTGGCAGGGTCATATATTTGCGTCTCCTGTGCACTATAAGGCACATAATTCAGTTTACTTCAAGCTCAGTCTAAATATCAAAAGCTGACAGAAAGAAATAAATGTGATAGAATTTGACATGGGGGCTATTTCGAAGATGGAGTAAAATCATGAACCCTCGAGTCGCAATAGTTTCTGCATTCATTGCAGTATCAGCTTTTTCTTTGACCTCGAATTCAGCGCTGGCTTATTGTGGTGTTATTCAAGAATCGGCAACTGCAAAGACAGCAGAGCGTGCCAGCCAGAAGGCAAGACTTGAAGTTAGGAATGAAGTTCGGAAACTGCGGCGTCAACATGGTCCCAAGCTGAGAACTGAAAAAGTGAGTTTGGCTTGCGTCGGTGGTGGAGTGGCAATTGATGCAATGGGCGACCAATTGGTTGGAAGACCTAGTTGCACGGCAACAGTTTCATTCTGCGTCAATCCGTAAATGAAATTGCTGGCGCTTGCGTAGAATTGGCTTCGGCGCTATTCGAATTTCTATGGTACAAATACAGACTGTTTTTCCAACTCTGATTTATCGTGATGAATTGAAAAATTCATCGCGCCTCAATAGTGATTTGGAGGATGCTGCACTTACATTGAGTGAAGATGACAAAGTTGGCCAACGCTGGTGCGAAAAACATGGCTATCCCGGCTATACGAGTTTTGCTTCGAATTTAGATCTGGCGGAAATTATTCCAGCATTTCGAAAATTGGTTCGCGAAATTGATAAGCACGCTGCAGATTTTGGCAAAAAGTTGCACTGGGACATTCGGGGTGGAAAGCCCATTTGTGATTCGATCTGGGTTAATGTGATGCCAGAGGGTGGCAGCCACACATCGCACATCCACACAAATGCTGTGATCAGTGGAGCTTATTATGTAACAGTGCCGCAAGGTGCGGGGCCGATTGTTTTTGAAGACCCTCGCCATGGCTTAATGATGGCTGCGCCACCGCGACTGGCCACTGCGCCGCGTGAAATTAAATCTCATATCAGCGAGACACCAGTTGCGGGCACTTTACTGTTGTGGGAAAGTTGGTTGCGTCATGAAGTTCCACTGAACAAGGCCGAAGGCTCACGCATTTCGGTGAGCTTCAATTATGTGATTGGTGCGCGTTAGAGTTTAATCTTAGCCTTCAGCCAGCTCTTCTTCTTTGGCTAGCTCTGCTACCAAATCAATATCTGCGGCGCGTTTTGCAGCTTCAGCGGCTGGCGCGGGCTTAGCATAGACATAGCCCTGCACACAGTCTGCATTGAGGTGGATCAGAATCTCCAGCTGTTCCAGAGTTTCAGCACCTTCAGCCACAACCGTCATACCAAGTGCATGTGCTAGTTCGATGATGCCGTGAAGTAGGTCGACGTTTTTCTTGCCTGTGTGCAGATTTTTGACAAATGCGCGATCGATCTTTAGTTTGTCGAAAGGCAAGTGCTCCAAATAGGACAATGATGAGTATCCAGTTCCAAAATCATCAAGCGCGGTTCGGATGCCTATCTGCTTGAGCTCAAGCAATAGTTTTTGTACGGTGTTCATAGACTTTCCAACAAACAGACTTTCCGTCAATTCTAGACACAGGAGATTGGCGGGAAGTTCGGTATCGTTTAGTGCGCGGCGCACTTTTTCAATGAAACCAGCTTGTAACATTTGTGCCGCAGAAATATTCACGGCAACAAATCGTGGTGGCAATCCCATGTCAATCCAAGCCTTGGCTTGCTTGCAAGATGTCCGAAGAACCCAATCGCCAAGCATAGAAATTTGACCAGATTTCTCTGCCACTGGGATAAATTTAGACGGTGGAATTATGCCCTTAATGGGGTGATTCCAGCGTGCCAACGCCTCAAATCCATCGGTTTTACCGGTAGCGAGGCTTACAATTGGCTGGAAATGCACGTCGAGTTGGTTGTTGGCCAATGCAGTCCGCAGACCTTGGGCCAATTCGGCTTCTTCTTTGATGTTTTCACTGAGTTCAGGATTGTAAAAGTAAACGCGGCCAGCACCAGACTGCTTTGCTGCATGCAGAGCAAGATCAAGGTGCCGTTGCACTTCACCCATGTTGGAGCCATCTTTTGGGATTAGCAATGCGCCGACTGAGGCCGTAATGTGCAGCGCGTGGCCCAAAAGATCTATGGGTTGATAGAGTGTGGCGATAAAGCGTGCCAATTGCTCTTCGGCGGCTTGCGTTGTCTCCACACCAGGAATTACAATTGCAAATTCATCGCCACCAATTCTTGCGACATTGACGTTTTCGTTGGCTTCTTCATTGAATAAGGCTGCAATATTCATTAGCAAAGCATCGCCAATGCTGTGGCCTAAGGCGTCATTGATTGCGTGGAAATTATCGATATCCATCAAGAAAATTGCAGCTTTTTGGCGCGGCTTACTTTCGTCGATAGCCAACATTGTATTCAATATTTTGTGAAAGTTGACCCGGTTTGGAAGGCCAGTGAGTGGGTCAAAATAAGCCAGCTGTTGAAGTGCGTTATCACGATCATGAATGTCTACGATCATGCCATTGAAAGCATCTACAAGCACCTTTGTTTCGCCTTCGGCGCCCGTGACTTCCGCAGGTTGAAAACTGCGGGTCTCGCGAAGTTTTTGAATTGTGCTCGTAAGCTTTATAATTGGTCCGGTAATTTTACGTTGTAGTGGACGTGAAATTGGCGCTGCCATTGCGGATGCAATGAGTGATGCAATGATGGTGGTGAGCAATGTTCGCAAAATGCTCTGACGGATGTCTGAAATGTCTGCGATCAAAACCAATTTGCCGACAGTTGCCCCGCCTCTAATAATATCTACCGAGACTGGCATGTTGCCTTTTGTCAACATTTGCCAGAGTCCTGACTCATTGTTGATCAGATCACTATCTAAGAATGTGGCGTTGCCCATGGACGCTATGCTTTTGCCTGAATTGTTTACTGCGACGGCATGGAGGATATCTGGAAGGCGGGCAATTGAACGAAGGACTTTTTGAATTTCAGCACGGTTTTGGGATTCGATACTGTCGGCCATTGCGGCAGCGAAAGCATAGCCCACAGAATTCAAATTCTTGTGTTTTGATGAAATTGAGTCTTGCACCTGGCTAAGCATCAAGATGATTGCCAGAATAAACATCGCGCTGAGTACTGATACAGCAACCAGTTTGGAAATCTTCCGACCTAGTCCACTGGTTCCGTGACTGTTTTTTTGCATGAATATTTCCATCCCGAATGGCAACATTTAGCAGTCATGACTTAAGGCCGATTGAAAGTTGGTGGTAAATGAATTGCAATTTTGTCTGCCTCTCATGTGCCTCGGCTCGACGGCATGCGCACAAGCACTTCCGCTGTTTTGATGTAAAGGATTTGGCAAGGTTAAGAACAGCACTTTGAATTTATCAGTATTTGTTAGTGGTTTTCGCTCCACTTTTAAACATTATGTAAACAGGAATTAGTAAATCACCTGCTACAACATCACATGTGTTGCACTAGATTGTGTAATTATTGTCGTACTAGTTGGGGTAAGTATTATTTTGACTGTGATGAAAAATAAGAGTGAGAAGTCAGCTTTCGGCCTAAACCGCCTAAAGCGTCTGTTGTTGAACACCAGCGGTAACACTATCGTAACTTTTGCATTGGCGTTGCCCATGTTGCTAGGTGGGGTTGGTATTGGGGTTGATTTTGGTACGCTGTCGATGAAGCGTTCAGAACTGCAAGCGGCGGGCGACGCAGCAGCTTTGGCTGGCGCAAAGGAATTGTCACTAGCAAGTTCGACAGATATTTCAATTAAAGCTTCTGCCCAAGCTTACCTCGCAGAGCAGCTCAAAGGTGCCACCAGCAGCATCAGCGGCGACGTTGTTATTGATCGGGCCATGGGTTCGGTCACAGTTCAAGTCACAGAAGTATGGACCCCGTTTTTTGCCCAATTCATAAGTGCCGACGTAACACCAGTGGTGACGAACTCGACAGCTTCACTTGCCGGCGAAACTAAAATCTGCGTTTTGTCATTAGCGCCATCTGGACCGTTTGGGTTTTCAATTCAGTCTGGTGCGCATGTAGAAGCAAATGGTTGCGGCATATACTCAAATAGCACAGATATGAACTCGATCTATTTGGGTAGTGGGTCCACTGTATCGGCCTCACTGTTGTGCTCTTCGGGCGGCATATTCAACTTGGGTGGATCCATAGTTGCGTCATCTTACAATGAAGTTGCACCTGCGCTGACCGACTGCCCAGCAATTGCTGATCCACTGGCTTCTCGAGCCGCCCCCGTTTACGGTGCATGCGACTATACCAATGTGGTGGTTTCAAGCGGTAATGTTACTTTGAATCCCGGGGTCTATTGTGGCGGCCTTAGAGTTGAAAACTCGGCGATTGTTAAATTGAAAGCAGGCACATATGTTATGAAAGATGGGTTGTTCCGGGTAAGGGATAAGGCATCGCTTACCGGCAAGAACGTTGGCATCTTTATGACGGGCATGTTGGGCATGATCTGGTTCACTGAAGAAGCGACAATTGATTTGAGCGGAGCCGAAACTGGCGCTATGGCAGGCTTGTTGTTTTTTGACGATCCGAAAATGGCAGGCATACGCATCCACAAAATAAGTGCTACAAATGCCCACACTTTGACTGGCACTATTTATTTGCCAAAAGCGGTACTGCTTGTCGATCCAAATGCAAATGTGGGTGAGAATTCTGCATATACCGCAATTGTTGCAAGGCGCATCTCTGTTGAGAAGGGGCCAACCTTGGTGCTGAACTCGGATTACAGTGCGACCGCTGTGCCGGTGCCAGAAGGTATTCGTTCGAAAACTTCTGTAGTACTCTCTAACTAATTTCTCAGCATTTGAACTGGATCCGCTTCGGGAATTTACGAGGCGGATTTTTTATTGAGCACATCACATAAAAAAGGGCAGGGTGTCTTTCGACATCCTGCCTTTTGTGTTTCAACCATTGGTGCTTATGGGCGCCAGTAATTGAACCAGTCAGTGGTTTCAACACATTCAAAATTGCCGCGCATATCGATTAATGGCGCGTGTTTGTGGGCTAATGCTGCCAATGACGCGGCATCAAATTGTTCACGGAACACACTGTGGGCCAACGTGATAATGATAGCGTCATAAGGTCCATGGGCTGCAGGGTCCTCAATATTCACTGCACCACGACCGCCTTCAAAATGATCATCAAATGCAACGGGATCGAAATTGAAGACTTCTGCACCACGGTTCCACAATGCATCCATCATTGGATAGGCTTTGGAGTTGCGTGTGTCTGGGCAATCTTCTTTGAAGCTGCGACCAAGCACCAAAATTTTGGCCTTGTTCACGCCACCACGGCGATGGGTCATGAGGTCTTCGATTTTTTCGACGAGATAAAGCGACGTTTGCTCATTTACTGAACGAGCGGCTGCAACCAATTCCATGGCGAGGCCATGTCGCCGACCAGCGTCGACCAAGAAATATGGATCAACTGCGATGCAGTGACCACCCACCAAACCCGGGCGATAGTGATGGAAGTTCCATTTGGAGCTTGCTGCTGCGATCACGTCGGTTGAACGAATGCCCATCTTATCAAACAGCATCATCATTTGGTTCATCAATGCAATGTTCACATCGCGCTGCGTGTTTTCCAAAATTTTGGCAGCTTCGGCCACACGAATAGAGGTGGCTTTATAAAGGCCAGCTTTGATTACGCGGCTGTAAAGTGCTTCCATGAAATCGGTGCAGGCTGGTGTTGAGCCAGCCACAATTTTTTTAATGTCAGCCAGTTTTCGCGTTGGATCAGCTGGATTGATGCGCTCAGGCGAATAACCCAAGTTGAAATCCAATCCAAGCTTCATGCCGGACACAGCTTCGATAATTGGCAAGCAACGGTCTTCCGTGGTGCCCGGATCGACGGTGCTTTCAAACACAATTACGGCGCCACGCTTCATATGGGTGCCAATGGTTCGGCTGGCAGCAAGCAGTGGACCATAGTCTGGTCGGTTGTGGCTGTTAACTGGTGTTGGCACACATACGATCATGACGTCAGCATTTTTAAGTGCTGAGGCATCGGTTGTGAATTCAGCGTTCGCCTCTTTCAACTCGGTGCCGGTTACTTCGCCAGTAAAGTCGAGGCCTTGTTTGAGCTCGTTCACTTTGCCCAGATTGATGTCAAAGCCAATGGCGCGTGAGCCTTTGGCAAAACCCAATGTTAACGGCAGACCGACATAACCAAGGCCGATAACGGCAACTGTTGCACTTGCGGCATCTGGCAATGCACAGGGTTCAACCGCCACAAGCCGGATGGTGGATATCTTAGGCAAGTTATTGGAGTGCAATTGCTCGGCAATTGCAGTGTTGCTTTTCATGTTTTACCCCTCCCCAGAGGCTTTGTTAGGGCTACAGGAAACACGCAAGGCAATGGAGGAGGCGTAAAGCAGCGTGGTTAAAACCTTCGAAAGGTTACCGACTGGTTTTTATTAACTCAAAAATTCTACATCCCGATACAACCATGAATTAACTGATGCGCAATTTTTAATCTCTAACACTTGTGGCAATGGCCGGTGCATGGCCGCGTGTTTGTGTGTGGGTATGTTAGCGTTATCTTATCTTGAGTGGATCTTTGCGATACTGGTGTTGGTTGTTTTCACCAATCGCTATTTATTCGGCAGCGTTCTGCGCTTGGCCGATGGTCGTACGCTGGAAAATTACGATATCGATCCGCCCGTCTGGCCCACAGTGGCCATCATCGTTCCGGTTTATAATGAAGGCCCCACCATTCTTAAAACCGCTGCGGCATTTGACGCTCTGGACTATCCACGTGAGAAACTAAAGGTTGTTTTCGTCGATGATTGTTCGACGGATGGAACTTATGACTATCTTTTGCAGATCGCCGAAACTTATCCTTGGATGAAAGTTTTGCGCAATGTGAAAAATGTTGGCAAGCGTATTGGAATCAAAAACGCAGTTCTGGTCACCCACACTGACCTGATCATGTCGGTCGATTCTGATGTTATTGTCGACAATAATGTGGTGCGGGTTTTGGTGCGCCATATGTACACGACAGGTGCTGACGGCGTTGGTGGCTGTGTGTTTGTGGTCAATGCCAATGAAACTTGGCTGACCAGAATGCAGACGGTAAAATATTGGATTGGTTACCACTTCCTTAAAAACCTGGAGAATGCCTTTAGCCATGTGATGTGTCTGTCTGGCTGTCTCACGCTCTATCGTCGCTCAGCTTTGATTGCGGTGGACCATGATGTGGAAAGCCGCACTTTCCTAGGTGATGACGTAAAATATGGCGAGGACCGGTTTCTCACACGCAAGCTTGTAGAACGTGGATATAAAACGCGCCTGTGTTTTCATGCGCGGTGTTTTACCAAGGCGCCCCCAAAATTGCCCGGCTATATCAGCCAGCAATTGCGCTGGCGCCGCTCTAACATTGTAGACTTTTTGACCGCTTTGCCTTTCCTGACGCGGTTTCATCCTGTGGTGCTGGTGCATTATTGTTCTATGCAGCTTCTGCTGTTGTTCTACCCAATCACTTTGGTGGTTCACATTGTGCGCCTTGGCTTTGTGATGCCGATGATCATGCATGCTTTGCTGGTTTCAGTGTTTGCGATTGCCTATGAATTCAATAAACACAAATTACCGAAGGAGGGCCGCACCAACGGCATTTGGTTCCTCACCATGGCCTTCGTGTTCCCGGTTATGTATGTGTGTCTCACACCACTGGCTATCGTCACGCTCGGAACAACGGCTTGGGAAACCCGTGGTGCTGCACCTAAGAAAGCACCCAAAGCAATTGTTGTTGCAAAAGCCGGCGGTGGATGATGGTCAAAATCATCCCTAAGCTGCCGCCAGTACAACAGGCCGCATACAATCCAAAAATATTATATCTTGGCCAGAACGCAGATGAAATTTGCGATCTGGTTTCGCCACATATTGGCACGATGAGCATCGACTACGTTCAAAATGTGAACGATGCTCTGTTGCTTGCGCGGCGCGTTCAGCTTGATTTGATCATCGTTGATCAGCGCGATGAAAGCCATGCCCATCGCCTCATACTGCCACTGTTTCGCGACTTGGGCTATGTGTTCAAATTGATTGTAATCAGCACACTCAGTGATGTGGGGGCCTTTCTCAAAGTGCCTGGTGTTGCGCGTGTTCTCACGGCACCTTTGCGTGCGAGTCAGTTGAGTAGGGCTCTAGGACTTGATCCTAGCAAGACTCGCCATGACAAAATTAAACTTGCCGAAGAAGATAAGAAGATCGAAGTCGTTGCCAAAGCACCGCGCAGGTCGCCGTTGGTGTTCATTTCCAATATTGGCATGCAGTTGGTGTCGACCGCGTATAAGCGACTGGCATTTATCCTGCTTGGAATTTTGTTTGTGTCATTCATTTTTTACGGTTTGATGATTGGCTTCTTCCTGATTTCATCAAGTTGGTCAGCTCCGCAAACCCTGATGCGGGGGCATGTTTTGGTTGACCGTGTGGAAAAAGACTTGGGTGACATGCGTTTGGGCCTCAACGTGAATTCTCAGAAATTAGCGGAGGCGACGCAGAAAGCTGAAGACGCAGAACGCGCAGGAAGCGAAGCAGCAATCCTGTTGAATTTTGCTGCTGATACGGTTTCGAAAGAAATTATTTCGAGACAGCGCCTCATTAAAGTTACCAATCTGAATATTAAACGCTCCGAAAAAATTCGCCAAGCATTCATCAAACAGATGGATGAAAGTGGCATTAGAAGCGAACTGAACGCCCTTTATTCCAAGCGTTTGATAAATCGTAAAGCCTTTACTTCAAGTACTCTTGGTTTACTTGAAACTGGGCAGCGGATGTCTGGATTGGATAGCGAGATTGATATTATGACGAGTGCACGCGACCAAATGGAGACGGAGTTGCGGATGCTCCACTCCCTGAAGTTGCAGCTTGCCCAAGCAGGTCCTATGGGTCAAATAACGGCGGCATCGTCGGAGCTACTGCTGCTTACTAAGCAAACACTTGATGCCCGCACGGCGAGGGATGTTGCGTATAAAGAGTTCGAAGTTTCATCAAAAACTCGGCAAACATTGTTGAACAGCCAAGCCGTTATCGAAAAGCAAATAGCAACCTATGAAAATTCTACATTAGGGCGCGCGATCAAATCGCGTGTCGATGTTTTATTCGTGCCTTATGGCAATGAAGACAAATATAAACCGGGCACTTCGCTCTATTCCTGTCGCTTCACTATGGTCTGGTGTTCGAAAGCTGGTGTTGTCGGTCAGATTTTGCCCGGCGAAATTGCTTCAGTGCATCCGTTCTTTGGCAAACCCATACGCGGTTTCTTCGTTGAGGCCGATCTAACTGATAAAAAAGCAGCAACTCGTGAGATCATTCATGCCCAACGCAAACCACTCTTTTTCTAGCAGGCGGGCCAATTTGCTCGTTCTGGCTAGTTTGCTCGCCATTGCTGGCTGTACTGGAGGCAAGTTACTGGAATTGCGGCAAAGCCTTGCGCCAGTGGCTGATATTCAACCACTGCAAACTGCTTCTACTGCGCCAATTTTACCCTTGAAGCCGCGCATTGAACCTGTTTCGGATATTCAGGAAACGACGCGCTCTTCATGGTGTGAAAAACTGAAAGAAAGTTCAGCCGCGGAAGCAACAATTTTGCGTTCACCAACACTTTCCGGAAGTATCGATGATAGCGGCAATGCCACACTCGGGCTCAGCGTAAGTTACTCTTCTTTCGCAAAGGCCAAGCTTGCTGAGCAACAAGCTGAAGCCCGCTGTCGCAAATATTTGGCTGAAACCGGCTTGCAGAAACTGGTTTTCGTGTCGCCGCAAAATCTGACGGCTGCAGGTTACCGCGCCAAATACCAAGCGATTCATGCACAAGTCGGAAAACTTCAGAAACTGCGCAAAAATATTGCCATCGCCATGCATGAAGGCACGGTTGAACGTGAGAAAGCAACGGCACTTTATTTGCTGATAGATCGCTATTTGGCGGAAGGTCAGGCTGCGAAATCACAAGCAGATCGGCGCGTTAGCGACCGTCTGTTATCGCCAAAAAGTGCCGATCATTTGAGCCAGGAATTGTTGCAGGCGGAAGCCGATCTTGATGTCATCGATAGTAAAGTTACATCGGCCAATGCCATGGATGTTACCGCGCGCGTAGGGTGGGGCGATGACATCAGCAGCAACGGGCTCAACATGAACGACCAGTCTTTTAACGGAAAGGTGAGTTTTTCGGTGCAACTGGGTGCCTTGTCTTCGAAACGATTTGAACATGAAAAACGTGCTTCAAACCTAAAGCAGAAAGCGATTTCCT